>JAGWMW010000075.1 GCA_028871575.1 Burkholderiales bacterium | reverse complement strand
GCCGTCGTGGGGCAGGCGGCGTCGGCCGCGGCGGCCGAGGCCGCGCAAGCCGCATCGGCCTCGGCCTCGGCGCCGCGGCTCGGCGATGCGCAGCGCATCGCGCAGCTCGAGGCCGAGCTGGCCGAGGCCCGGCACCCGAAGCCGCTGCACTGGAAGGACAGGCTCGGCCAGCTGCTCGACGACCTCGGCGCCGGCCTGGGCTGGGGCATCGTCTACTTCTCGCTGCTGCCGGCCTGGTGGGGCGGGCAGACGGTGGGCAAGAAGCTGTTCCGCCTGCGGGTGGTGGAGCTCACCGGCAAGCCGATGACGGTGATGCGCTGCCTCAAGCGCTACGGCGGGTATGCGGCCGGCGTGGCCACGGGCGGACTGGGCTTCTTCCAGGTGCTGTGGGACCCGAACCGCCAGGCGATCCAGGACAAGACGGCGCACACCGCGGTGATCGACCTGCGCGCGGCGCGGGCCGAAGGCCCGGGTTGACCTCAGCGGCCGCGCGACGTCACGGACGCCTCGATCGTCACGGCACCAACCGGGCCCCACCTGCGTTGATCGGCGCTGGTCGGCGGCCGCCTAACGAACAAAGCGCCCGCGCAGCGCCGGATAGAGTGCGCGAAAGCGGCTGTAGCGGCGGCCCAGCGCCTCCTGCTCGTCCACATCGGGCTCGAAGCGCTGGCTGACGGGCGGCGCGGCGCATACGGCCTCGGGCGACCCGCCGGCGCACAGCCAGGCCAGCCGCGCGGCGCCGAGCGCGGCGCCCGCTTCGCCGCCTTCGTGGGTGTGCAGGGGCACCCCCAGGGCCGAGGCGATCAGCGCTGCCCACAGCGGGCTGCGCGCGCCGCCGCCCACCAGCGACAGCTGCGTCACCCCGGCCGTGGCGGCGCCCATCGCCGCCCAGCCATCGCTCAGGCCGAAGGCCACGCCCTCGATCACGGCCCAGCCCACGCTGGCCGCATCGTGGTCGGCGCCCAGCCCGAACAGCACTCCTTGCGCGTGCGGGTCGTTGTGCGGCGTGCGCTCGCCGCCCAGGTAGGGCAGGAAGATCGGCGCCGCGGCGCGCTGCGCCGGGCTCAGGCGCGCCACCCGGTCGAGCAGGGCAGCCTCGTCGGGCAGGCCCAGCAGCCGGGTCGCCCAGCGCAGCGTGCTGGCCGCGCTCAGCATCACCGACATCTGGTGCCAGACGCCGGGCAGGGCGTGGCAGAAGGCGTGCAGCGCCGCCGCGGGCTCGGGGCGGAAGCGATCGCTGACGAGGAAGATCACGCCCGAGGTGCCGAGCGAGACGAAGCCCTGGCCCGGCTGCACCGCACCGATGCCGACGGCGCTGGCCGCGTTGTCGCCGCCGCCGCCGGCCACCGGCACGCCCGCCGGCAGGCCCCAGCGCGCGGCGATCCCCGGCATGAGCCGGCCCGAGACTTCGCTGCCCTCGACCAGCCGGGGCATCTGCCCGGGCCCGAGGCCGCAGGCGGCCAGCAGCTCGTGCGACCAGGCCCGCCGGCCGACGTCCAGCCACAGCGTGCCCGAGGCGTCGGACATCTCGCTGACGCTCTCGCCGCACAGCTGCAGCCGCAGCCAGTCCTTGGGCAGCAGCACGCGCCGAACGCGGGCGTGGACCTCGGGCTCGTGCTCGCGCACCCACAGCAGCTTGGGCGCGGTGAAGCCGGGCATGGCCAGGTTGCCGGCGATCGCGTGCAGCCGCGGTGCGGCGGCTTCCAGCGCCGCGCAGGCGGCGCCGCTTCGGCCGTCGTTCCAGAGGATGGCCGGGCGCAGCACGCCGTCGGCCGCGTCCAGCAGCACGGCGCCGTGCATCTGGCCCGACAGGCCGACGGCCTGCACTGCCGCCATCGCGGCCGGCTGCGCCTGGGCCAGACGGCACAGCGCCCGGTCGGTGGCGGCCCACCAGTCGGCCGGGTGCTGCTCGCACCACAGCGGGTGCGGCCGCTGCAGCGCCAGCGGCTCGCCCAGCGTGGCGACGATGCGGTGCCGGTCGTCGAGCAGCAGCACCTTCAGCTCGGAGGTGCCCAGGTCGATGCCGAGGAACACGGCGGCGCTCCTTCAGGGCTGGCGGCCGCCGAAGCGCTGGCTGGCCTGGCGCCGGAACTCGCTGGGCGTGAGCCCCTTCACCTCGAGGAAGCGGCGGTTGAAGTTGGCCAGGTTGTTGAAGCCCACCTCGCCGCAGATGTGCATCACCAGGCTGTCGGTCTCCATCAGCAGCTGGCCGGCCCGGTTGACGCGGACGCGGTTGACGAAGTCGGTGAAGGTGTTGCCGGTGGCGCGGCGGAAGCTGCGCGAGAAGCGGCTCTCGCTCAGGCCCAGCTCGGCGGCCAGCCCGGCGGCCGACAGCGGCTGCGCGTAGTCGCGGGTGATGCGGTCGACCACCGTGTTGATGCGGTCGCTCTCGGCATCGTTCTGCTCTCCCTGCATCCGCACGCTGGACAGCAGCCGGAAGTCGGTGCAGCGCGCGAGGTCGGCCAGGTAGGCGCAGAAGGCCGCCCAGCGCTGGATGCCGCGGGCGGCCTTGACGGCGTGGAAATGCCCCAGCGCGCGCTCGGACAGGCCGAAGAACTCGATGCCGTGGCGGGCGCGCTCGAGCAGCGCCATCACTTCGGCGAACTCGGGGATCTGCTCGGCGGCATGGGCCAGCGGGGCGTGCCCGAACTGGATCACGAGGTCGCGCTCGGCGACGCCGCCTTCGGGCACGTCCATCGAGATCCAGTTGTGCGGCAGGCGAGGCCCGCACAACGCCAGGTGCCCGGGCTGGAACGGCCCGATCCAGTCGCCGACGAAGGCCTTGCCCGAGGTGGCGGTGATCAGGTGCAGCTCGTACTCGTCGTGGAAGTGCCAGCGTGCCAGCGGCGTCGGAAAGCCGTGCGCGATGCAGCGCACGAGCCCGGTGTCGTCCGCCGATTCGTAGCCCAGGGCGGGCGAGCGCGCGTAGTCGTGCTCCAGCTCGGGCTGGCGCTGGCGGGGCCGGGCCGGGTCGCGCGTGGACATCGCCGCAGCGGGGCGTCGAGCGCCGCCTCAGCGGGGCGCGGCCGTCAGATACGCCACGCGCTCGCCGGCCGCGCGCAGGGCCGCCAGCAGGCGCGCGTCGCCGGCGATCGGGCCCCAGAGCTTCGTGTCGGCGCAGAAGGCGGCCACCGGGTCCGCGGCCTCGCAGACGGCGTGCGCCGCGGCGGGGTCCATCGCCTGGTCCTGGTAGGCGTAGGCGAGCGCCCCGCGGTGCCAGCGCTGCAGGAAGGCCAGGAACAGCGCCGGCAGCATCGCGGTGCTGTCGATCGGCTCGCCGCGGCCCAGGCGCTCGACCAGGGTGGGCCGGATGAAGCCCGGGATCTTGGCGTAGCCGTCCATCGCCACCCGCTGGTTGGTGTCGGCGATGGCGGGGTTGCCGAAGCGCTCGAGCACGGTGTCGCGGTAGGCGGCGAGGTCGATCGGGCTGGGCGAGAGGCAGGCGATCACGTCGTCGGTCACGTAGTCGTGGGCCAGGCGGCGGATCGCCGGGTCCTGCGTGCCTTCGTGGATGTAGGTCATGCCCCGCAGCGTGCCGGCCCAGGCGATGCAGCTGTGCGTGGCGTTGAGGATGCGGATCTTGGCCTCCTCGTAGGGCTGCACCGACTCGACCATCTCGACGCCCACCCGCTCCAGCGCCGGGCGCCCGGCCACGAAGCGGTCCTCGATCACCCACTGGATGAAGCTCTCGGCCATCACCGGCGCGCGGTCGTCCCAGCCGGTGGCCGCCTGCACGCGCCGCGCCACCTCGGGCGTGGGCCGCGGCGTGATGCGGTCGACCATCGCGTTCGGGCTCGAGGTCTGCGCGGCCACCCACCGGGCCAGCGCGTCGTCGCCGGCCGCGGCGATGAACTGCATCAGGCCGTGGCGCGAGCGGTCGCCGTTGTGGCGCAGGTTGTCGCAGTTCAGCAGCGTCACCGGGCCGCGGCCCAGTTGCATGCGCCGGCGCAGCACGGCGGTCAGCACGCCGTAGATCGTGCTGCCGGCGCGGCCCGCGCGGGCCGCGCCCAGGTCGGCGGCCAGCTCGGCCGCGCCCGGGTCGAGCCGGTCCTGCGCATCGAGGTAGTAGCCGGCTTCGGTCACGGTGAACGAGATGATGCGCGTGCGGGCGTCGGCGCCGGCCTCGACCAGGCCGGCCAGGTCGGGCTCGTAGGGCAGCACGCGCTCGATCGACTCGATCCGCTCGTAGCGGCGCACGCCGGCCGGCGTCACGGTCTCCAGCGTGTAGCGGCCCTGCTGCGCGATCAGGGCCTCCAGGGTCGGGGCCATGTCGGGCCGGCTGTTGGCCCCGACGATCGCCCAGGACCGGTCGCCGGACTCCCGCAGCCGGTGCAGGTAGACGGCCTGGTGCGCCCGGTGGAACGAGCCCAGGCCCACGTGCAGGATCAGGTTCATGGTGTCCATCGCGCCATCCCCCCGCGGATTCAAAGGTCGAAGTGGGTGGGCAGCATCACGACGTCGCGGATCGTCATGCCGCGCGGCCGGGTCAGCATGAACAGCAGCACCTGCGCCACCTCGGCCGGCTCCAGCAGGCTGCCGGCCTCGCGCGCCTGCTGCAGCTTGTCGGCCGGCCAGTCGGCCAGCAGGGCGCTGACCACCGGGCCGGGCGAGATCGAGCCGACCCGCAGGCCATGCTTGAAGACCTGGCGGCGCACCGTCTGCACGAAGCAGTGGATGGCCCACTTGCCCGAGGCGTAGACCGGCTCCCAGGGCGTCGGGTAATGGGCCGCGAGCGAACTGGTCACCAGGATGTCGCCCGTGCGGCGCCCGATCATGTGCGGCAGCACGTCGTGCACGTTCTTCATCACGACGTTGACGTTGAGCTGGAGCATGCGGTCCATCGCCGCGGTGTCCGCGTCGACCAGGTCGCCGCCGATGTAGGTGCCGGCGTTCGCATGCAGGATGTCGATCTGGCCCGCCATCGCCAGCGCCCGCGGCACCAGCGAAGCGCAGGCCGCGGGGTCGAGCAGGTCGAGCCGCAGCGGCAGGGCCGCCTCGCCGAGCCGGGCGCAGGCGGCGGCGAGGGCGGCCTCGTCGCGGTCGGCCAGCACCACGCGGGCGCCGGCGGCCAGCATCGCCTCTGCGCTGGCCAGGCCGATGCCCGACGCGGCGCCGGTGACGACGGCGACCTTGCCTTCGAGTTCTCTGGCCATGGGGTGGGCTCCTGGGTGGAAGCGGTCGCGCGCCACGCTCGGGCGTCAGGCCGCGGGGGCCAGGGTCTGCCCCTGGCGGTCGAAGAGATGGAACGAGTGGGGGGCGATGTCCAGGCCGATGGCGTCGCCGGGGTGCAGGGCGCAGCGGGTGCTCTGCGAGGCAACGATCTGCACCCCCTGGGCCGGGTCGCCGACCTGGGCATAGATGAGCGTGTTCGAGCCCAGCGATTCGACGAGCTCGACGCGCCCGGCCAGGCGCCCTTCGCCGGGCGGCCGCACGATCACGTGCTCGGGGCGCACGCCCACGCAGCCCTCGGTCGACTCGGCGGCGCCCACCAGCGAGGCGATCGCGGGCAGCGCGGCGGTGTCGATGAGGTTCATCTGCGGGGTGCCGATGAACTGGGCCACGAACCGGTTGGCCGGCCGGTCGTACAGCGCCAGCGGCGAGCCGACCTGCTCGATCGCGCCGTCGCGCAGCACCACCACGCGGTCGGCCAGCGTCATCGCCTCGACCTGGTCGTGCGTCACGTAGATCGTGGTCGCGCCCAGGTCGCGGTGCAGCTTGGCGATCTCCACCCGGGTCTGCCCGCGCAGCGCCGCGTCCAGGTTGGACAGCGGCTCGTCGAACAGGAAGACCTTGGGCGCGCGCACGATGGCGCGCCCGATCGCCACGCGCTGGCGCTGGCCGCCGGAGAGCTCGCGCGGCGTGCGCTTGAGGTACGCGGTGAGGTTCAGGATCTCGGCGGCGCGCTCCACCTTCTGCCGCACCACGCCCGGGTCGACATGGGCCAGGCGCAGCGCGAACGACATGTTGTCGTACACGCTCATGTGCGGGTACAGCGCATAGCTCTGGAACACCATCGCCAGGTCGCGCTTGGACGAGGGCAGCTGGGTGATGTCGCGGCCGTCGAGCATGAGCCGGCCGGCGTCGATCTCGGTCAGGCCCGCGATCATGCGCAACAGGGTCGACTTGCCGCAACCCGAAGGGCCGACGAAGACGACGAACTCGCCCTTCTCGATCGACAGCTCGACGCCCTTGATGGCGTGGACGGGCCCGAAGTACTTCTCGACGCCCTGGAGTCTCAGGAAGGACATGGCTGCGCTCCTCTACTTGACGGCGCCGAAGGTGAGGCCCTGCACGAGCTGCTTCTGGCTGAACCAGCCCACGACGACGATGGGCGCGATCGCCATCAGCGAGGCCGCCGACAGCTTGGCCCAGAACAGGCCCTCCGGGCTGGCGTACGAGGCGATCAGCGTGGACAGCGTGCCGGCGTTGGCCGACACCAGGTTGAGCGACCAGAACGACTCGTTCCAGCTCAGCACCAGGCACAGCAGCCCGGTGGAGGCCAGCACGCCCATGGCCAGCGGGCGGATGACGTAGCGGAACTCGCCCCAGACGCCGGCGCCGTCCATGCGCGCGGCCTCCAGGATGTCGGCCGGGATGTCCTTGAAGCCCGAGTACAGCATCCACACCATGATCGGCAGGTTCGACAGCGTGAACACGATGACGAGCGCGGTCAGCGAGTCCAGCATGCCGGCGCTTTGCACCAGCACGTAGATCGGCACCAGGGCGCCCACGGCCGGCATCATCTTCGTCGACAGCATCCACATCAGGATGTCGCGCGTGCGCTTGCTGCGGAAGAAGGCCATCGAGTACGCGGCCGGTGCCGCGATGGCCAGCCCGAGCAGGGTCGACACGACGCTCGTGATGACGGCGTTGCGCGCGTAGAGCAGGTAGTCGCTGCGCAGGTTGACCTCGGCAAAGCTGGCCAGCGTGGGCTTGAAGAACAGCTGGGGCGGCATGGCGATGGCCTGCTGCTCGGTCTTGAAGGCCGTCAGCACGAGCCAGATCAGCGGGAACACGAGCAGCAGCGTGACGGCCCAGGCGGCCACGGTGCGAACGATCAGCGTCAGGTGCTTCATGGCGGCAGCCTCGTCAATCCAGGTTCTTGCCGATCATCCGGATCAGGAAGGCCGCGGCGATGTTGGCCAGCACCACCGCGAACAGCGCCCCGGCCGAGGCCACGCCGACGTCGAAGTTCAGCAGCGCTTCCTTGTAGATCAGGAAAGCGATGTTGGTGCTGGCGTTGCCGGGGCCGCCGCCGGTGGTGGTGAAGATCTCGGCGAACACGCTCATCAGGAAGATCATCTCGATCATGATCACCACCGCCATCGGCCGGGCCAGGTGGGGCAGCGTCAGGAACCAGAACTTCTGCAGCGCATTGGCGCCGTCCATGCCGGCCGCCTCCATCTGGTCGCGGTCCAGCGACTGCAGCGAGGTGATGAAGATCAGGCAGGCGAAGGGCAGCCACTGCCAGGCCACCATCACGATGATCGAGAACAGCGGGTAGTCGGTCAGCCAGTCCACCGGCCTGGCGCCGAAGTAGATCGACACCTGCGCCAGCACGCCGTAGACCGGGTTCATCATCATGTGCTTCCACAGCAGCGCGTTGGCCGTGGGCATCACGAAGAAGGGCGAGATCAGCAGCACGCGCACGATGCCGCGGCCCGGGAACGCCTCGTTGACCAGCAGCGCCAGCGCGATGCCCAGCACCACGGTGATGGCGATCACCGAGCCGAGCAGCACGAAGGTGTTCCACGCCGACGCGCCGAAATCGGGGTCGGTGGCGAAGTACCTGAAGTTCGAGAGCCCGGCCCAGACCTTGGGCCCGGGCTCCATCAGGTTGTAGCGCACGGCCGAGAAGTACAGCGTCATCGCCAGCGGCACGATCATCCAGAGGAAGAGCGTGGCCACGGCCGGCGCCATCAGGGCGCGAGGCAGGAGTCTTTTCATGGCGGCGAGACCTCGGCGGTCGGGGCGGCGGCGCGGCGCCGCGGCACCCCGGTCGGGCACGGGGCCCACCCGCGGCGGCGGGTGGGCGGCGGGTCAGTCGGTCACTTGTAGTAGCCGGCCCGGCGCATCTGGCGGTCGGCCGCCTGCTGCGAGGCCTTGAGCGCCTGGTCGACGGTCTCGCGGCCGGCCAGGGCCGCGCTCATCTGCTGGCCCACGGCGACCCCGATCGACTGGAACTCGGGGATGGCCGCGAACTGCACGCCCACGTACGGGCTCTTGGGCAGCGTGCTGTCGTTGGGGTTGGCGCTGTCGATGGCCTTGAGCTCGGCGTCGGCGAACACGGCCGCCTTCCTGAACTCGGGGTTGGCGTAGGTCGACTTGCGCGTGCCGGTGGGCACGCGGGCCCAGCCTTCCTTGCTGGCGACGAGCTTGATGTAGTCCTTCGACGTGGCCCAGTTGATGAACTTCTGCGCCGCGTCGGCGTGCTTGGTGCTGGACGGGATGGCCAGGGCCCAGGCCCACAGCCAGTTCGCCCCCTTCTTCGTCACTTCATACGGGGCCTGCGCGAAGGCGACCTTGTCGGCGACCTTGCTCTGCTTGGGGTCGGTGATGAACGAGGCGGCGATCGTCGCGTCGACCCACATGCCGCACTTGCCTTCGTTGTACAGCGCCAGGATCTCGTTGAAGCTGTTGGCGGCCGAGCCGGGCGGGCCGTACTTGTTCAGCAGGTCGACGTAGAAGCTGACCGCGTCGTGCCAGGGCTTGGTCTCGAGCTGCGGCTTCCAGCCCATGTTGAACCACTGGCCGCCGAAGCTGTTGACCATGGTCGTCAGGAAGGCCATGTTGTCGCCCCAGCCCGGCTTGCCGCGCAGGCAGATGCCGTAGACGCCGTCCTTGGGGTCGTTGATCTTGGCCGCCGCGGCCCGCACCTCGTCCCAGGTGGGCCGCTCGGGGAAGGTGATGCCGGCCTTGTCGGTCAGGTCCTTGCGGTACATCAGCATCGAGCTCTCGCCATAGAACGGCGCGGCGTAGAGCGTGCCGTTCACCGACAGGCCGTTGCGGATGGCCGGCAGCAGGTCGTCGACGTCGTAGCTCGCGTCGGGCTTGATCGGCTCCAGCCAGCCCTTCTTGCCCCAGATCGGCGTCTCGTACATGCCGATGGTGATGACGTCGAACTGCCCGCCCTTGGTGGCGATGTCGGTGCTCACGCGCGAGCGCAGCGTGCCTTCCTCGAGCGTGACCCACTTCAGCTTGATGTCCGGGTAGGCCTTCTCGAACTCGGGCGTCAGCTTCTGCATCTCGATCATGTGGCCGTTGTTCACGGTCGCGACGACGAGCTCGGTCGCCGCGCGGGCCCCGGCGGCGGCGGCCAGCGCCAGCGCCAGGACGATTGCGCTCTTCAGGTTCATCCGGTGTCTCCTCGGAGGGTGGGGTGTGGTCTTCGATCGGGCGCCGCAGCGTGTGCGACGACGACGCAACCATACGTTCGACACCCGGCGCCGTGCATACGGCGCGGCCAGGCACCGGTACGGGATTGCAGTCTTTGGCTGGGACTTTCCCTAGTCCGGCGCTATTGCGTACCAAGCCTGGGCCGCCAGCGCCGATCGGACAGGGTCGCCGGGGCCACGGGCGGGGCCGCGGGCGCCGGCGACGAACTCACTCGTCGTAGAACGGCGGCTCGCCGGGCGGCCGGCTCTTGAAGCGGCGGTGGAGCCAGAAGTACTGGTGCGGCGCCTGCAGCACCTGCTGCTCGATCACGGCGTTCATGCGCCGCGCGTCGGCCTGCAGGTCGGCGCTGGGGAAGCCGGCCAGCGGCGGCTCGATCACCAGGGTGTAGCCCTCGCGCCCGCGGCGCGGCCAGCAGGGCAGCACGGCGGCGCCGGCCATCGCGGCGATGCGCGACAGGCCGGTGATCGTGGCCGCCTTGACGCCGAAGAAGTCGACGAACACCGAATCGCGCGGGCCGTGGTCCTGGTCGGGCAGGTAATAGAAGCGCAGGCCCTGCTGCAGCGCGCGCAGGGCCGGGCGGATGCCGCTCTGGCGCCTGAACACGATGCCGGTGCCGAAGCGCAGCCGCTTGGCCTTCATGAAGGCGTCCAGCGCCGGGTCCTTGTGGCCCGAGTAGACGCTGACCACCGGCACCTCCAGCGACAGCCGCAGCCCGGCCAGGTCCAGGCCGGTGAAGTGGGGCATGCTCAGGATCACCGGCCGGCCCTCCAGGGCCTGCAGGTGCGCCAGGCCTTCGATGCGCACCAGGCGCTCGATCTGCGAGCGCGGCCCGAACCAGCCGTAGCCGTACTCGAGGAACATCTGCGCGATGGCGATGAAGTGCCGGCGCAGCAGCCGCTCGCGCTCCGCCGGGGCCATGCCGGGGAAGCAGGCGGCCAGGTTGCGCCGGCCCAGGCGCTTGCGCCGCGTCGGCGGCAGCCACATCAGCCAGCCCGTGACGACGCCCAGACCCGTGACCAGGCCGAAAGGCAGCCAGCGCAGCAGGCGCACGAAAGGAACCAGCAGCCGCACCCCCATCGCAGGCCCGAAGGTGCGCTAGCGCAGGCGGTCCGGCCCGGCGCCGGCGCCCGGGCTCAGCTCCACAGCCAGAGCACGAGCAGGCCGCCGAAGACCAGCCACTGCAGGCCGTAGTAGGCGAAGCGGCTGCGCGCCTTCACGCGCTTGCCCCACAGGCGCACGACCTGGATGTAGGCGAAGGCCCGGTTCAGGCCGCCGGTGCGGTCGCCGGCCTGGTTGGGGGCGGTGGCGGCGCCCAGCAAGTGGCGGCTGACGAAGCGGTTGATGGCGCCCGCGGCGCGCGTGAACAGCGGCCGCTCGACGTCGCAGAACAGAATGATGCGGTTGGTCTGCGTCCTGTTCTCGGCGAAGTGCAGGTAGGTCTCGTCGAACATCACCGCCTCGCCGTCGCGCCAGGAATAGCGCTGGCCGTCGACGTCGATGTAGCAGTCGTCGCTGTTGGGCGTGACCAGCCCCAGGTGGTAGCGCAGCGAGCCGGCGTAGGGGTCGCGGTGGCGCACCAGCCGCGCGCCCGGGGGCAGGGCGGCGAACATCGCGGCCTTCACGCTGGGCAAGCGCTGCAGCAGCTGGGTGGTGTACGGGCACAGCGCCATCGCCGAGGGGTGCGCCTGGTCGTACCACTTCAGGTAGAAGCGCTTCCAGCCGGTCTTGAAGAAGGAGTTGAAGCCGGCGTCGTCGTAGCGGTCCGAGGCCTTGATGCTGCCCTGCGCGTAGAGCCGCTCGCCCTCGTCGCGGATCTCGCGCCAATGGTCCTGCAGCAGCTGCAGCTCGGGGAACTGCTCCAGCGGCAGGTAGGGCCGGGCCGGCGCCTTCGAGAACAGGTAGAGGAAGCAGTTGATCGGCGCCATGAACGTCGAGTGGTCGGTCAACTGGCGCCAGAAGCCCAGCCGCGCCCGCCCGCGCAGGTGCACGTAGGCCGTGCTCAGCGCGAACACGGCGATGACGGCGATCTTGAAGTAGGGCATGCGCTGGGGGGGGAGGAGCGGCAGGGGCATTGTATTTAGCCCCGCCGCGGCCTTGCGGTACGCTACCCGCCCCGGCCGCAGGAGAGACCGCCCGATGAACCCGATCACCCGCCTTTCGCTGGACCGCTGGGACGCGCCGGCCGATGCGGCAGAGCAGGCCCTGGCCGTCGACGCGCTCGAGCAGGGCAGCGTGCTGCTGCTGCCCGCGCTGCCCTTCGTGCTGCAGGGCGACGAGGCGAGGCTGCTGTCGCCGGCGCTCGAGGGCAAGGGCAAGAACGTCAGCCTCGACCCCGCCACCGGCCGCGTGCGCGGCACCGAGGTGGGCGCCGACGAGCAGCGGCTGCTGCAGGGCCTGCTGCAGCGCTACGCCGCGGCCACGCGGGCGCTGCTGCAGCACCTGCTGCCCGGCTACGCGCCGGCGCTGCAGCAGGCGCGCACCAGCTTCCGCCCGGCCGAGATCGCCGGCCGCACGATCTCCTGGCGCAAGGACGACACGCGGCTGCACGTCGACAGCTTCCCGTCCTCGCCCACCCAGGGCACGCGCATCCTGCGCGTGTTCAGCAACGTCAACCCGGGCGGGCAGCCCCGGGTGTGGCGGCTGGGCGCGCCCTTCGAGGACGTGGCGCGCCGCTTCCTGCCCGGGCTGCGCCCCCCGGCGCCGGGCAGCAGCGCGCTGATGCACTGGCTGCACATCACCAAGCGCCGGCGCAGCGCCTACGACCACTACATGCTGGGCCTGCACGACGCCATGAAGGCCGACGCCGACTACCAGGCCCGCGTGCCGCAGGTCACGCACGCCTTCGAGCCCGGCTGCACCTGGCTCGTCTACACCGACCAGGCCTCGCATGCGGCGATGCGGGGGCAGTACGCGCTGGAGCAAACGTGGCACCTGCCGGTGGCCGGCATGCACGAGCCGGCGCGCTCGCCGCTGCGCGTGCTCGAGCGGCTCACGGGCCGGGCCCTGGCCTGATCGCCGGGCGCGCCCCGCCACACGCGACCAAGGTCATCCCCGGCCGGCGGGCGGCGGCGGCGCCGGCCGGCTTACAGTGCCCGCCGTCGTCCACCCCACCCCTCGAGGAGATTCCATGCCGTTCACTTCCAAGAAGCTCATCGCCCTGGCCGCCGCGGCCGCGGCCCTGTCCTGGTCGGCGCTGGCGCAGGCCGGCACCGAGCAGGTCAAGCTCAGCGGTGCCAACGAGGTGCCGCCCGTCACCACCGAGGCCAGCGGCAGCGGCAGCATCACGGTGGCGGCCGACGGCGCCGTCAGCGGCAGCGTCACCACCACCGGCATCACCGGCACGATGGCGCACATCCACATGGCCCCGGGCAAGAAGGCGAACGGCCCGGTCATCATCCCGCTGACCCAGACCTCGCCCGGGGTGTGGTCGGTGCCGCCCGGCGCCAAGCTCTCGCCCGAGCAGATGAAGGCCTATGCCGCCGGCGACCTGTACGTCAACGTGCATTCCGAGCAGCACAAGGCGGGCGAGATCCGCGCCGACCTCATGCCCTGAGCGCAGCCCCCGCTCCGCGGCGCGGGGCGGGGGGCCGCTACAGCGGCTCGGTACGGGCCTGCAGCCAGGCCAGCCCGGCGCCCTGCAGTCGTGGCGACAGCCGCTCGCGCACGGTGGCGTGGTAGGCATCGAGCCAGGCGATCTCGTCGCTGCGCAGCAGCGCGCGGTCGATGCAGCGCGTGTCGATCGGGCACAGCGTGAGGGTCTCGAACTCGAGGAACTCGCCGAAGCCGGCGCCTTCGGGCGTGGTCGCGGGCACGGCCAGCACCAGGTTCTCGATCCGCACGCCCCAGCGCCCGGGGCGGTAGACGCCCGGCTCGACGCTGGTGATCATCCCCGGCTCCATGCCCATGTGGGCGTCGGGGGTGGTCTTGCTGATGCTCTGCGGGCCCTCGTGCACGTTCAGGAAGTAGCCCACGCCATGGCCGGTGCCGTGGCCGAAGTCGATGCCCTGCTCCCACAGCGGCGCCCGCGCCAGCGCGTCGAGCATCGGGCCCGGCGTGCCGCGCGGGAAGCGCGCCCGCGACAGTGCCAGCGTGCCCTTGAGCACCAGCGTGTAGTCGCGCCGCATCGCGGCGTCCACCCGGCCGATGGGCCAGACGCGCGTGATGTCGGTGGTGCCGCCCAGGTACTGGCCGCCGCTGTCGATGAGCAGCAGGCCGTCGCCTTCGATCACGGCGTGCGACTCGGGCGTGGCCCGGTAGTGCGGCATCGCGCCGTTGGCGGCGTAGCCGGCGATGGTGTTGAAGCTCAGGCCCACGAAGCCCGCGCGCCGGGCGCGCGCGGCGCCGAGGCGCTCGTCCACGTCGAGCTCGGTGAGCCGCTCGCCGCGCGCCAGCGCGGCCTCGAAGGCGGCGTAGAACTCGCACATCGCCGCGCCGTCCTCGGCCATGGCCTCGCGCACGCACTCGGCCTCGGCGGCG
>JAGWMW010000283.1 GCA_028871575.1 Burkholderiales bacterium | reverse complement strand
AAGGTCGATTGGGCCGCGGTCGGCGACGTGCTCTACGGCTGCGCCAACCAGGCCGGCGAGGACAACCGCAACGTCGCCCGCATGGCCGGCCTGCTGGCCGGGCTGCCGATCGACGTGGGGGGCGCCACGATCAACCGCCTGTGCGGCTCGGGCCTGGACGCGGTGGGCAGCGCGGCGCGCGCGATCCGGTGCGGCGAGGCCGCGCTGATGATCGCCGGGGGCGTGGAGAGCATGAGCCGCGCGCCGTTCGTCATGCCGAAGGCCGAGTCCGCCTTCAGCCGTGCCAGCGCGGTGCACGACACCACCATCGGCTGGCGCTTCGTCAACCGGCTGATGAAGGAGCGCTACGGCGTCGACTCGATGCCCGAGACGGCCGAGAACGTGGCGGCGCAGTTCGGCATCGAGCGCGAGGCGCAGGACCGGATGGCGCTGCGCTCGCAGCGCCATGCCGTCCAGGCGCAGCAGGCGGGCTTCTTCCAGGCCGAGATCGTGCCGGTGACGCTGCCGCAGAAGAAGGGCGAACCCATCGTCGTGGCCCAGGACGAGCATCCGCGCGAGACCAGCCTGGAGGCCCTGGCCCGGCTCAAGGGCGTGGTGCGGCCCGACGGCACGGTGACGGCCGGCAATGCCAGCGGCGTGAACGACGGCGCCTGCGCCCTGCTGCTGGCCAGCGAGGCCGCCGCCGCGCGCCACGGCCTGACGCCGCGGGCGCGCATCGTCGGCATGGCCACGGCCGGCGTCGCGCCGCGCATCATGGGCATCGGCCCGGCGCCGGCCACGCGCCGGGTGCTCGAGCTCACCGGACTGGAGCTGGCGCAGATCGACGTGATCGAGCTCAACGAAGCCTTTGCCGCCCAGGGCCTGGCGGTGCTGCGCGAGCTGGGCCTGGCCGACGACGATCCGCGCGTCAACCCCAACGGCGGCGCGATCGCGCTCGGCCACCCGCTGGGGGCCAGCGGCGCCCGGCTGGCCACGACGGCGGTGAACCAGTTGCATGCCGGCGGCGGGCGCTACGCGCTGTGCACGATGTGCATCGGCGTCGGCCAGGGCATCGCCCTGGTGCTCGAGCGGGTCTGAGCCGGTCTGAGCGCCTCAGCGCCGGTCGCCCATCGCGTGGGCGATCGTGCCCAGGTCGACGTACTCCAGCTCGCTGCCTGCCGGCACGCCGCGCGCCAGCCGCGTGACCTTCAGGCCGCGCTCGCGCAGCGCCAGCGACAGCGCATGCGCGGTGACCTCGCCCTCGGCGCTGAAGCCGGTGGCCAGGATCACTTCGTCGACCACGCCGTCCTGTGCGCGCGCGAGCAGCCGCTCGGCACCGATCTCGGCCGCGCCGATGCCGTCCAGCGGGCTGATGCGCCCCATCAGCACGAAGTACAGCCCGCGGTAGCTGCCGCTGCGCTCCAGCGCCGCCAGGTCGGCCGGCGTCTCCACCACGCAGAGCTGGCGCGGGTCGCGCCGGGGGTCCACGCAGGTGGCGCAGACCGGCGCCTCGGTGAAGGTGCCGCAGCGCTCGCAGTGGCGCGTGCGCTGCACCGCCTGCTCGAGCGCGCCGGCCAGGCGGCGCGCGCCCTCGCGGTCGTGCTGCAGCAGGTGGTAGGCCATGCGCTGGGCCGACTTCTGGCCCACGCCCGGCAGCCGGCGCAGGGCCTCGATCAGGCCGTCGAGCGAGGGGTCGGCCACCGCGGCGCCGGCCTCTTCAGAAGGGCAGCTTCATGCCGGGGGGCAGGGGCAGCCCGGCAGTGAGCTTGCCCATCTTCTCGGCGCTGACCTCGTCGGCGCGCCGCACCGCGGCGTTGAAGGCGGCAGCCACCAGGTCTTCGAGCATGTCCTTGTCCTCGGCCAGCAGGCTGGGGTCGATGGCCACGCGCCGCACGTCGTGCTTGCAGGTCATGGTGACCTTGACCAGCCCCGCGCCCGACTCACCTTCCACCTCGATCTGCGCCAGCTCGTCCTGGGCGCGCTTCATGTTGTCCTGCATGGCCTGGGCCTGCTTCATCAGGCCGGCGAGTTGGTTCTTCATCATGGCGGGGGCTTCCTGGTTGCTCAGACGGGTTGGATCGAACCGGGCACGATGCGCGAGCCCTCGAACTGCGACAGCAGCCCGCGCACGACCGGGTCGGCCTGGATCGCGGCCTCGGCCGCGGCCTGGCGGCGCTGGCGCTCGGCGGCCTCGCGCCGGGCCGGCGAGTCGGCCGGCACGCCGGCCTCGAGCTCGAGCTCGAGGGCGTGGCCGAGCTCGGCCGCCAGCGCAGCAGCGAGCCGGTCGCGCAGCGCCGGGTTGCGCAGCGACTCGCGCTCGACCACCAGGTGCCAGCGCGGCGGCTCGGCCGCCTCGTCGATGGCGCGCAGCCCGCCCTGGAAGGCGAGCTCGCGCGCCAGCGCGGTCAGCGCGCCGGTCTCGGCCAGCCGCTTCGCCAGACCGTGCCAGCGCGCGCCGAGCTCAACGGCCTCGTTCGTGCCGGCAGGGCCCGCCGGCAGCGTCAGGGCC
>JAGWMW010000282.1 GCA_028871575.1 Burkholderiales bacterium | reverse complement strand
TGGCTGATGCGGCGGCCGAACACGCTGCCGCCGATGGTGCCCAGGCCCACGCCCATGTAGCACAGGCCCACCGCCTGCTCCGACAGGCCCAGCACCCGGGTCGCGAACAGGATCTGCACCGTCATCGCCGCGTAGTGGCTCATCTGCCACACCCCCATCAGCACCGCCAGCGTCAGCAGCAGGCGCTGGCGGACGACGAAGCGCAGCCCGGCCATCAGGTCGCGCCCGAAATGCGCATCGGGCCGCGGCTCGCGCCGCTCGTACACCGGCAAGCCGCGCAGGATCAGGGCCGAGCCCAGCAGCAGCGCGGCGTTGACCAGCAGGGCCACCGGTGCGCCGAAGAGCCGGATCAAGCCGCCGGCCACGCCCGGCCCGGCGACCTCGGCGCCCGAGGTGGCCAGCGCGTTCTTGGCATGTGCCTCGACCAGCCGGTCGCGCGCCACCACCTGCGTCAGCACCACCTGGGCCGCGGTGCCCGCCACCGTGTGCACCAGGCCGAGCATGAAGGCCACCGCGTAGAGCCAGCCCATCGCGAGCCAGCCCAGCCACCAGGCCAGCGGCACGCTGGCCGCGGCCAGCGCGATCAGCGACTCGCCCACTGCGTAGACCGGCAGCTTGCGCACGCGGTCGAGCCAGACGCCGGCCGGCAGCGAGAACAGCACGAAGGGCAGCAGCTCGACCGCCGTCAGCAGGCCCATCTGCGTGGGGCTGGCATGCAGCAGCACCGCGGCCGTCAGCGGCAGCGCCAGCAGCATCACCTGGTTGCCGAAGCTGCTGGTGAGGATCGAGCTCCACAGCCGCAGGTACGACGGGTCGCGCAGCAGGTCGCCGGGCGGCAGCTTGGGCCAGCTCAACGCGACGCCACCCCGGTCTGCAGGTCCCGCAGGTGCTGCAGGCTCCGCGTGCACCGCACCGCCGGGCCGGCCGGGCCGCCGGCGCCGACTCCCCCCCGGCAGCGGGGACCGCAGGCGTGGCGGGGCAGGGGCATCAAGACCGGTAGTCGGCGTTGATGCTGACGTAGTCGTGCGAGAGGTCGCAGGTCCAGACCGTCGCCTCGGCCGGGCCGCGGTGCAGGTCGATGCGCACCGTGATCTCGCTGCGCTGCATCACGCGCTGGCCGTCTTCCTCCGCGTAGCCGGGATGGCGGCCGCCCTCGCGCACCACGTGCACCTCGTCCAGGTAGAGGTCGATCAGCCCGGGGTCGAGGTCGGCGATGCCGGCATAGCCCACCGCGGCCAGGATGCGGCCGAGGTTGGGGTCGCTGGCGTAGAAGGCCGTCTTCACCAGCGGCGAATGGGCCACCGCGTAGGCCGCCAGCCGGCACTCGGCGGCGTCGCGCCCGCCCTGCACCTGGACGGTGATGAACTTGGTGGCGCCCTCGCCGTCGCGCACGATGGCCTGCGCCAGCTGCACCGCCACCGCCACCACGGCCTCGCTCAGCGCGCGGCCGGCGGGCGAGTCCAGGCTCGTGATCGCGGCATGGCCGGCACGCTGGGTGGCCATCAGCATGAACGAGTCGTTGGTGGAGGTGTCACCGTCGACCGTGATGCGGTTGAAGCTGAGATCGGCCGCCCGCTGCAGCAGCGGCTGCAGCAGCGAGGGCTCGATCACGGCGTCGGTGGCCATGAAGCCGAGCAGGGTGGCCATGTTCGGGCGGATCATGCCGGCGCCCTTGGAGATGCCGGTGACGGTGACGGTGCGGCCGTCGATGGCGAGCTGGCGCGAGGCCCCCTTGGGCAGCGTGTCGGTGGTCATGATGCCCTGGGCCGCCTCGGCCCAGCCGGCGGGCTGCAGCGCGGCCAGCGCGGCTGGCAGGCCGGCCTCCAGGCGCTCCAAGGGCAGGGGCTCCATGATCACGCCGGTCGAAAAGGGCAGCACCTGCTCGGGGGCCAGGCCCATCAGCGCCGCCAGCGCCGTGCAGCTGCGGCGCGCGCGCGCCAGCCCGTCGGCCCCGGTGCCGGCATTGGCGCAGCCGGTGTTGACCAGCAGCGCCCGGGGGGCGCTGCCCGGCCGGGCCAGGTGCTCGCGGCACAGCTGCACCGGCGCGGCGCAGTAGCGGTTGGCGGTGAACACGCCGGCCACGCTCGAGCCTGCATCGAGCGCGAAGACGACCAGGTCGCGCCGGCCGGGCTTGCGGATGCCGGCCATCGCCACGCCGATGCGCAGGCCCGCCACCGGGTGCAGGTCCTCGGGCCTTGGTGCACTCAGGTTGACGGGCATGGCGCGGCGCTCCGGCTCAGGCGAGCTTGCCGTGGCAGAGCTTGAACTTCTTGCCGCTGCCGCAGGGGCAGGGGTCGTTGCGGCCGACCTTGGGCATCGTGGCCACGGCGGCGGCCGACGCCGCCGCGGCGACGGCCGGGTCGGCCTCGGAGGAGACGCTGCCGTCCTCGTTGGGGTGGGTGTAGGTCACGTTGGCCAGCAGGCCGGCCTGGGCCTCGATCGCCTGCGCGGCCTGCGCCACCTGGTCCTGGCTCTGGATGCGCACCGTCATCAGCACCCGCGTGAC
>JAGWMW010000074.1 GCA_028871575.1 Burkholderiales bacterium | reverse complement strand
ACAAGGACCGCACCATGAAGACCCTCACCGCCACCCTCGCCCTGACCTGCCTGCTCGCCGCCAGCGGCGCCGCTTTCGCCCAGGACGCGACGACGAACGACGCAATGAAGCACGACGCCATGACCAAGGACGCGATGGCGAAGGACGCGATGAAGAAGCCCGCTGGCATGAAGCACGACGCGATGGGCCACGACGCCATGAAGAAGGACGCGATGGGCCACGACGCCATGAAGAAGGATGCGATGGGTCACGACGCCATGAAGAAGGATGCGATGGGTCACGACGCCATGAAGAAGGATGCGATGGGTCACGACGCCATGAAGAAGGACGCGATGGGCCACGACACCGGGATGGCGAAGTAGTTCGAGCCGCAGCCCGCGGCCGGCGGCGCTGGCGCCGCTGCGCCCGCGCCGGCTACGTCAGCCGTGGCCGCGGGATCGGCTGCACGCTCTCGAACGCCCGTGCCGCCCGCAGCACCAGCGCGTCGCCGAACATCGGGCCCACGATCTGCAGCCCGATCGGCAGGCCGGCGGCGGTCAGGCCGCAGGGGATGCTGCAGGCCGGCTGCTGCGTCAGGTTGAAGGGGTAGCTGAAGGGCGTCCAGCCCAGCATTTCGGGCTCGTTCAGCACGCTGTGGCCGGCGGGCCGGGCCTCGAAGGCCGGCACCGCCACGCTGGGCGTGACCAGCAGGTCGTAGCGCTGCATGAACTGGCGCATGTGCGAGCCCAGGGCGCCGCGGCGCAGGTGCAGGCGCTGCACCTCGAGCAGGCCCAGGCGCGAGCCGAGCTCGGCCTCGGCCGCGAAGTCGGGGTCGGTGACGGCCTGCTGCGCGGGCGCGAGGCTGCTCCACAGCGTCCAGGCGCCGGCGAACCACAGGCCGCAGGTGATCTCCAGCGGGTCGTCGAAGCCCGGGTCGACGGCCTCCACGTGGGCCCCGAGCGCGGCCAGCATCGCCACCGCGGCGGCGCAGGCCGCGGCGATCTCGGGGTGCACCTGCCTGGCGTAGCCCAGGGTCGGCGACCAGGCCACGCGCAGGCCGCGAATGCCGTCGTCCAGGCCCACGCGCCAGTCGCGGCCCTCGGGCGGCAGCGCGGTCCAGTCGCGCGCGTCGGGCTGGCTCAGCACAGTGAGCATCAGGGCGGCATCGGGCACGCTCATCGTGTGCGGGCCGATGTGGGCCACGGTGCCGAAGGGCGACAGCGGGTAGGCCGGCACGCGGCCGAAGCTGGGCTTCAGGCCGAAGTTGCCGCAGAACGCGGCCGGGATGCGCACGCTGCCGGCGCCGTCGGTGCCGATCGACACCGGGCCCATGCCGGCGGCCACCGCCGCGGCCGTGCCGCCCGAGGAGCCGCCCGGCGTCTTGCTGGCGTCCCAGGGGTTGCGGGTGATGCCGGTCAGCGGCGAATTGGTCTCGCCCTTGCAGCCGAACTCGGGGGTGCAGGTCTTGCCCAGCAGCACGGCACCGGCCTCGCGCAGCCGCGCGGTGGCCGGCGCGTCCTCCGCCCAGGGCTGGGCCGCATCGACGGTGCGGCTGCCGCGCCGCGTGGGCCAGCCGCGGGTGAGGATCAGGTCCTTGATCGAGGCCGGCACGCCGTCGAGCAGGCCGGCCGGCTCGCCGCGCTGCCAGCGGGCTTCGCTGGCGCGCGCGCTGGCCAGGGCGTCTTCCTCGGCCACGAGGCAGTAGGCGTTCAGCCGCGGGTTGTGGCGCGCGATGCGCGCCAGCGCGGCCTGCGTGGCCTCCAGGGGCGAGGCCTGGCCGCTGCGGTACAGCGCCAGCAGCTCGGTGGCGGTGCAGTCGGCCAGGTCGGTGGCGGGCGGGACGGTGGGCATGGGCGTTCCTAGGCGGTGAGGTAGGCCTGGGCCAGGGCCTGCAGGTGGGCCCGTGATGGGGCGTCCAGGTGCGGCAGCAGCAGCGCCAGCGCGTGGTAAGCGCCGCGGCCCAGGGCGCTGGCGGCGCGCCCGGGCTCGAGCGCATGGCGCGGGTCGCGCACGTACTCGAAGCTCAGCCAGTAGGTGACGATGACCACCATCGAGGTCGCCAGCGGCGCGGCCTCGGCGCCGGGCAGGCTCAGGCCGCCGTGTCGCGACAGGCCGTCGAGCAGCGCATGCATCGCGCGCGCCTTGTCGCGCAGCACGGCCTGGAAATGCGTCTCCAGGCGGCGGTTCTTGCTCAGCAGGTCGTTGAGGTCGCGGTACAGGAAGCGGTAGTTCCAGACCAGCTCGAACAGCATGTGGACGAAGAGCCAGGCGTCCTCGACGTCGCGCACGCCGTCGGCGGCCTGCAGCAGCTCGGCCAGCGCACGCTCGTAGCGGTCGAACAGGCCGTTGGTCAGCTCGTCCCGGGCCGGGTAGTGGTAGTAGAGGTTGCCGGGGCTGATGCGCAGCTCGGCCGAGATCAGCGTGGTGCTGACATTGGGCTCGCCAAATTGGTTGAACAGCGCCAGCGTGGTCTCGAGGATGCGCTCGGCGGTGCGGCGCGGCTTCTTCGGCGCAACCATGGCCGCGATTGTGGCGCGGGGCCGGCCGCGGGGGCCTGCCTACAATCCCGCGCCTGCCGCCCCGACCGAACATGCTCGCCCCGCCGCTGCCGCCCGCCGCCGTCCGCTTCGACCAGGTCGACAAGACCTACGTGGGCGCGCGCGGCGCGTTCAAGGCGCTGGACGGCGTGTCGTTCGAGATCGCGCCGGGCGAGTTCTTCGGCCTGCTGGGCCCCAACGGCGCGGGCAAGACGACGCTGATCTCGATCCTGGCCGGCCTGGCGCGGGCCAGCCGCGGCCGCGTGGCCGTGATGGGCCACGACGTGGTGGCCGACTACGCCGCCGCGCGTCGCGCTCTGGGCATCGTGCCGCAGGAGCTGGTGTTCGACCCGTTTTTCAGCGTGCGCGAGACCCTGCGCATCCAGAGCGGCTACTTCGGCATCCGCCACAACGACGCCTGGATCGACGAGCTGCTGGCCGAGCTCGGCCTGGCCGACAAGGCCGGCGCCAACATGCGCCAGCTCTCGGGCGGCATGAAGCGGCGCGTGCTGGTGGCGCAGGCCCTGGTGCACCGGCCGCCGGTGATCGTGCTGGACGAGCCCACGGCGGGGGTCGACGTCGAGCTGCGGCAGACCCTGTGGCACTTCATCGCGCGGCTGAACCGCCAGGGCCACACGGTGCTGCTGACCACCCACTACCTGGAAGAGGCCGAGGCCCTGTGCGGCCGCATCGCGATGCTCAAGCAGGGTCGCGTGGTGGCGCTGGACCGGACCTCGGCCCTGCTGGCCGGCCGCGCCAGCACCATGCTGCGCTTCAAGACCGACAGCGCGCTGCCGCCGGCGGTGGCCGCGGTCTCGCGCGTGACGGGCCGCATCGTGCAGGCCCAGGCCCACGACGCGGCCGAGGTGGAGGCGCTGCTGGCCGCGCTGCGCGCCGGCGGCGTGAAGGTCGAGGACCTCGAGATCGGCCGCGCCGACCTCGAGGACGTGTTCCTCGAGATCATGCAGGAAGGCGTGAGCGCATGAACTTCGACGGCGCGGGTTCGCTCTTCCGCAAGGAGCTGCTGCGCTTCTGGAAGGTGGCCTTCCAGACCGTGGCCGCGCCGGTGCTGACCGCCGTGCTGTACCTGCTGATCTTCGGCCATGTGCTGGGCAGCCACGTGCAGCCGCTGCCCGGGGTGGGCTATGTCAGCTTCCTGGTGCCGGGGCTGGTGATGATGAGCGTGCTGCAGAACGCCTTCGCCAACAGCAGCAGCTCGCTGGTGCAGAGCAAGATCACCGGCAACCTGGTGTTCTTGCTCGTCACGCCGCTGTCGCACTGGGCCTGGTTCGCCGCGTACGTGGGCGCCTCGATGGTGCGCGGCCTCATCGTCGGGCTGGGCGTGCTGCTGGTCACGGTGTGGTTCGCGCCGCTGTCGCTGGCCGCGCCGTGGTGGGTCGTGGTCTTCGCCGCCCTGGGCGCCGGCATGATGGGCGCCCTGGGCCTGATCGCCGGCCTGTGGGCCGACAAGTTCGACCAGATGGCAGCGTTCCAGAACTTCGTCATCATGCCGATGACGTTCCTCTCGGGCGTCTTCTACTCGGTGCACTCGCTGCCGCCCGCCTGGCTGCTGGTGAGCCACCTGAACCCCTTCTTCTACATGATCGACGGCTTCCGCAGCGGCTTCTTCGGCACCGGCGATGTCTCGCCCTGGCTGGGCCTGGCGGTGGTGGGCACGGCCTTCGCCATCGTCTCCAGCGTGGCGCTGCGCCTGCTGGCCAGCGGCTACAAGCTGCGCGCCTGAGTCGCCGGCGCCCCGAGCCTGAGACAATCGCCGCATGGCCGACCCCACCCCCGAACAGGTTCGAGACTTCATCGCCGCCGGGCTCGCCTGCCAGCGCGTCGAAGTCGAGGGCGACGGCCGCCACTTCTTCGCCACCATCGTCGCGGCCGAGTTCGAGGGCCTGCCGCGGGTGCGGCGCCACCAGCGTGTCTACGCGGCGCTGGGCGATAGAATGCGCGAGCAGATTCATGCCCTGTCGATGAAGACGCTCACCCCCGCCGAGTTCGCCGCCGAGCCGCCTGCCGGCGCGGCGGCTGCGCACCACCCCCACTGAAGGACCCTGCGGTGCGCCGCGGGGTGCCGCCGCGCGCCGCCGGCGCGTGGTCTGCGGTGGCCCCTCCCGCGTGCACTGGCGCCAAGCCCCCCGATGATCACGCTCGCCTTGTCCAAGGGCCGCATCTTCGACGACTCGCTGCCGCTGCTGCGGGCCGCCGGCATCGAGGTGCGCGACGACCCCGAGCGCAGCCGCAAGCTCATCCTGGCCACCAACCGCAGCGACCTGCGCGTGGTGCTGGTGCGCGCCAGCGACGTGCCCACCTATGTCGAGCATGGCGGGGCCGACCTCGGCGTGGCCGGCCTGGACGTGCTGCTGGAGCACGCGCAGGCCAGCGATGCGGTGGGCGGCATCCCGCTGTACCGGCCGCTGGACCTGGCCATCGCGCGCTGCCGCATGAGCGTGGCCGTGCGCGCCGACTTCGACTACGCCCGCGCCGTGCGCCAGGGCTCGCGCATCCGCGTGGCCACCAAGTACACGCAGCTCGCGCGCCGGCACTTCGCGGCCAAGGGCGTGCACGTCGACCTGATCAAGCTCTACGGCTCGATGGAGCTGGCGCCGCTGACCGGGCTGGCCGATGCGATCGTCGACCTGGTCTCCAGCGGCAGCACGCTGGCGGCCAACCAGCTGGTCGAGGTGGAGCGGATCATGGACATCTCCTCGCGCCTGGTGGTCAACCCGGCGGCGCTGAAGCTCAAGCGCGAGCCCCTGCGGGCGCTGATCGATGCCTTCGAGGCGGCGGTGGAGGCCAGGCGATGAGACGCGCCCGGCCGCCCGATCGGGCTCGCACCGCAGTGCACGGCGCGGAGGTTGCCGGATGAGCAGCCTGGCGTTGCGCCGCCTCGACACCTCGGCGGCCGGCTTCGAGGCCGCTTTGCAGCACGTGCTGCACTGGTCGGCCGAGACCGATGCCGCGATCGAGGCCCGCGTGGCCGGGATCGTCGCCGACGTGCGCGCGCGCGGCGACGCGGCGCTGCTCGAGCTGACCGCGCGCTACGACGGCGTGCAGGTGGCGACCCTGGCCGAGCTGGAGATCCCGTCGGCCGAGCTGCGCGCTGCGCTGGACGCCATCACGCCGGCGCAGCGGCACGCGCTCGAGGCCGCGGCGGGGCGCGTGCGGGCCTACCACCAGCGCCAGCTCGAGGCCAGCAGCCGCAGCTGGAGCTACCGCGACGCCGACGGCACGCTGCTGGGCCAGAAGGTCACGCCGCTGGACCGCGTGGGCTTGTACGTGCCGGGGGGCAAGGCGGCCTACCCGAGCAGCGTGCTGATGAACGCGATCCCGGCGCAGGTGGCGGGGGTGGGCGAGATCGTGATGGTCGTTCCCACCCCCCGGGGCGAGCGCAACCCCCTGGTGCTGGCGGCCGCGCACATCGCCGGCGTGCACCGCGTGTTCACCCTCGGTGGCGCGCAGGCCGTGGCGGCCCTGGCCTGGGGCACGGCCACGGTGCCGCGGGTGGACAAGATCACCGGCCCCGGCAATGCCTACGTGGCCAGCGCCAAGCGGCAGGTGTTCGGCCAGGTCGGCATCGACATGATCGCCGGCCCGAGCGAGATCCTGGTGCTGGCCGACGGCAGCACGCCGCCCGACTGGGTGGCGATGGATCTGTTCAGCCAGGCCGAGCACGACGAGCTGGCGCAGAGCCTGCTGCTCTGCCCCGACGCGGCCTACCTCGGCGCGGTGGCCGAGGCCATCGAGCGGCTGCTGCCCACGCTGCCCCGGCAGGCCGTCATCCGCGCCAGCCTCGAGGGCCGCGGCGCGCTCATCCTCACGCGCAGCATGGAAGAGGCCTGCGCCCTGGGCAACCGCATCGCGCCCGAGCACCTCGAGGTCAGCTCGCGCCAGCCGCAGCGCTGGGAGCCGCTGCTGCGCCACGCCGGCGCGATCTTCCTCGGCGCCTACACCAGCGAAAGCCTGGGCGACTACTGCGCCGGCCCGAACCATGTGCTGCCCACCTCGGGCACGGCGCGCTTTTCCTCGCCGCTGGGCGTGTACGACTTCGTCAAGCGCACCAGCCTGATCGAGGTCACCCCCGCCGGCGCCCAGGTGCTGGGGCCGATCGCGGCCGAGCTGGCCTGGGGCGAAGGCCTGCAGGCCCACGCGCGCGCGGCCGAGCTGCGGCTGGAGGGCCCGCCGGCCGCGTCCGGCGTGACGCCGCGGCCCGTGGATTTCAGCGTGCGGCCGGTGGATGCGGGCAACCTCGAGGCGGTGCTCGCGCTGCGGGTGGCCGAGGGCCAGCAACGGCTGGTGGCGCCGGTGGACCGCTCGCTCGCGCAGGCCGCCTACGAGCCCGCCGGCCGGGCGCTGGCGATGTTCGACGGCGGCACGGCGGTGGGCCTGCTGCTGCTCTACGACGCCCGGCTGGACCCGGTCCGTCCGGCCGACCGGCTCGACGTCTGGCGCCTGCTGGTGGATGCCGGCCACCAACGGCGCGGCTACGGGCGGCTGGCCATGGCCTGGGTGCTGCAGCAGGCGCGTGCGCAGGGGCGGCCGCAGGTCGGGCTGTCCCATGTCGACCTGCCCGGCCACGCCGGCGCGTTCTACGAAAAATTGGGGTTCACCTACACCGGCGAAGTCGAGCACGGCGAGCGAAAGATGGTGCTGCAGCTCGAATGATGAAGTCACACGAACGTCGTGTGGCACGAAGCTCGTGTTAGCTTCGAGCCACCGTCCGATCCCGCCATGAAGAACGTCGCCGTCACGATGCAAGATTCGGTCGCCGACTGGGCCCGCATGGAAGCGGCGCGGCGCCACGCCAGCGTGTCGCGCCCGGGGGGCGAATGGCCGGCCGAGAAGCCGCGGCACGGCGACGCCAACGAACGCGCCCTGCGCGCAGCGCTCGGGTTTCGCGCCCGGGGCGCATCGACCCGGCCCGGCCCGGGCGACGGGGAGAGGTACGACCGCAGGAGGCCTCGCCCATGAACGCAAGCCTGGCCGAGCGCATGGCCCGGACCCTGCGCCAGGACGTGCAGTCGATGCACGCCTACGCGGTGCAGCCCAGTGCCGGCTTCATCAAGCTCGACACGATGGAGAACCCGCATCGCCTGCCGCCGCCGCTGCGCCAGGCGCTGGGCGAGCGGCTCGCGCAGGTGGCCATCAACCGCTACCCGGCGCAGCGCACCGAAGACCTGAAGGCGGCGCTGGCCGCACACGCAGCGCTGCCCGAAGGCTGCGCGCTGACGCTGGGCAACGGCTCCGACGAGATCATCACCATGCTCAGCCTGGCCTGCGACGTGCCGGGCGCCGTGGTGCTGGCCCCGGTGCCGGGCTTCGTGATGTACGAGATGTCGGCCCGGCTGCAGGGCCTGCGCTTCGTGGGCGTGCCGCTGACGGCCGAGTTCGAGCTGGACGAGGCCGCGATGCAGCGCGGGATCGAGCAGCACCGGCCGGCGCTGATCTACCTGGCCTACCCCAACAACCCCACGGCCAACCTGTGGGACGCCGCCGCGGTGCAGCGGATCATCGAGGCGGCCCCCGGCCTGGTGGTGATGGACGAGGCCTACCAGCCCTTCGCCAGCCGCGATTCGATGGCCTGGCTGCGGCAGCACCCGCACGTGCTGGTGATGCGCACGATGAGCAAGTTCGGCCTGGCCGGCGTGCGCATCGGCTACCTGATGGGCCGCCGCGAGCTCGTGGCCGAGATCGACAAGCTGCGCCCGCCCTTCAACATCGGCGTGCTCAATGCCGAGGCGGCGCTGTTCGCGCTGGAGCATGCCGACGAGTACGCGCGCCAGGCGCAGTCCATCCGCGAGCAGCGCAGCCGGCTCCATGCCGCCTTGCAGGCGCTGCCGGGCGTGCGGCCCTTTCGCAGCGAAGCCAACATGATCCTGGCGCGGGTGCCCGACGCGGCGCGCGGCTTCGCGGCGCTCGAGGCCAGGCGCATCCTCGTCAAGAATGTCTCCGCCCTGCACCCGCTGCTGGCCAACTGCCTGCGCCTGACGGTGGGCACGCCCGAAGAGACCACCCAGCTGATCGACGCCCTGAAGGAAGCCCTTTGAACCGCACCGCGACCGTCCAGCGCGACACGAAAGAGACGCAGATCCGGGTGCAGCTCGACCTGGACGGCTCGGGCGCCGCGCGGCTGGCCACCGGCATCGGCTTCTTCGACCACATGCTCGACCAGATCGCCCGCCACGGCCTGATCGACCTCGAGATCGAGGCCCGGGGCGACCTGCACATCGACGGCCACCACACGGTGGAGGACGTGGGCATCACGCTGGGCATGGCGGTGGCCCAGGCGGTGGGCGACAAGCGCGGCCTCACGCGCTACGGGCATGCCTTCGTGCCGCTGGACGAGGCGCTGTCGCGCGTGGTGGTCGACTTCTCCGGCCGCCCCGGGCTGCACATGGACGTGCCCTTCAAGGCCGGCATGATCGGCGGCTTCGACACCCAGCTGGCTTACGAGTTCTTCCAGGGCTTTGCCAACCACGCGCTGGTGACCCTGCACATCGACAACCTCAAGGGCGAGAACGCCCACCACCAGTGCGAGACGGTGTTCAAGGCCTTCGCCCGCGCGCTGCGCATGGCGCTGGCGCCGGACCCGCGCTCGGCGGGCGTGATCCCGTCCACCAAGGGCAGCCTGTGAGGCATCCCGCTTCGCCGCGGGCGATCGGCCCGGGCGCGCTTCGGGGCCGGGGCTGACATGCCCCGCGTCGCCGTCGTCGACTACGGCATGGGCAACCTGCGCTCGGTCTCGCAGGCGGTGATGCACGTGGCCGTCGGCACCGGGTTCGAGGTCGTCGTCACGCGCGACGCGCAGGCGGTGCGGGACGCCGACCGCGTGGTGCTGCCGGGGCAGGGCGCGATGCGCGACTGCATGCGCGAGCTGCACGACTCGGGGCTGGAGCCGGCGGTGCGGCACGCCGCCGTCCACAAGCCGCTGCTGGGCGTGTGCGTGGGCATGCAGATGCTGCTCGAGCACAGCGAGGAGCAGGACACGCCGGGCCTGGGCCTGATCGAAGGCCGGGTGCGGCGCTTCCGGCTCGAGGGCCGGCTGCAGCCCGACGGCAGCCGCTTCAAGGTGCCGCAGATGGGATGGAACCGCGTCGCGCAGCAGCCGCATGCGCTCTGGGCCGGCGTGCCCGACGGCAGCTGGTTCTACTTCGTGCACAGCTACTACGCCTGCCCGGCCCAGGCGCGGCACACGGCAGGCCAGACCGAATACGGCGAAGTCTTTACCTGCGCGGTGGCGCGGGATAATATTTTTGCGACCCAGTTCCATCCCGAGAAGAGCGCCGAGCAGGGCCTGGCCCTGTACCGCAACTTCCTGCACTGGCAGCCCTGACCGCCGATCCCGACGCCCCTCCCGGACGCCACTGCCGAGACCCCCCGGGCGAGCCCGCCCGTCCCTCCACGCGACAACCCCGCTCACGACGAGCCATGCTGCTGATCCCGGCCATCGATCTCAAGGACGGCAAGTGCGTCCGCCTGCAACAGGGCGACATGCAGGCCGCCACCACCTTCGGCGACGACCCGGCCGCGATGGCGCGGCGCTGGCTGCAGGCCGGCGCGCGCCGGCTGCACCTGGTCGACCTGAACGGCGCCTTCGCCGGCCGGCCCGTCAACGAGGCGGCGGTGAAGTCCATCGTGCGTGCCGTGGGCGACCGCATCCCGGTGCAGCTCGGCGGCGGCATCCGCGACCTCGACACGATCGAGCGGCTGCTCGACGACGGCCTGAGCTACGTCATCATCGGCACCGCCGCGGTCAAGAGCCCGGGCTTCCTGAAAGACGCCTGCAGCGCCTTCGGCGGCCACGTGATCGTGGGCCTCGACGCGAAGGACGGCAAGGTGGCCACCGACGGCTGGAGCAAGCTCACCGGCCACGAGGTGGTCGACCTGGCGAAGAAGTTCGAGGACTACGGCGTCGAGGCCGTCATCTACACCGACATCGGCCGCGACGGCATGCTCACCGGCATCAACGTCGACGCCACCGTGAAGCTGGCGCAGGCGCTGAGCATCCCCGTGATCGCCTCCGGCGGCCTGGCCGGCCTGGCCGACATCGAGCAGCTCTGCGCCGTGCAGGCCGAGGGCGTCGAGGGCGTGATCTGCGGCCGCAGCATCTACACCGGCGCGCTCGACTTCGCGGCTGCGCAGGCGCGCGCCGACGAACTCGACGGTGCGGCCTGACCGGTCCTTGCCTTGCTCGCCAAGCGCATCATCCCCTGCCTGGACGTCACCGGCGGCCGCGTCGTCAAGGGCGTCAATTTCGTCGGCCTGCGCGACGCCGGCGACCCGGTGGCGATCGCGGCCCGCTACAACGAGCAGGGCGCCGACGAGCTGACCTTCCTCGACATCACCGCCACCAGCGACGGCCGCGACCTGCTGCTGCCGATCATCGAGGCGGTGGCCTCGCAGGTGTTCATCCCGCTCACGGTGGGCGGCGGCGTGCGCTCGGTGGCCGACGTGCGGCGGCTGCTCAACGCCGGTGCCGACAAGGTGAGCTTCAACTCGGCCGCGGTGGCCGAGCCGATGCTGATCCGTGCCGCCTCCGAGAAGTACGGCGCGCAGTGCATCGTCGTGGCCATCGACGCCAAGCGCCGGCCCGGGGAGGCGGCCGGCTGGGACGTCCATACCCACGGCGGGCGCCGCAACACGGGCCTGGACGCGGTGGCCTGGGCCCGCCGCATGGCCGAGCTGGGCGCGGGCGAGATCCTGCTCACCAGCATGGACCGCGACGGCACCAAGAGCGGGTTCGACCTGGCCCTGACGCGCGCCGTGGCCGAGGCGGTGCCGGTGCCCGTGATCGCCTCGGGCGGCGTCGGCACGCTCGAGCACCTGAGCGAGGGCATCCGCCTGGGCGGGGCCGATGCGGTGCTGGCGGCCAGCATCTTCCACTACGGCGAGTTCACGGTCGGCCAGGCCAAGGCGCTGCTCGCACGCGACGGCATCGCGGTGCGGCTGTGAGGCCCGCCGTCAAGCCCGGAGCCCGCCCGGCCGCGAGGCCGGCCCTCAGGCACGAGGTGCGCCTGATCGGCGGCCGGCTCAAGCGCAGCAAGCTGCCGGTGGCCGACCGCCCCGGCCTGCGCCCCACGCCCGACCGCGTGCGCGAGACCCTGTTCAACTGGCTGGGTCAGGACCTGGCCGGCTGGCGCGTGCTGGACGCCTTCGCCGGCAGCGGGGCGCTCGGGTTCGAGGCCGCCTCGCGCGGGGCCGCGCAGGTGCTGCTGCTGGAGCAGGACGCGGTGCTGGTGGCCAGCCTGCAGCGCAGCCAGCAGCGGCTGCAGGCCGGCGCGCTGCGCGTGGAGCGCGCCGACGCGATGGGCTGGATGGCGCGCTGCGCGCCGCGTTGCTTCGAGCTGGTGCTGATCGACCCGCCCTTCGACAGCGGCCTGGCCGCGGCTGCGGCGGCGGCCGCCGCGCGGCTGCTCGTCGAGGGCGGCTTCCTGTACCTCGAGGCGCCGGCGCCGCTGGACGCCCCGTCCGGCCTGGCGCCCTGGCGCAGCGCCCGCGCCGGCGCCGTCAGCGCGCAGCTGTTCGTGGCCAGGGCCTAGCCGCGGCTACACTGCCGCCGCCGCCGGTACCGACGCGCCTGGAGGATCCCGCCGTGCCCCTCAAAGCCCCGCTGACCGCCGTCTACCCGGGCACCTTCGACCCCATGACGCTGGGGCACGAAGACCTGATGCGACGCGCCTCGAGCCTGTTCGACCGCCTGATCCTGGCGGTGGCTGCGGGCCACCACAAGCGCACGATGTTCACCATTGCCGAGCGGCTGGAGATCGCCAGCGAGATCGCGGCGCCCTACCCGAACGTCGAGGTCACGGCGTTCCGCGGGCTGCTGCGCGACTTCGTGGTCGGCAGCCACGGCAAGGTCGTGATCCGCGGCCTGCGCGCGGTCAGCGACTTCGAGTACGAGTTCCAGATGGCCGGCATGAACCGCCAGCTGATGCCCGAGGTCGAGACCGTGTTCATGACGCCTTCGGACCAGTACCAGTTCGTCAGCGGCACCTTCGTGCGCGAGATTGCCGCCCTCGGCGGCGATGTCTCCAAGTTCGTGGCACCCTCGGTGCTCCGGCGCCTGAAAGAGCGCGTCACGCAAGCCGAGGACTGAAGCCGCCATGGCCCTGTGGATCACGGACGAGTGCATCAACTGCGATGTCTGCGAGCCCGAGTGCCCGAACCAGGCGATCTCGATGGGCGCCGAGATCTACGAGATCGACCCCCATCGCTGCACCGAGTGCGTGGGCCACTTCCCAGAGCCGCAGTGCGTGCAGGTGTGCCCGGTGAGCTGCATCCCGGTCAACCCTTCTTTCTTGGAGTCGCGGGCACAACTGCTCGCCAAGTACGAGCGTCTTCAGGCGGCGGCGCAGCCCGCCGCTTCGGCCCCGGGCGCCGCGGCGCCGCCGGGCTGAGCGCCGCGGGCGCGGCCGGGTGGGCGCGCCGGTCGTGCCGAGGTGCCGGTGGCGGCAGCGCATCGCGCTGCTGACGCTCGGCCGTGAGCTGGTCGGCGAGCCGGCGCTCGCGCGCGGCCACCTCGCGCGCTGCCTGCACCTGCTCGGCGCTGCGCTCGTCGGCCAGCGCCAGGGCGCGGCCGTCGGCGCAGGGGCGGTCGGAGTAGCTCACGCCGCGGCCGTCCGCACCGCCGCAGCGCCACACGGTCTGCGCGGGCGCCGGCAGCGGGGCCAGCGACAGGACCAGCGCCATCAGCAGGCCGGCGCGGCCGAAGCGGATCGGGCCACATGGCAGGGCAGGCTTCATGAGGGGTCTCCGGCGGGCGGCTTGACGTCCTCGGGCGGCCGAGGCTGCGGTGGGCGCGGCGGCTTGGGCCGCTGCGGCTGGGCGTGGATGAGGGCCAGCGCCTGGTCCATGCGGCCGGCCATCAAGGCCTCGCTGGCCGCGAGGGACTGGTCCAGGGCCCGGGCGATGGCCTCGCGCTGGTCCGGCGCGGGCTTCTTCAGCACGTAGTTCACGACTTCGCTCTTCACGCCCGGGTGGCCGATGCCCAGGCGCAGGCGCCAGAAGTCGGGCGTGCCGAGCAGGCCCTGGATGTCCTTCAGGCCGTTGTGGCCGGCGGCACTGCCGCCGAACTTGAGCTTGGCCTGGCCGGGCTGCAGGTCGAGCTCGTCGTGCACGACCAGGATCTGCGCCGGCTCGATCTTGAAGAAGCGCGCCAGCGGCGCCACCGAGGCGCCCGAGCGGTTCATGAAGGTCATCGGCTCGAGCAGCCAGACGGGGCCGGGGCCGGGCAGGTTCACCCGCGCGACCAGCCCCTGGTAGGCGCGCTCGGGCACCAGGCGTGCACCGAGCTGGGCCGCCAGCGCGTCGATCCACCAGAAGCCGGCGTTGTGGCGCGTGGCCTCGTACTCGGGTCCGGGGTTGCCCAGGCCGACGAAGAGTCGAATCATGGGCCGCGATTATGGAAGCCGTGCGCAAGCGCAGCGGCCCCATCCGAGTGGGGCCGCCTGCCGGGGG
>JAGWMW010000073.1 GCA_028871575.1 Burkholderiales bacterium | reverse complement strand
GCCGCAGCCGGGCCACGAAGTCGGCGATCGGCACCTGGCGGAAGGTCTTGCCGGCGTCGTCGCGGGCGCCGGTGGCGATCAGCGCGTCGCGCATCTGCTGGCGCGTCTTCAGCGCGTCCACCTCGTGGTGGTCCAGCGCCCAGCGGGCCAGGTCGCCGCCGCTGGCCGCCAGGCTGTCGGGCAGCGAATCGATGCCCTGCATCAGGCTGCCCGGCGGCAGCTTGCGCGCGCCTTCCACCGCGCCCAGCCAGTCGGCCCACAGCCCGCCGTACAGCGCCTGGTCGGCCTGCTGCGTCTCGGGCGAGGGGCCGTTGGCGGTGTAGGCCTCGAAGTAGTCCTTGAACTTGCCGGCGCGGATGACGTTGGCGCTCAGCCCCAGCCGGTCCAGCAGGTCCTTGTAGTAGGTGCGCCAGCCGCCGTAGCCCTCGATGGCGACTTGGCCCATCGGGTCGAGCCAGACCTGGGTGGCGTGCGCGGCCAGGAAGTACTGGCGCTGGTCGTAGCTGGCGCCCCAGGCGTACACGGGCTTGCCGGCGGCCTTGAAGCGGTCGATCGCGGCGGCCACCTCGCGCAGCGTGGGCTGGCCGGCGCCGGCAAAGGCATCGAGCATCAGCACCGCCTGCGTCACCTGCGGCTCGCGGCGCGCCAGGTCGAGCGCGCCCACCACGTCGCGCAGCCGCATCGGCTCCGGCCCCTGGCCCTGCAGCTGCTGCAGCGCGCCGGCGCGCACGCCGTCGGCCTGCTCGGTGATGCGGCCGGTGAGGTCCACCACCAGCGTGCTGCGCGCGGCCAGCGGGTGGGGCGCGTTCTTCACCAGCTGCCAGGCCACGGCGATCAGCAGCGCCAGCATGAGCAGGTTCAGCAGCGCGCGCCGGCTCTCGTCGAGCAGCCGCCACAGGCCGCGCAGGGCGCGGCCGAGGAACGAGAAGACGGGTGAGGCCATGGGGCAGCGGGGGGTGAGAGGGCAGGGACCGCGAGCTTACGCAAGCCGCCGCGGGGTGCGGCGCGCGCTTGCGATACTCGGCGGCGCATGCAGGCCATTCTCGCCGTCACGGTCCCGTTCTTCGGCCTCGTGCTCTGCGGCGGCCTGGCCGCGCGCGCCCAGGTGCTGCCCGCCGATGCCATCCCGGGGCTGAACGTCTACGTGCTGTACTTCGCGCTGCCCTGCCTGCTGTTCCGGTTCGGCGCCGCCACGCCGGTGCTGGACCTGCTGAACCCTGCGCTGCTGGGCGTGTACCTGGTGGCCGCCGGGCTCATCGTCCTGGTCACCGTCGGCACCGCGCTGGGCGCGGGCACCGGCCTGCCCGATGCCGCCTTCGGCGCGCTGGTGGCGGCCTTTCCCAACACCGGCTTCATGGGCGTGCCGCTGCTGGTGGCGCTGATGGGCCCGGCCGCGGCCGGCCCCGTGATCTGCACCGTGCTGGCCGACCTGTTCGTCACCAGCTCGCTGTGCATCGCGCTGGCGCAGGCCCAGGAGGCTGCGGGCCGGGGGCCGCTGCGGGCGCTGGCGCAGGCGCTGCGCGCGGCGCTGTCGAACCCGCTGCCCTGGGCGATCGCCCTCGGGGCGGCGTGCTCGGTGGCCGGGGTGCGGCTGTCGGGGCCGCTCGACACCCTGGTGCACATGCTGGCCGATTCGGCCTCGCCGGTGGCGCTGTTCACGATCGGGGCCGTGCTCGGCGCCGGCGGCGCGCGGTCGGCGCGGCGCACGCCGCTGGCCGGCGCGCTCGCGCTGGCCGCGGTCAAGCTCTTCGTGCACCCGCTGCTGGTGGGCCTGCTGGCGGCGGCGGCGCGCCGGCTCGGGGCCTCGATCTCGGTCTTCCAGATCACGGTGCTGACGCTGGCCGCGGCCTTGCCCAGCGCCAGCAACGTGGCGCTGCTGGCGCAGCGCTACGGTGCCGACATCGGCCGCGTGGCGCGCGTGATCCTGCTGAGCACGGCGCTGGCCTTCGTCAGCTTCACGCTGCTGGCCGTGGCGCTCGGCGCGCGGCCGCGCTGAGCGCGCGCGGCGGTCGAGGGGGCCACGGCGGCCGGAGCGCTCGCAAGGGGTCGCAGCCGCGGCCCCGGTCAAGGCGGCGCGGCCGACGCCGGCGTCGCCGGCGGCAGCAGGATCGCGTCGCTCAGGCCGCCCACGCATTCGGTGCTCTGGCCCGGCGCGCACAGCGCCCGGCCCGGGTGCCAGCGCGGCCCGTGCAGGCCGCCGGGGCGGTAGATCAGCAGCCAGAAGATCGTCACGGCGGTGGCCACCGACAGCAGCGCGATCAGCAGCCGGCGCCGCCCGGGCAGCGGCCGGTAGCGCCGGGCGAGCTGGCGCTGCAGCGCCGGGGGCAGCTCGGGCGGGTCGGCCGGGGCCGGGGTGGCGGGGGGGCGTTGCATGGCGGGAGGCCGAAGGGCGCGATTCTCGCCCAGCGGGGCGGTCGGGGCGCCGATCGCCGACGGCGCGGCGGCGGCTAGCATCGCGGCGCCTTGAAGGCGTCTTCCATGAATCCGAGCACCCGCGACCGCTTCGACACGCTGCTGGCCTGGTTCTTCGTCGTCGTCTGGGGTTCGGGCTACCTGGCCACCAAGGCCGGGCTGCACTACGCCGCGCCGTTCACCTTCCTCACGCTGCGTTACGGCTTCGGGCTGCTGTGCATGCTGCCTGTCGTGGCCCTGACCCGGCCGCGCTGGCCGGCCACGGCCCGCGAATGGGGCCACGTGGCCGTGGCCGGCCTGCTGATGCATGCCGTCAATCTCTCGGGCAGCCACTACGCGCAGTACCTGGGCATGTCGGCCGGCATCACGGCGCTGGTGCTGGCCACGCAGCCGCTGTTCACGGCCGTCTTCGCGCACCGCTTCATGGGCCAGCGCCTGGTCGCGCGCCAATGGCTGGGCGTGGCGCTGGGGCTGCTGGGCGTGGCGCTGGTGGTGTGGCACAAGGTCGACGTGCATGCCGCGAGCACCGGCAGCCTGGTGGCGGTGGGCGTGTCGCTGGCAGCCATCACCTGCGGCACGCTGTACCAGCGCGTCTGCTGCCCGCAGGTCGATTTGCGCAGCGCCAGCGTCATCCAGTTCGCGCTGTCGCTGGCGGTGCTGGCCCCGCTGGCGGTGGGGGTCGAGGGCTTCGTCGTGCGCTGGCGCTGGGCGCTGCTGGCGGCGGTGGCCTACCTGGTGATCATGGCCTCGATCCTGGCCGTCAACGCGCTGCACGGGCTGATGCGGCGCGGCCACGCCACGCGCGTCACGAGCCTGTTCTTCCTCACGCCCATCGTCGCGGTGGCGCTGGAATGGGCCTTCTTCGGCGTGGTGCCCAACGCGCTCACGCTGCTGGGCATCGGCGTGACCTGCACCGGGGTGGCGCTGGTCTCGGCGCGCGCATGACGCCGATGTGCCCCTGCGCCGGGCGCGGCTGCTCGGATCGGGGCAGACTCCCAGGCTTTCACGGGAGTCCCGCCATGCCCCACCCGAAAGCCTCGCTCGCGGCCCTGGCCGCCACCACGCTGCTGGCGCTGGCGGCGCCGGCCGCCCAGGCGGCGCTGGCCGTCGGCGCGCGCGCCCCCGACTTCAGCGCCCAGGCCGCGCTCGGCGGCAAGCCTTTCACCTTCAAGCTGGCCGACGCGCTGGCCAAGGGCCCGGTGGTGCTGTACTTCTTTCCGAAGGCCTTCACCAAGGGCTGCACGATCGAGGCGCACGACTTTGCCGAGGCGACGCCGAAGTTCGCGGCCCTCGGTGCCACCGTGATCGGCGTCTCGCACGACGACCTGCAGACGATCGAGCGCTTCTCGGTCGAGGCCTGCCGCAACAAGTTCGCGGTCGCCGCCGACCCCAGCGCGCACGTCATCACGGCCTACGACGCCAAGCTCGCCTTCGTCACCGGCGACATGGCCGACCGCATCTCCTACGTGATCGCGCCCGACGGCCGCGTGGCCTACGTCTACAGCAGCCTCGACCCCGACAAGCACGTGGCCAACACGATGCAGGCGGTGCGCCAGATCGACGCCGCCGCCGGCAAGGCGCTGCCGGCTGCCCCGGCTGCCCCGGCTGCCCCGGCCGCCTCGGCCGTCGCGGTGTCCGAAGCCGGGCGCTGACTCGCCCGGCCGGCGGCCCGGGCCGCCTTCTGCAATGACGTCAGACAGCGGCTCGGCCCGGGCCGCTGGTTACGGTGACGTCGGACCGCAGCCCGGCCCGGGCTGCCGTCTGGCCGGCGCTACTTGCCGCCCGGCACCTTGCCTTCCACGCCCTGGACGTAGAAGTTCAGGCCGCCCAGGAACTTGTCGTCGGCCGACTCGCCGGCCTTGATCTGCACCTTGCCGGTGTTGTCCTCGATCGGGCCCTTCCAGATGTCGAGCGTGCCGTCGTGCAGCCCGGCCTTGGCCTTGGCCACCAGGTCCTTCACGTCGGCCGGCACCTCGTTGTTGATCGAGACGACGTCGATGGCGCCTTCCTTGACGCCCCACCAGGTGTTCTGGTTGCCCTTCCAGGTGCCGTTCAGCACGTCGTTGACGGCCTTGGTGTAGTAGGGCGTCCAGTCGATCACGGCCGAGGCCAGGCAGGCCTCGGGCGCGAACTTGGCCATGTCGCTGTCCCAGCCGAAGGCGTACTTCTTGTTCTTGGCCGCCGTCTGCAGCACCGCGGTGGAGTCGGTGTTCTGCATCAGCACGTCGGCACCGCCGTTGATCAGCGACTGCGCGGCCTCGGTCTCCTTGGGCGGATCGAACCAGCTGTTCACCCACACCACCTTGGTCCGCACCTTCGGGTTGACGCTGCGCGCGCCGAGCGTGAAGGCGTCGATGTTGCGGATGACCTCGGGCACCGGGATCGAGCCCACCACGCCCAGCGTGTTGGTCTTGGTCATCTTGCCGGCGATCAGGCCGATCATGTAGGCGCCCATGTAGGTGCGGCTGTCGTAGCTGCGCAGGTTGTCGGTCTGCTTGAAGCCGGTGGCGTGCTCGAACTTCACGTCGGGGAAGTCGGCCGCGACCTTGAGCATCGGCTCCATGTAGCCGAAGCTGGTGCCGAAGATCAGCTTGTTGCCCTGCGTGGCCATGTCGCGGAACACGCGCTCGGCGTCGGCCGACTCGGGCACGTTCTCGACGAAGCTGGTCTGGATCTTGTCGCCGAACGCGGCCTGGATGGCCTTGCGCGCCTGGTCGTGGGCGTAGGTCCAGCCATGGTCGCCGGCGGGGCCGAGGTAGGCGAAGGCGATCTTCAGCGGCGCCGAGGCCGCCGCCGAGGCCGGCGCCGCCGAGGCGCTGGCCTGGGCCGGCGGCGCGGCCTCCTCCTTCTTGCCGCAAGCCGCCAGCGCGGCGGCGCCGGCCAGGGCCGACCAGCCGAGCAGCCGCAGCAGCGAGCGTTTGTTGAGCAGGTTCATGGGTTCTCTCTCCTGGGGGTGGGGGTGGGGCGGTGAGGGTTCGGCCGCAGGGCGCTCGACGGGGTGGGCAACGGGGCGGGCAGTGGGGCGGACCAAGGGGGCGGGCAACGAGGCAGGTGGCTCGGCGGGAACGAGGATCAGCCCCCGGGCGTGAACGGCTTGCCCAGCGAGGCCGGCATGTTGGCGCGCACCCAGGCGGCGTTGCGCGAGATCAGCACCAGCACGATCACCGTGGCCAGGTAGGGCAGCATGCTCAGGAACTGGCTGGGCACCTGCACGCCGCGGCCCTGCAGGTAGAACTGCAGCATCGTCACGCCGCCGAACAGGTAGGCCCCGAGCAGCACGCGGGTCGGGCGCCAGGTGGCGAAGGTGGTCAGCGCCAGCGCGATCCAGCCCTTGCCGGCCACCATGTCCTCCACCCACAGCGGCGTGTACACGACCGAGAGGTAGGCCCCGGCCACGCCGCACAGCGCGCCGCCGAACACCACGGCCGCGAGCCGGATGCGGCGCACCGGATAGCCCAGCGCATGCGCCGATTCGGGCGATTCGCCCACCGCGCGCAGCACCAGCCCGGCGCGGGTGCGGTAGAGGAACCCCGCCACCGCCAGCGTCAGCGCGACGGTGAGGTAGACCATCGGGTTGTGGCGGAACAGCGCCGGCCCGAGGAACGGGATGTCGCCCAGCAGCGGGACATGGTGCTGCGCCTGCACCGGCAGCTTGTCCTGCACGTAGCCGATGCCGACGAAGGCCGAGAAGCCGCCGCCGAACAGGCTCAGCGCCAGCCCCGTGGCCACCTGGTTCGTGTTGAGCCAGATCACCAGCACGCCGAACACGGCGGCCAGCGCCGCCGCGGCCAGGGCCCCGGCGCCGAAGGCCAGCCAGGGGCTGCCGGTGTGCACCGCGGTGGCGAAGCCCGTGATCGCGGCCACCAGCATCATCCCCTCGGCGCCCAGGTTGAGGATGCCGGCCCGCTCGTTCACCAGCAGTCCGATGCCGGCAATGGCCAGCACGGTGCCGGCGTTCAGCGTCGCAGCGATCAGCAGCGCCAAGCCCTCCACGCTAGCGCTCCGACCCGGCCGCGGCCGCGCGCGGCCCGGGCGCCGCGGACGCGGCGTGCGCCGCGCGCTGCCAGCGCAGCCGGTACACGATCAGGGTGTCGCAGGCCAGCAGGCTGAACAGCAGCAGTCCCTGGAACACGCCGGTCAGCGCCTTGGGCAGGCCCAGGCGCGACTGCGCGAGCTCGCCGCCGATGTAGAACATGCTCATCAGCACGCCCGAGAACACGATGCCCACCGGGTTGAGCCGCCCCACGTAGGCCACGATGATGGCAGCGAAGCCGTAGCCGGCCGGCACGTAGGGCGTGAGCTGCCCCAGCGGGCCGGCGGCCTCGAGCCCGCCCGCCAGGCCGGCCATGCCGCCCGAGATCAGCAGCGCCGTCCACAGCGCGCCGCGCGAGGAGAAACCGGCGTAGCGCGCCGCCTGCGGCGCCAGGCCGCCGACCTGCAGCGCGAAGCCGCGGTAGGTGCGGAACAGGAAGGCCGTGAACACCGCCACCGCCACCAGCGCGATCGGCAGCCCCAGGTTGGCGCGCAGCCCGCGCACCAGCCGCGGCACCTGGGTCTGCGGCAGGAAGGTGATGGTCTGCGGGAAGTTGTGGCCCAGCGGGTCCTGCCAGGGCCCGGTGACGAGCCAGCCCAGCAGGAAGTTGGCCACGTACACCAGCATCAGGCTGACCAGGATCTCGTTGGCGTTGAAGCGGTCGCGCAGCAGCGCCACCACGGCCGCCCAGGCCATGCCGCCCCCCACCCCCGCCAGCAGGATCGGCAGCACCATGAAGTGCCCCATCCAGGCCGTGCCCGGGCCGGCCTGCATCGCCACCCAGCCCGCGCCGAGGGCGCCGAAGATGTACTGGCCCTCGGCGCCGATGTTCCATACATTGGCCCGGTAGCACACCGCCAGCCCGAGCGCGATCAGGATCAGCGGCGTGGCCTTCACCGACAGCTCGGACAGCGCGTACAGGTTCTTCACCGGCTCGACGAAGAACATGCGCAGGCCGCTGGCCGGGTCCTTGCCCAGCAGCAGGAACAGGCCCACCCCCACCGCCACCGTGATCGCCAGCGCCAGCAGCGGCGACAGCAGCGCCATCGGCCGCGACGGCAGGGGACGGGCTTCCAGCCTGAACATCGCGCTTCAGGCCGCCAGCGCCGCGTCCGCCGGCAGCGGCCACAGCCCCGACATCCACTCGCCGATGCGCTCGATCGTGGCCTGCGCCACCGGCACGCTGGGCGAGACCCGGCCCTTGGCGATCACGAGCAGTCGGTCGCTGATCTCGAACAGCTCTTCGAGCTCTTCGCTCACCACCAGCAGCGCGCAGCCGGCGTCGCGCAGCGCCAGCAGCTCGCCGCGGATCTGCGCCGCCGCGCCCACGTCCACGCCCCAGGTGGGCTGCGAGACGATGAGCAGCCGCGGGCCGGCCGCGATCTCGCGGCCGACGATGAACTTCTGCAGGTTGCCGCCAGACAGGCTCTTGGCCGGCGCCTGCGGCCCGGCGGCCTTGACCTGGAAGCGCTCGATGAGCCCGGCGGCCAGGCGCTGCACGCGGCCGGCGGCGATCCAGCCGCGGCGCGAGACGGTCTCGGTGCGCGTGAGCAGCGTGTTCTGCGCCAGCGACAGCGAGGGCACCGCGCCGCGGCCCAGGCGCTCCTCGGGCACGAAGTGCAGCCCGAGCGCACGCCGCGCGCGCGGCCCGGCCGCGGCGATGTCCTGCCCCTGCAGCCGGATGCTGCCGGCCGGCGCGCGCGGGTCTTCGCCCGAGAGCGCGGCCATCAGCTCCTGCTGGCCGTTGCCCGAGACGCCGGCCAGGCCCACGATCTCGCCTGCGCGCACCTCGAAGCCGATGTCGTGCAGCTCGACGCCGAAGCGGTCGGGCCGCGCCAGGCTGAGCTGCTGCACGGCCAGCACCGCGGCGCCGGGCGTGTGCGCGCGGTGCTGCAGCGGCGGCGGCTCGGCGCCGATCATCAGCCGCGACAGGCTGGCATTGGTCTGCTGCGTGGGGTCGACCTCGCCCGTCACGCGGCCGGCGCGCAGCACCGTGCAGTGGTGGCACAGGGCCCGGATCTCGTCGAGCTTGTGGCTGATGTAGAGGATGCTGCAGCCGCGCTCGGCCAGCCGGCGCAGGGTCTCGAACAGCCGGCCCACCGCCTGCGGCGTGAGCACCGAGGTGGGCTCGTCCAGGATCAGCAGCTGCGGCTCGGTGAGCAGGGCGCGCACGATCTCGACGCGCTGCCGCTCGCCCACCGACAGCGTGTGCACCGGGCGCTGCGGGTCCACGTCCAGGCCGTAGCCATGCGCCACCTCGACGATGCGGCGCGCCACCTCGGGCAGGCGCAGCCGGCGGTCGAGGCCGAGCCAGACGTTCTCGGCCGCGGTCAGCGTGTCGAACAGCGAGAAGTGCTGGTAGACCATGCTGATGCCGATGGCGCGGGCCTCGGCCGGGCTCTTCACCGCCACCGGCCGGCCGTTCCAGCGGATCTCGCCCTCGTCGGGCTGCACGGCGCCGTAGATGATCTTCATCAACGTGCTCTTGCCGGCGCCGTTCTCGCCCAGCACGGCGTGGATCTCGCCGGGCTTGACGCGCAGGCTCACGCCGTCGTTGGCCCGCACCGCGGGGTATTGCTTGCTGATGCCGGTCAACTCGAGCCTGAGCATGGGGCGGGCGGCAGGAGCAGGCGGTGGCGGTGCGGGACCGGGCGGATCAGAAATGATATTCGGCGCGGATCATCGGCGTCTTGGCCGTGGCGCCGGGGCCGGCCCCGGGCCCGATGACGCTGGTGGTGGGGTTGCCGAACTTGTTGCGCCAGTACTCGTACTCGAGGCCGAGCTTGAAGGTGTTCTTGGGCCCGCCGGCGATGGCACCCACGTCGGCCATCAGGTTCATGTCGATGTGCGTCTCGGCGGCGGTCGGGCCGCCGAACTCGTTCGTGCCCTTGGAGCCGATGTACATCGCATAGCCGTTGAACGACAGCGGCAGCGCCCCGATCGGGATGCCCCAGTCGGCCTCGAGCGCGCCATGCGTCTTGTAGGTGTAGCGGCTGGGGATGCCGTTGGGCGCGTTGCTCTCCTTGAGCACCAGCGCCGACAGGTTCAGGAAGCCCGGCACGTCGATCATCAGCGTGGGGCCGACGACGAACATGCGCTTCTTCGAGGCGTAGGCGTCGTTCTTGGAGTTCAGGTCGAAGCCGGCCGTCAGGCCCAGGCCGCGCACGGGGCCGAACTTGATGGCGGTGCCGGTCACCTTGCCGATGTCGAGCATGTGGCGGTAGACCACGTACACCTCCTGCGCGCCGGGGTTGCCGGCGGTGCCGCCGCCCGGGTCCTTGTTGTCGGACAGCAGGATGTCGACGTTGAAGAAGTTGGTGCCGTACTTGTAGCCGCTGACGTGGTTCAGGTCGACGATGGTCTTGCCGATGTTCGTGGCGCCGTAGGGCTCGGCGAACTTGCTGCCGTAGCGCACGCCGACCGAGGTGTCGCTCCAGTCGGCGGCGTGGCCGGCCAGGGCGGCCGTGCCCAGCAGGGCGGCGGCGGTGGTGCGCAGGAGGGGTTTCAGGGGCGGCATGGGCTTCCTCTCGAAGGTGGGTGGGGTGGTCTCGAAACCGCTGGTGTACCAAACGGAATACCGCAATATCCATACCAGTGGGCTGGGCAGGCGGGCTGACGGACGGACCTCACGGGCCCGTGCCGTGCAGACGCCCCGCCACCCAGGTGGCGACCCGGTTGCGCTCGTCGCCCAGCATCAGCCAGGCGAAGACGCGCGCATGCAGGTCCTGCGCGGCCAGCCCGGGCAAGGCGCCGCGGGCGAGGGCGTCGCGGTGGGTGGCGGGCTCGCCCACCGCCCAGTCCCAGACGACGACGTCGGCCGCGGCGCCGGCCTCCAGATGGCCGATCTCGTGCGCCAGGCCCAGCGATTCGGCCGCGCCGCGCGTGGCCGCGTGCAGCAGCGTCCAGGCGCTCAGGCGCAGGCCGCGCAGGGCCTGCACCTTGTAGCCCTCGGCCAGCGTGCGCAGCATCGACAGGCTGGTGCCGCCGCCGACGTCGGTGGCCAGGCTGACGCGGTGGCCGGCATCGACCCCCGCCTGCCAGTCGAACAGGCCGCTGCCCAGGAACAGGTTGCTGCTGGGGCAGAAGGCGATCTGTGCACCGGTGTCGCGCAGCAGCGCCCGGTCGTGGGCATCGAGCCAGATGCCGTGCGCCAGCACGGCGCGCTCGTTCAGCAGGCCATGGCGGTGGTACACGTCGAGGTAGCTGCGGGCCTGCGGAAACAGCTCGCCCACCCAGCGTACCTCGTCGCGGTTCTCGGCCACGTGGGTCTGCATGTACAGGCCCGGGTGGCGCTCGAGCAGCGCGCCGGCCATCGCCAGCTGTGCCGGGGTGCTGGTGACGGCGAAGCGCACCGTCACCGCGTAGGCCAGGCGGTCGCGGCCGTGCCAGCGCGCGATCAGCGCCTCGCAGTCGCGTTCGGCGCCGTCCACGTCGTCGCGCAGGCCGTCGGGGGCGTGGCGGTCCATCAGCACCTTGCCGGCGACGAGGCGCATGCCGCGCGCCGCGGCCGCCTCGAACAGGGCTTCGGCCGAGGCCCGGTGCACGGTCGGGAACACCACCGCCGCCGTCGTGCCGTGGGCCAGCAGCGCCTCCAGGAAGCGCGCCGCAGCGGCCGCCGCGACCGCGGGGTCGGCATGGCGTCGCTCGGCCGGGAAGGTGTAGGTCTCGAGCCACTCCAGCAGCCCGGCGCCGTGGCTGGCGATCACGTCGAGTTGCGGCGCGTGGACATGGGTGTCGATGAAGCCTGCCGTCAGCAGGCGGCCGCGGTGGTCGTGGCGCTCCCAGCCCGGGCCGGGGTCTTCGATCTGCGCGCCCTGGATGCGACCGTCGTCGCCCACCAGCAGCCAGTGGTCGGGGCGCCAGCGCACGCCCTCCAGGCCCGGACCCTGCCAGGGCGGCGCGGCCGTGAAATCGAGCAGGTCGGCGCGGATGGCGATCATGCCGCGCCGTCCCTGGCCATGCTGCGGGCCGCGCCCCGCGGCGGCCGCGGCAGCGTCAGGCCGCGGGCCACGTCGCGCACCTGCTCGCGCAGCCAGCGCAGCGCGGGCGCGTGGTGGCCGAGCTCGTGCCAGAGCTGGTAGTAGGCCAGCGGCGGCAGGGCCAGCGGGCAGCGCACGATGCGCAGCGGCAGGCGGTCGACGTAGCGGCTGCAGAACAGGCGCCCGGTGGTCAGCACCAGCAGGCTGTCGGCCACCATCTGCGGGATGAGGCCGAAGTGCGAGGCCCGCACGGCGATGCGCCGGCGCAGGCCGGCGGCCTGCAGGTGCTCGTCGATCACGCCCAGCGCACCGGGGTGCAGCGGCATCGGCGCCACGTGGTCGCAGTCGAGGTAGCGCGCCACGCTCCAGCCGCGCGTGCCGCTGCCGCGGACGGCGGGGTGGTCCTCGGCCACCAGGCAGACCACCTCGTCGCTGAACAGCCGGCCCAGGTGCAGCTCCTGCGGCGGCTGCAGCCAGTTGCCGATGACGAGGTCGACGGCGCCGGCGGCCAGCGCGCGGCGGTAGTCGTAGTCCTGCGTCAGCGGCATCAGCTCGAGCCGCACGCCGGGCGCGGCGCGCTTGAGATGCGCCACCAGGCGCGGCAGGAACAGCGGGTCGAGGTAGTCGCTGGCGGCGATGCGGAACAGCGCGTCGGCCTGCGCCGCCTCGAAGGCGCCGCTGCGTGCCGCGCGGCCCCGGGCGCCGAAGAGCTGCTCGGCCTGGCGCAGCATCTGCGCGGCCGGGTCCAGCAATTGCATCGCCGTGGCCGTGGGCTGCATCTGCTGGCCGGCGCGCACCAGCAAGGGGTCGCCGACCAGGGCCCGCAGCCGCTTGAGCTGGGCGCTCACCGCCGGCTGGCTGCTGCCCAGCCGGGTGGCGGCGCGGGAGACGCTGCGTTCGGTGATCACGGTGTGCAGGACCCGGATGAGACGGAGGTCGATGGTGTCGAAGTCGGGCCGCATCGCCATATCGAGTTTCACATAGACTTCATCATGCACCGCGTATTGTGGCGTGCGCCCCACGCGCTACCTTCGGCGCGCAACCCAGGAGCCCGCCGATGGCGATGAGCCCGCCCTGCGCACCGCGCCCGGTGCGCTTTTTCCACCGCGGTGGCGTCACCACCGTGGCCGACGCCGAGCCCACCCGCACGGTGCTGGAGTGGCTGCGCGAGGACGCCCATTGCACCGGCACCAAGGAGGGCTGCGCCGAGGGCGACTGCGGCGCCTGCACCGTGGTGCTGGGCGAGCTCGGCGCCGACGGCGAGCTCGCGCTGCGGCCCGTCAACGCCTGCCTGCAGTTCCTGCCCACGCTCGACGGCCGGGCGCTGTTCACGGTGGAGGACCTGGCGCCGCTGGCCCAGGCCCCGCTGCACCCGGTGCAGCAGGCCATGGTCGACAGCCACGGCTCGCAGTGCGGCTTCTGCACCCCGGGCTTCGTGATGTCGCTGTGGGCCTGCTACGAGCGCCACCGCGGTGCCGGCACCCGGCCCACGCGCCAGGCGCTGGCCGACGCGCTGTCGGGCAACCTCTGCCGCTGCACCGGCTACCGGCCCATCCTCGATGCCGGCGAGCGCATGTTCGACGCGCCGGCGCCGGCGCTGCTGGCGCGCGAGCCGGTGGCCGCCGCGCTGCGCGCGCTGCAGGCCGAGCCGGCGCTGGACACCGGGGGCGGCTTCAGCGCGCCACGCACGCTGGACGCCTTCGCCGCGCTGCGCCTGGCCCGCCCCGAGGCGCGGCTGCTGGCCGGCAGCACCGACATCGGGCTGTGGGTGACGAAGCAGTTCCGCGAGCTGGGCGAGCTGCTCTACATCGGGCAGGTGGCCGAGCTGAAGCGCATCGACCTCGACGAGCGCTGGCTCACCATCGGCGCCGCCGCCTCGCTCGAGGATGCCTGGGACGCACTGGCCGCCGAGTGGCCGGCGTTGCGCGAGGTGGGGCTGCGCTTCGCCTCGCCGCCGATCCGCCGCGCCGGCACGATGGGCGGCAACGTGGCCAACGGCTCGCCCATCGGCGACTCGGCGCCGGTGCTGATGGCGCTGGGCGCGCGGCTGCTGCTGCGCCAGGGAACGCGCCTGCGGCGGCTGCCGCTGGACGAGTTCTACCTGGGCTACATGCGCAACCGGCTCGAGCCGGGCGAGTTCGTGCAGGCGATCGAGGTGCCCCGTGCCGCGGCGGCCGCGCCGGCGTCGCGCGAGGTCCGGGCCTACAAGATCAGCAAGCGCTTCGACTGCGACATCTCGGCGCTGTGCGCGGGCCTGGCCGTCGCGCTCGACGGCGAGCGCATCGTCGAGGCCCGGCTGGCCTTCGGCGGGATGGCGGCCACGGTCGCCCGCTCTCGCGGCGCCGAGGCCGCGCTGCGCGGCCGGCCCTGGGACGAGGCCGCGCTGCAGGCCGCGCAGGCCGCCCTGGCGGCCGATTTCGAGCCCCTGAGCGACCTGCGCGCCAGCAGCGCCTACCGCGCACAGGTGGCGCGGAATCTGCTGCGGCGCTTCTGGCTCGAGACCCGCCCCGGCGCGGCGCTGCCGGCCGCCGCCGTCTCCGTCTGGGCCCGCGAGGGCCGCGCTGCATGAGCCCGGCATGAACAAGCCCTCCGACCTGCCGCCCCTGGCCCCGGCCGCCGCCGCTTCGGTGGTGGGCACGGCACTGCCGCACGAGTCGGCGCACCTGCACGTGGCCGGCGCCGCGCCCTACACCGACGACCTGCCCGAGCTCGCCGGCACCCTGCACGCCGCGCTCGGCCTGTCGCCGCTGGCGCATGGCGTGATCGAGGGGCTGGACCTCGACCGCGTCCGCGCGATGCCCGGCGTGGTGGCGGTGCTGACGGCGGCCGACATCCCGGGCGTCAACGACTGCGGCTCGCTGGTG
>JAGWMW010000281.1 GCA_028871575.1 Burkholderiales bacterium | reverse complement strand
GGCAGCGCCCTGGCCACCGCTGGCTCCTGCGCACCCGGCGCGGCACCCGCCGTCGCCGGCTCCTTTTGCTCAGCGCGGCACCCGCCGTCGCCGACTCTTGTGCTCAGCGCGGCACCCGCCGTCGCCGACTCTTTTGCTCAGCGCGGCCGGCCGCCCATCCCGCCCGGGCCGCCCGGGCCGCCCATGCCGCCCATGCGCTTCATCATCTTCATCAGGCCGCCGCCCTTCATCTTCTTCATCATCCCCTGCATCTGCTCGAACTGGTTCAGCAGCCGGTTCACGTCCTGCACGGGCACGCCGGCGCCGGCGGCGATGCGGCGCTTGCGGCTGGCCTTGATGAGCTCGGGCTTGCGCCGCTCCTGCGGCGTCATGGAGCAGATGATGCCTTCCATGCGGCGCACGTCGCGCTCGGCGCGGTCGACCTCGGCCGGGCCGAGTTGCCCGGCCTTGCCGGTGAGCTGGCTCGGCAGCTTGTCCATCAGGCCCGCCAGGCCGCCCATCTTCTTCATCTGCGCGATCTGGTCGCGGAAGTCGTCGAGGTCGAAGCCGCTGCCCGACTTCATCTTGTCGGCCAGCTTTTGCGCCGCCGCGACGTCGACGCCCTGCTGCACCTGCTCGACCAGGGCCACGATGTCGCCCATGCCGAGCACGCGGCCGGCATGGCGCTCGGGGTCGAAGACCTCCAGGCCGTCGATCTTCTCGGACACGCCGGCGAACTTGATCGGCACGCCGGTGACCTGCCGCACCGACAGCGCCGCGCCGCCGCGGGCGTCGCCGTCGAGCTTGGTGAGCACCACGCCCGTCAGCGGCAGCGCGTCCTTGAAGGCGCGCGCCGTGTTCACCGCGTCCTGGCCCTGCATGGCATCGACCACGAACAGGGTCTCGATCGGCTGCAGCTCGGCATGCAGCGCGCTGATCTCGGCCATCATCGCCGCGTCGATGCCGAGCCGGCCCGCGGTGTCCACCAGCAGCACGTCGAAGTAGTGGCGCCGGGCGTGGTCGAGCGCGGCGCGCGCGATGTCGCGCGGGGCCTGGTCGGGGCTGGAAGGGAACCACTCGGCCCCGGCCTGCGCCGTGACCGTCTTCAGCTGCTCGATCGCGGCCGGCCGGTACACGTCGGCCGAGACGGTGAGCACCTTCTTCTTGCGCTGGGCGACCAGGTGCCGCGCCAGCTTGGCGGTGGTGGTGGTCTTGCCCGCCCCCTGCAGGCCCGCCATCAGGATCACCGCCGGCGGCTGGGTCGCCAGGTTCAGCCCGGGGGGCGGCGCGCCGTCGCCGGCACCCATCGTCGCGGCCAGGGCCTTGTGCACGATGCCGACCAGGGCCTGGCCGGGGTTGAGCGAGCCGGCCACTTCCTGGCCCAGGGCCTGCTCCTTCACGCGGGCGATGAAGTCGCGCACCACCGGCAGCGCGACGTCGGCCTCGAGCAGCGCCATGCGCACTTCGCGCAGCATGTCCTGCACGTTGCTTTCGGTGATGCGGGCCTGGCCCCGCATGGTCTTGACCAGCCGGGACAGGCGGTCGGCAAGGGTGGAGGCCATCGCGTCGGCAGACGGCCGTTGCGGCGCCTGCGGTCAGTACACTGTCGCGATGATTCTATCGACGGCCCCCGCCCTGATCGCGCCCACGTCGGCCCCGGGCGGCGGCCTGCCGATGGTGGCGGCCACGCTGGTGCTGTACGCGCTGGCCGCGGTGCCGCTGCCGGCCCAGGCCGCCTTGCGCCGGCTGGCCCCGCTGACCCTGCTCGGGGGCTGGGTGCTGCAGGCCTTCCTGCTGGTGGCCGACATCGGCGGCGTGGGTCTGGCCGGCCCCGGCGCGCGGCTGGGCTTCGCGCCCGTGCTCTCGCTCACGGTGTGGCTGGTGATCGGCGTCTACACCGTCGAGAGCCGCTTCGTGCCGCTGCCGGGCGTGCGCCAGTGGCTGGCGGTGGCTGGGCTGCTGGTGGTGGCGGTATGCGCCGTCTTCCCGGGCGAGCTGCGGCCCATCACCTCGCGCCTGGCGCCGCTGCACTTCGCGCTCGGCGTGGGCTCGTATGCGCTGTTCGGCGCCGCGGTGCTGCACGGGCTGCTGCTGGACGCCGCCGAGCGCCGGCTGCGCGCCGGCGCCCCGCGGCCGGCACCGCCGGGCCAGGCGCTGGGGCTGCCGCTGCTGCAGCTCGAGCGGCTGACCTTCCGCTTCGTCGAGGCCGGCTTCGTCACCCTCAGCGGCGCCATCGTGCTGGGCCTGCTGACGACCACGCAGTGGCAGCTCTGGGGCGACCACAAGGCCGTGTTCTCGATCTTCGCCTGGCTCGTGTTCGCCGGCCTGTTGCTGGGCCGGCGCCTGCGCGGCTGGCGCGGCCGGCGCGCCACGGGCTGGCTCTATGCCGGCACCGTGCTGCTGCTGCTGGCCTATGCGGGCTCGCGCTTCGTGCTCGAAGTGGTGCTCGGGCGGGCCCCGGGTTGAGCCGCGCCGCCCGCGGCCGTGGCGCGCTGGGGGCGCCGAAGCGATGAAGTTCCTGCTCGTGGTCGTGGTGTGCGTGGTGGTGGCCTGGATGATGGGCGCCAAGCAGCGCGGCGCGGCCCCGCCGCCGCCGCCGCGCCGCCGC
>JAGWMW010000280.1 GCA_028871575.1 Burkholderiales bacterium | reverse complement strand
CACCGCCGCATGCTCCTCGGCATGGTGGGTGTCGATCTCGCTGTCCATCAGGCTCTCGATCTCGTGCGCGTTCAGGTTGCCCGAGACCATCATGCGCAGGTAGTCGGTGATGAACTCGGTCACGTGGTGGTCGCTGCCCACGGTGGGGTACTTCTGGAACAGCGGCGAGTTGTGCGGGTCCTCGACGTCCTTCTCGATCGACATCAGGCCTTCCTTGCGCGCCTTCTGCAGGATGTCGAACAGCAGCGCCAGCAGCTCCATGTAGCGGGCCTTGCTGAACTTGCTGCCCTTGAAGCACTGGCCCAGGCCGCGCAGCGAGGCCTTGACCACCTTCATCTGGTTGTTGGCCAGGAAGGCGCCGAGCGCCGCCCCGAGGATGGTGGTCAGCTCGAAGGGCAGCGCGCTGAGGATGACGTGGATGTTCCCTTCGTGCGCGATGAACACGCCGAAGATGCAGGCCAGGGCCAGGACCCATCCGATGATGACGAACATGAGGGCGGCAGGTGCGTTGGTTGCCCGGGCAGGACGGCCGGGCGCCGCGGGCTTGCCCCCGTTATCGGCCGCTGCCGGCCATGGTTGAGCGCGCCGCGGCCGCCGCCGGCATCCGGTACAGCCACAGCGGCCGCCGGCCCGGGCCCTGCAGGCAGGCGCTGGCGCCCTGCCCCGGCACGGCGAACTCCAGGCTCACCAGCCAGGCCCCGGGCGCGAGCTCGCGCCGCGCCTTGGCGTAGGCGCGGGCCATGCTCTCGGGGCGCTGGAAGAGGTAGACGAGGTCGTGCCCGCCCCAGGGCGCGGCCCACATGTCGGCGCGTCGCACGCGGGCCCAGCGGCAGCGCCGCGCCGCCGCCCAGGCCAACGGCGCGCTCCACTCCAGACCCTGCAGCTCGGCCTGCGGCCACAGCGCATGCAGCGCCCGCAGGCCGTGGCCGAGGCCGCAGCCGGCGTCGAGCGCACGCCGCGGCGGCGGCACCGCGCCGTCCAGGCCGCGCAAGGCGTCGGCGGGGGTCGGGAACAGGGGTGCATCGGCCCAGGCCCGCAGCGGGTAGGCCGCCAGCAGCGGCCCCAGCAGCAGCAGCCAGGCCCAGGCCGGCCAGCCGGCCGCCGCGCCCAGCGCCAGGGCCGAGAGCGGGAAGCCCAGGGCCGCGATGAGCCGCCGCCGCCACCCCGGGCAGCGCAGCGCCAGCGCCAGCGCGGCTGCCATGCCGGCCGCCGCTGACGCGCCGGGGCCGGCCGCACCGAGCGACTGCACCAGCGCCCAGGCCGCCCAGCCCGCGCTCCAGGCCAGCAGCGCCGGCACCGGCCAGGGCGGCGAGGCCAGGCGTCGGGCCAGGGCGGTGATCGGGGCGGTCATCGGGACGTTCGTCGAGGGCACAAGGCAGCGAGCGTCCAGTCTGGCCCGCCGCGGCGGGCCGGCCCGGGCGATAAGCCGCCTCGAAGCCGGCCAGTTGTCGCCCTGGGCCTCGGCGGCGACCCTGGCGGCCAGGGGCCCGGCCTAGCAAGCCGGCGGACCGCTCTGGGCCCGCCGCAGGCAGAAAAAGGCGGGCCCCGGGGGGCCCGCCGAAAGCACAGAGGCTGTGCCAGGAGGAGTCGCAAGAAAAACGAACGGAACTACAGCAGTGTCATCGGCGCCCCGCGCCGGGGCTGAAGGGCCCCGGGCGTGATCAAAGACCGGCCGGCGCCGTTTCGGCGCGGGCGGCCTCGGCCAGCCCGGCGGTGAAGCGGCCCGAGAGCTTGCCCTTGCCGGCGCGCGCCGGCGGGTTGCACAGGCCGCAGACATAGTGGCGCGCGATCTCGTGCGGATGCGTCACGTACTGGCCACCGCACTTGCTGCAGCCGGTCATCGTCAGCATGCCGTTGTCGACGAACTTCACCAGGCGCCAGGCGCGGGTGACGCTGAGCAGCGGCTCCAGGCCCTGCGCCTGCATCTGCTCGGCATAGAGCTGGTAAGCCTTGATGACGGTGTCGATCTCGTCCAGGGCCGAGGACTTGTTCAGGTACTCGTGGATGTTCAGGAACAGGCTGGCGTGGATGTTGGGCTGCCAGGTCATGAACCAGTCGGTCGAGAACGGCAGCTGGCCCTTGCTGGGGCTCTTGCCCGCGACCTCCTTGTACAGGCGCAGCAGGCGCTCGTAGCTGAGGTCGGTCTCGCTTTCCAGCACCTGCAGGCGCGCGCCCAGGTTGATCAGCGTCACCGCGCGCTCGATCTGCTTGGCTTCGGTCAGGATGCTCTTGGTGCGGGCCATGATGTGCTCTCCGGTCCTGGGTCACTTTGTCGTACCGAGCGAGCGCCGCGCAACCGGCTGCGCCGGGCCGCTGGCGTTGCCCCCTCGAGGGGGAGCGGCGAAGCCGCTTCGGGGGTGGTCCTTCTACGCCGCTTCCTGATGGCGCCCGGCCATCAGGATCGAGGCGTGCAGGCGCGACATGCCGTCGTTGGCCGCGCCCTTGCCGTGGTTGGTGAGCAGGTTCCAGACGATGTCGTCGTCCATCCGGAAGCGGCACAGCAGCGTGTTGCTGGCGGCGATCTTCATCATCTGCGCCGGCGTGAGGCTGCCGATGAGGGCGGCCGTCTCCTCGCTGACACCGAGGCGGAACAGCGCCTGCTC
>JAGWMW010000072.1 GCA_028871575.1 Burkholderiales bacterium | reverse complement strand
CGGCCCCTGCGCCCGCGGCCCGACCCTTCCGAACAGGTGCCCGACGTGATCACCGAACTCGAATTCCAGAGCCTGGCCCGCGAGGGCTACCACCGCATCCCGCTGATCCTGGAGGCCTTCGCCGACCTCGAGACGCCGCTGTCGCTCTACCTCAAGCTGGCCGGCGGCGCCGCGCACAGCTTCCTGCTCGAATCGGTGGTGGGCGGCGAGCGCTTCGGCCGCTACTCGTTCATCGGCCTGCCCGCGCGCACGCTGCTGCGCGCCCGCGCCTTCACCACCGAGGTCGTGACCGACGGCGCCGTGGTCGAGCGGCACGAGGGCAACCCGCTGGACTTCATCGCCGCCTACCAGCAACGCTTCAAGGTGGCGCTGCGGCCCGGCCTGCCGCGCTTCTGCGGCGGGCTGGCCGGCTATTTCGGCTACGACGCGGTGCGCTACATCGAGCCGCGGCTGGCCCGCACCTGCAAGCCCGGCGGCATCGACACGCCCGACATCCTGCTGCTGCAGACCGAAGAGCTGGCCGTCATCGACAACCTCTCGGGCCGGCTGTACCTCATCGTCTATGCCGACCCGGCGCGGCCCGAGGCCTACTTCAACGGCAAGAAGCGCCTGGCCGAGCTGGCCGACCGGCTGCGCTACAGCGTCACCGCGCCGCCGGTGCGGCGCGGGCCGGCCTATGCGGTCGAGCGCGAGTTCGCCAAGGCCGACTACCTGGCCGCGGTGGCCCGGGCCAAGGACTACATCGCCGCCGGCGACATGATGCAGGTGCAGATCGGGCAGCGCCTGAAGAAGCGCTACACCGAGAGCCCGCTGAGCCTGTACCGCGCGCTGCGCTCGCTCAACCCGAGCCCCTACATGTACTTCTACGACCTGGGCGACTTCCAGATCGTCGGCGCCAGCCCCGAGATCCTGGTGCGCCACGAGCACACGCCGGCCGGCGACAAGGTCACGATCCGGCCGCTGGCCGGCACGCGGCCGCGCGGCGCCACGCCCGAGCGCGACCTGGCCCTGGAGCGCGAGCTCGCCAGCGACCCGAAGGAGCGCGCCGAGCACCTGATGCTGATCGACCTGGCGCGCAACGACATCGGCCGCATCGCGCGCACCGGCAGCGTCAAGGTGACCGAGTCGTTCGCGGTCGAGCGCTACTCGCACGTGATGCACATCGTCAGCAACGTCGAGGGCCTGCTCGAGCCCGGCATGAGCAACCTCGACGTGCTGCGCGCCACCTTCCCCGCCGGCACGCTGACCGGCGCGCCCAAGATCCGCGCGATGGAGATCATCGACGAGCTCGAGCCCGTCAAGCGCGGCATCTACGGCGGCGCCTGCGGCTACTTGAGCTTCGCCGGCGACATGGACCTGGCCATCGCCATCCGCACCGGCATCGTCAAGGACCAGACCCTGCACGTGCAGGCCGCGGCCGGCATCGTGGCCGACTCGGTGCCCGAGATGGAATGGCAGGAGACCGAGGCCAAGGCGCGCGCGCTGATCCGCGCCGCCGAGCTGGTGGAAGAAGGGTTCTGATCGCCCCCAGGGCCGGGCTGCGCCCGGCCCGCCCCGCCGGGCCGCGGGCCGCCCGGGCCATGCCCGACACTCGCACCATGATCGACGACCTGAAGAAGACGCTCTGGGCCACCGCCGACAAGCTGCGCGCCAACATGGACGCGGCCGAGTACAAGCACCTGGTGCTGGGCTTGATCTTCCTGAAGTACATCTCCGACACCTTCCAGGCCCGCCGCACCGAACTGACCGCGCGCTTCGCCGACCCGGCCGACGAATACCACCTCGACGGCGCCACGCCGGCCGACATCGCGGCCGAGCTGGAAGACCGCGACTACTACCGCGAGGCCAACGTCTTCTGGGTGCCCGAGGCCGCGCGCTGGGAGGCCATTCGCGCTGCCGCCAAGCAGACCGACATCGGCAAGCGCATCGACGACGCGCTGTCGCTGATCGAGGCCGAGAACCCCAAGCTCAAGGGCATCCTCGACAAGCGCTTCGCCCGCGCGCAGTTGCCCGACGGCAAGCTCGGCGAGTTGGTGGACCTGATCTCCACCATCGGCTTCGGCGCGTCAGCGGCCGAAGCGCGCGACGTGCTGGGCCAGGTCTACGAATACTTCCTGGGCATGTTCGCCAGCGCCGAGGGCAAGCGCGGCGGCCAGTTCTACACGCCGCGCAGCATCGTCAAGACGCTGGTGGCCGTGCTGGCACCGCACCACGGCAAGGTGTACGACCCCTGCTGCGGCTCAGGCGGCATGTTTGTGCAGAGCGAGGAATTCATCCTCAGCCACGGCGGCAAGTTGGGCGACGTGGCCATCTTCGGCCAGGAGGCCAACCCCACCACCTGGCGCCTGGCGGCCATGAACCTGGCCATCCGCGGCATCGACTTCAACCTGGGCCGCGAGCCGGCCGACACCTTCACCAAGAACCAGTTCCCCGACCTGCGCGCCGACTTCATCCTGGCCAACCCGCCGTTCAACATCAGCGACTGGTGGCACGCGAGCCTGACGGGTGACGCTCGTTGGCACTACGGCGACCCGCCGCAAGGCAATGCCAACTACGCCTGGCTGCAGCACATGCTGCACCACCTGAAGCCCGGCGGCCGCGCCGGCATCGTGCTGGCCAACGGCAGCATGAGCAGCAGCCAGAACAACGAGGGCCAGATCCGCGCCGCGATGGTCGATGCCGACGTGGTGGAAGTGATGATCGTGCTGCCGGGGCAGTTGTTCTTCAACACCCAGATTCCGGCCTGCCTGTGGTTCCTGGTGAAGGACAAGCGGCATCGCCGCGGCGAGGTGCTGTTCATCGACGCGCGCAAGCTGGCCACGATGATCAGCCGGGTGCAGTGCGAGCTGAAGGACGAGGTGATCGAGCGCATCGCGGACACCGTGGCGGCGTGGCGCGGTGATGCGGGCGCGGGTGAGTACGCTGACACGGCGGGCTACTGCCGCAGCGTGAAGCTCGCCGAGATCGCCGAGCACGGGCATGTGCTGACGCCAGGGCGCGATGTGGGCGCGGAAGCCGTGGAGGACGACGGCGAGGGCTTCGAGGCCAAGATGCAGGCGCTGACCGAGAAGCTCGGGGAGCAGATGGCGAAGGGGGCGGAGCTGGATTCGCTGATTCGTAGGAAGCTGGGTGGACTCGGCTATGAGTTCTGAATGGGTTGAGCTTCCACTCGGCGAGTTCGTCCGCCTTCAGCGAGGCCACGACCTCACTGCGGCGGAACAACGGCCCGGCCCTGTGCCAGTCATGGGTTCGGCCGGGGCCAATGGAACCCATGACGAAGCGCTGGCAAAGGGGCCGGGCGTTGTGATTGGTCGAAGCGGGGCGTCGATCGGCCGTGTTCACTTCGCCGAAGTTGACTACTGGCCGCACAACACGTGCCTCTACGTCACCGACTTCCTCGGCAACAGCGAGCGGTTTGCGTACTACTTGCTCCAGACCCTGAACCTTGCTGCCTTCAATTCAGGCAGCGCACAGCCGTCATTGAATCGGAACTTCGTCTACTCGATTCGATTGCGAGTGCCCGACCGGCGTGAGCAGGATGCAATCGTTGAGGTTCTGAAGGCACTCGACGACCGCATCGCCCTCCTGCGCGAAACCAACGCCACCCTCGAAGCCATCGCGCAGGCGCTGTTCAAGTCGTGGTTCGTCGACTTCGATCCCGTTCGCGCGAAGCAGCATGGTCTGGTGCCGGCCGGCATGGATGAAGGCACGGCGGCCTTGTTTCCGGATCGGTTCGAGGCGTCGGCGTTGGGGCTGGTGCCGCAGGGGTGGCGCGGAGGAACGTTGAACGACCTTTCCGACTTGAACTCGCAATCCTGGTCGGGACGCCATCATCCTGAGCGAGTTCGGTATCTCGATCTTGCCAATGTGAAGGACAACGAGGTCGCCACTGTCACCGAGTTCGCGTTTGACGAGGCGCCATCTCGGGCGCGACGCGTGCTTCGCAGTGGTGACACCATCGTCGGAACTGTTCGGCCGGGCAACCGTTCGTTCGCGTTCATCCACGAGCCGGTGCCTGACCTAACAGCCAGCACCGGCTTCGCGGTGCTCAGCCCGACGGTGTCCGAGAACACGGCATTCGTCTACCTTGCGGCCACGCAGGACGCGAACATCGAGCACCTTTCGCACGTTGCTGATGGAGGGGCCTATCCGGCGGTGCGGCCAGATGTCGTTTCGGCGTTGGCTTGTGTCGTACCGTCAGCCGAGATCCTTCGCGCCTTCAATGCTGTGGCTTGCCCGTTGCTGGTGAAGGTCTCGGCCAATCAGCTGCAGGCCCAAACGCTCGCCACCCTCCGAGACACCCTGCTCCCCCGCCTGATCTCCGGCCAACTCCGCCTGCCCGAAGCTCTCGCCGAGATGGAAGAGGCCGCTTGATGTCCGTGCCCGATACCGCCGAGGTCAGCCGCTTGCTGGATCAACTGGGCCATCGGATCGCCGATGACCTGGAGAGCGAGTTCCTCGACTTCAAGCCCTGGCAGGGTCCGAAGGACGACCTGAAGTTGGCCTGCGAGTACGCGGCCTGCTTTGCCAACGCCGGCGGCGGTGTCGTGGTGTTCGGCGTGGCGGACAAGGTTCGCGGTCGCGCCCAGGCGATCCATGGCGCGCAGGGGTATGACCTGGACGTGTTCCGCCGCGGCATTTTCGACGGCACGCGGCCGGGCGTGGCGGCCGAGGTGTTCGAGATCGACGTGCCCGAGGGCACGGGCAAGCTGCTCGTGGTGCGCGTGCACGAAGGCGACAGCAAGCCCTACGGCACGGCCGCGGGCCTCTTCAAGCAGCGGGTGGGCAAGAACTGCATGCCACTGGACCCGGTGACCTTCCAGCGTGCTCAGGTGCGCAGCGCCGCCGTGGACTGGAGCGGCGCGCCGGCCAACGGCCTGGCCTTGCAGGACCTGGACCCCTTGCAGATCGAGCGGGCGCGGCAGGTACTGCGCAGCAAGGCGCCTGCGTCGGGCCTGCTGGAATTGCCTGATCCGGCCTTCCTGAGCGGCCTGGAGGCCGTGCGCGACGGCCAGGTGACGCACGCCGGCATGCTGCTCTTCGCGCGCCGCGAGGTGCTGGCGCAGCGCTGCCCGCAAGCCCAGTTCCACTACGTGCTGCACGACGGCGAGACCAGCGTGGCACGCAACGACATCGATCGGTTGCCGCTGCTGGAGGCGGTGGAACGTATGGAGCAGATCTTCACCGGGCCGCTGAACCCGGAGAAGGAGATCGAGCTTGGTCTGTTCAAGCTGCGCATTCCGCAATTCCCGGTGGAAGGGGTGCGCGAAGCGGTGCTGAACGCGCTGACGCACCGCGACTACCTGAACCCCGGCGAGATCCTGGTGCGCCATTCGACCAAGGAGCTGGTGGTCACCAGCCCGGGCGGCTTTGTTGCCGGCATCACGCCCGAGAACATCCTGCGGCACGAGGCGGTGCCGCGCAACCGCACACTGGCCAATGCCTTGGTGAAGCTGCGGCTGGTCGAGTCGTCGGGCATCGGCCGACGGCGCATCTTTCGATCGGCGCTGGTGTTCGGCAAGCGCCGGCCCGAGTACGCGACCGATGGTCACTCGGTGACGCTGCGCATGTTCAACCGCGAGGCGCACGACGCGCTGGCCAAGTTGATCGCCCGGCTGGACGCGCAGGGCGCCGAGGTGGCGCTGGACCAGTTGCTGGTGCTCGATGCGCTGCTGGGGCAGGACTTCATCGATGCCGGGCAGGCGGCCAACGTGCTGCAACTGTCCAAGGACGAATCTCGCCGCATTCTGGAGGCCATGTGCCTGCCGCCCCTGGGCCTGCTGGAACGCAAGGGGCACACCGCAGCCGCGACCTTTCACCTGGCCAAGGGCGTGGCCAAGGAGCTCAAGGGCAAGGCTGCCTACACCCGAACCCGGGGGCTGAACCCCATTCGATATGCCGAGATGGTGCGCGAGTACCTGCGTGACCATCAACGCATCGAGAATGCCGAGCTGCGCGAGCTGCTGGGGCTGGGCAACTCGCCTTCGGCGCAGGTGGAGGCGTCGCGCTACCTGAAGAAGTGGAGCCAGCCTGACGGGTTTCTGGACCGGCAGCGGGTCGGCAGCACCCATGTCTACACCCTTCGGCCGAAGGCATAGCATGGGCTTAGCAATCGCCGGAACAGGGCAGACTTTGGCAAAATGTCCAGAAAAATCAATGACTTGCGGCTTAGCTTGTTAAGCACCTGCTAAGCGCCGGAGGCCCCAGCAGCATGACCGAAGACCAGCTCGAACAGGAGGCCTTGGGCTGGCTGGCCGAAGTGGGCTACCAGCACCGGTATGGCCCTGAGCTGGCGCCTGATGGCAGCACCCCCGAGCGCAGCGACTACCGCCAGGTGCTGCTGGTCGAGCGGCTGCGCCGGGCCGTGGCCATGCTGAACCCCAACGTGCCGATGGCGGCACGCGAGGATGCCGTCAAGCAGGTGGTGGATCTGGGCACGCCCGTGCTGCTGGCCGCGAACCGACAGTTCCATCGACTGCTGATCGCCGGCGTGCCGGTGCAGTACCAGCGCGACGGCGAAACGCGGGGCGACTTCGTCCGCCTGGTGGATTGGGCCGAGCCGGCGCGCAACGAGTGGCTGGCCGTCAACCAGTTCTCCATCACCGGGCCGCACCACACACGCCGGCCCGACATCATCCTGTTCGTCAACGGCCTGCCGCTGGTGCTGATCGAGCTGAAGAACCCGGCCGACGCGAACGCCGATGTATGGAAGGCCTTCCAGCAGATCCAGACCTACAAGGAACAGATCGCAGACGCCTTCCAGTACAACGAGGTGCTGGTGATCTCGGACGGCACCGATGCGCTGCTGGGCTCGCTGTCGGCGGACAGCGAGCGCTTCATGGCCTGGCGCACGATCGACGGCGTCACGCTTGACCCACTGGGGCCGTTCAACGAACTGCAGACGCTGGTGCGCGGCGTGCTGGCGCCGGCCTTCCTGCTGGACTACCTGCGTTTCTTCGTGCTGTTCGAGGACGACGGCGGCCTGGTCAAGAAGATCGCCGGCTACCACCAGTTCCACGCCGTGCGCGCGGCCATCGCCCAAGTGATCGCGGCGTCGCGCCCCGACGGCCTGCCCAGCGTGCGCGGCAAGGGCGGCGTGGTGTGGCACACCCAGGGCAGCGGAAAGAGCATCACCATGACCTGCTTCGCGGCGCGGGTGATGCAAGAGCCGGCGATGGAGAACCCGACCATCGTCGTCATCACCGACCGCAACGACCTCGACGGCCAGTTGTTTGGCGTGTTTTCGCTGGCGCAAGACCTGCTCCGAGAACGGCCGGTGCAGGCCGGCACGCGGCAGGAGCTGCGCGCGCTGCTGGGCAACCGCCCTTCCGGCGGCATCGTGTTCGCTACGATCCAGAAGTTCATGCCGGGCGAGGACGAAGATGCGTTTCCGCTGCTCTCGGACCGCCACAACATCGTCGTCATTGCCGACGAGGCGCACCGCACGCAGTACGGCTTCGAGGCCAAGCTGAAGACGTTGAAGCAGCGGCCTTCGACGACGGTGCTGACAACCGGCGCCGGTGAACCTTCGCCGCACAAGGTCGAATTCGCGCCCACCGTCGACCGCTACCAGGTCGGCTACGCCCAGCACCTGCGCGACGCGCTGCCCCACGCCACCTTCGTGGCCTTCACCGGCACGCCGGTGTCGGGCGAAGACCGCGACACCCGGGCCGTGTTCGGCGACTACATCAGCGTCTACGACATGCAGCAGGCCAGGGAAGATGGCGCCACGGTGGCCATCTACTACGAGAGCCGGCTGGCCAAGCTGGGCCTCAAGGCCGACGAGATGGCCACCATCGACGACGAGGTCGACGAGCTGGCCGAAGACGAAGAAGAGAGCCAGCAGGCCAAGCTCAAGAGCCGTTGGGCGGCGCTGGAAAAAGTGGTCGGCGCCGAGCCCCGCATCGCCAGCGTGGCGGCCGATCTGGTGGCGCACTTCGAGGAGCGCAACAAGGCGCAGACCGGCAAGGCCATGGCCGTGGCCATGAGCCGCGAGATCTGCGTGCACCTCTACGACGAGATCGTCAAGCTGCGGCCCGACTGGCACAGCCCCGACCCCGAGCAAGGCGCCATCAAGATCGTGATGACCGGCTCGGCCAGCGACAAGGCGCTGCTGCGCCCGCACATCTACAGCGCGCAGGTGAAGAAGCGACTGGAAAAGCGCTTCAAGAACCCGGGCGACCCGCTGCGCATGGTGATCGTTCGCGACATGTGGCTGACCGGCTTCGATGCGCCGTGCGTGCACACGCTCTACATCGACAAGCCGATGAAGGGCCACAACCTGATGCAGGCCATCGCCCGCGTGAACCGGGTGTTCAAGGACAAGCAGGGCGGCTTGGTGGTGGACTACATCGGCATCGCCAACGAGCTGAAGTCGGCGCTGAAGGAATACACCGCAAGCAAGGGCCGCGGGCGACCTACAGTAGATGCGCACGAGGCGTACAGCGTGCTGGCCGAGAAGCTGGACGCGCTGCGCGGGATGCTGCACGGCTACGACTACAGCGGCTTCCTGACCGGCGGCCACAAGACGCTGGCCGGCGCCGCCAACTTCATCTTGGGCATCAAGGACGGCAAGAAGCGCTTCGCCGACTTGGCGCTGGCCATGAGCAAAGCCTTCACGCTGTGCTGCACGCTCGACGAGGCCAAGGCGGTGCGCGAGGAGGTCGCCTTCTTCCAGGCTGTGAAGGTGATCCTGACCAAGCGCGAGCTCAGCCAGCAGAAGAAGACCGACGAGGCACGAGAGCTGGCGATTCGCCAGATCATCAGCTCGGCCGTGGTGTCGGAAGAGGTGGTCGACATCTTCGACGCCGTGGGCCTGGACAAGCCCAACATCGGCATCCTGGACGACGCCTTCCTGGCCGAGGTGCGCAACCTGCCCGAGCGCAACCTGGCCGTCGAACTGCTGGAGCGCCTGCTCGAAGGCGAGATCAAGTCACGCTTCGCCGGCAACGTGGTGCAGAGCAGGAAGTTCTCGGACATGCTGGCCGACGTGGTGCAGCGCTACCAGAACCGGTCCATCGAAGCCGCGCAGGTGATGGAAGAGCTGGTGCAGATGGCCAAGAAGTTCCGCGAGGCCGCGGCGCGCGGCGAGCAACTCGGCTTGAGCGAAGACGAAGTGCGCTTCTACGACGCGCTGGCCAACAACGAGTCGGCGGTGCGCGAGCTGACCGACGAGACGCTGAAGAAGATCGCCCACGAACTGGCCGAGAGCCTGCGCAAGAACCTGACCGTCGACTGGTCGGCCCGCGAGAGCGTGCAGGCCAAGCTGCGGCTGATGGTCAAGCGCATCCTGCGCAAGTACAAGTACCCGCCCGACCAGCAGGAGGCGGCGGTGGAGCTGGTGCTGCAGCAGGCTCAGGCGCTGGGGGAGGCCTGGGTTTGAGCCGGGCGGCGCGGTACGACGACATAATGCGGGACATGTCTGCGAACCGTCCGATCACCGCAGCGCGCTCCGGTTGGCGTTGGCGCAAGCCATCAGCCTGACCACCCCTGTGCGCCCCCAGCGGGCGCTTTCCGTCCCCACCCAGCACGGCGCGCCGGCCTCGCCAGCGTCGCAAAGAGCGGGATTCAAAGCGGGGTCCTAATCAGGATGCGCCGCGGGCGCATCCAGCGAAGTCAAAGGGATAGAGCGACCATGCTGCTGATGATCGACAACTACGATTCCTTCACCTACAACCTCGTCCAGTATTTCGGCGAGCTCGGGCAGGCGGTGCGGGTGTTTCGCAACGACGAGATCACGCTCGAAGGCATCGCCGAGCTCAAGCCCGATCGGCTGGTGCTGTCGCCCGGGCCCTGCTCGCCGGCCGAGGCGGGCATCTGCGTCGAGGCGATCCGGCATTTCGCCGGCCGGCTGCCGCTGCTGGGCGTGTGCCTGGGCCACCAGGCCATCGGCGCGGCGCTGGGCGGGCGGGTCGTGCGGGCACAGGTGCAGATGCACGGCAAGGCCAGCACCATCCGCGTTGACGGCGAGGGCGTCTTCAAGGGCCTGCCCGAGCGGTTCAGCGTCATCCGCTACCACTCGCTGGCCATCGAGCGCGCCTCGCTGCCGCCCGAGCTGCGGGTCACCGCCACCTCGGAGGACGGCGAGATCATGGGCGTGCGGCATCGCGGGCTGGCGCTGGAGGGGGTGCAGTTCCATCCCGAATCGATCCTCAGCGAACACGGGCATGCGATGCTGCGCAACTTCCTGGAGCACGTGCATTGAGCGGCCTCATCGACCTGCGCAGCGACACCGTCACGCGGCCCACCGCGGCCATGCGCGCGGCGATGGCCGCGGCCGAGGTGGGCGACGACGTGTACGGCGACGACCCCACCGTCAATGCGCTGCAGGACCGCGTGGCCGCCCTGCTGGGCAAGGAGGCGGCGTTGTTCATGCCCAGCGGCACGCAGAGCAACCTCTGCGCGCTGATGGCGCATTGCCAGCGCGGCGACGAGTACCTGGTCGGCCAGGCGGCGCACACCTACCGCTACGAGGCCGGCGGCGCCGCCGTGCTGGGCAGCATCCAGCCGCAGCCCTTGCCGAACCAGCCCGACGGCAGCCTGCGGCTGCAGGACATCGAGGCGGCGATCAAGCCCGACGACGCGCACTTCGCGCGCACGCGGCTGCTGGCGCTGGAAAACACCTGGGGCGGCCAGGTGCTGCCGCCGGACTACGTCGACGCGGCCACGGCTCTGGCGCGCCGGCACGGGCTGGCCACGCACCTGGACGGCGCGCGGCTGTTCAACGCGGCGGTGGCGATGGGGCAGCCGGTGCGGCGGCTGGCGCGCGACTTCGACAGCGTGTCGGTCTGCTTCAGCAAGGGCCTGGGCGCGCCGGTGGGCTCAGCCCTGGCGGGTCCGAAGGCCTTCATCGCCCGCGCCCACCGCGTTCGCAAGATGCTGGGCGGCGGCCTGCGGCAGGCGGGGGTGCTGGCCGCCGCTGCGCTGCATGCGCTGGACCACCATGTGGACCGCCTGGCCGACGACCACGCCCACGCGCGGGCGCTGGCCGAAGGCCTGCAGGGCTTGCCGGGCGTTGCGGTGCCGCCGCCGCAGACCAACATCGTGTTCGTCGACCTCGCGCCCGACCGGGCCGCCGGTGCCGTGCAGCGGCTGCAGGCCGGCGGCGTGCTGTGCAGCGGCGGCAGCCGGCTGCGCCTGGTCACGCACCTGGACGTCGCGGCCGCCGACATCGCGCGCGCCGTCGCCGTGCTGCGCCGGCATCTGTAGGACCCTGCCGAAAGGACCCCCGCATGCCCATCACCGACACCGAGGCGCTGACCCGCGTCATCGAGCACCGCGAGATCTTCCACGACGAGATGCTGGCGCTGATGCGCCGGATCATGAGCGGCGAGATGAGCCCGGTGATGATCGCCGCGCTGGCCATCGGCCTGCGCGTCAAGAAGGAGACCGTGGGCGAGATCGCGGCCGCGGCCCAGGTGATGCGCGAGTTCGCCACGCCGGTGCCGGTGGCCGACCGGCGCCACCTGGTGGACATCGTGGGCACCGGCGGCGACGGCTCGCACACCTTCAACATCTCCACAGCCAGCATCTTCGTCGCGGCCGCGGCGGGTGCGCGCGTGGCCAAGCACGCGGGGCGCGCGGTGTCGTCCACCTCCGGCTCGGCCGACGTGATGGAGGCGCTGGGCGCGAACCTTGCCCTCACGCCCGAGCAGGTGGCGCTGTGCCTGCAGGAGACCGGCGTGGCCTACATGTTCGCGCCGCAGCACCACGCGGCGATGCGGCACGCCGCGCCGGTGCGCAAGGAGCTGGGCGTGCGCACGCTGTTCAACATCCTGGGCCCGCTGACCAATCCGGCGGGGGCCCCGAACCAGCTGCTCGGCGTGTTCCACCCCGACCTGGTGGGCATCCTGGTGCGGGTGCTGCAGCGCCTGGGCAGCGAGCACGTGATGGTCGTGCACGGCATGAACGGCATGGACGAGATCTCGCTGTCGGGCGAGACCGCGGTGGGCGAGCTCAAGGACGGGGAGGTGCGCGAGTACCGCGTCCACCCGAGCGAGTTCGGGCTGCCGGTGTACGACTCGCGGGTGCTGCGCGTGGCCAACAAGGACGAGTCGGTGCAGTGCATCCAGCGCGCGCTGGCCGACGAGGACGGGCCGATCCGCGACATCGTGCTGCTGAACGCCGGCGCGGCGCTGTATTGCGCGGGCATCGCAGTCTCGGTGGCCGAGGGCGTCAAGCGCGCCCGCGAGGCGGTGGCCTCGGGCCGGGCGATGGCCAAGCTGAGCCAGTTCGTCGACGTCACCCAGCGCTTCAAGCCGGCCGCCGCGCGGTGATGGACGACATCCTGCAGCGCATCGTGGCCGTCAAGCGCGAGGAGCTCGCGGCCGCGCGCGCCGTGCGCAGCATGGCGAGCTGGCGCGCCGAGGCCGAATCGCCCGAGGCGCGGTGCGGCCTGCGCGGGTTCGAGGCCGCCCTGCGAGCCCGCGCGGCGGCGGGCCGGGCGGCCGTCATCGCCGAGGTCAAGAAGGCCAGCCCGAGCCGGGGCGTGCTGCGCGAGCCCTTCGTGCCGGCCGAGATCGCCGCCAGCTACGCCGACCACGGCGCGGCCTGCCTGAGCGTGCTGACCGACGTCCGCTTTTTCCAGGGCGCCGACGCGTACCTGCAGCAGGCGCGCGCGGCCTGCGCGCTGCCGGTGCTGCGCAAGGACTTCACCATCGACGAGTACCAGGTGGTCCAGGCGCGTGCGCTGGGCGCCGACGCCGTGCTGCTCATCGTCGCCTGCCTGGACGACGCACGGCTGGCCGACCTCGAGGCCTGCGCCGTCGCGCTCGGCCTGGCCGTGCTGGTCGAGGTGCACGACGCCGCCGAGCTCGACCGCGCGCTGCGGCTGAAGACGCCGCTGCTGGGCATCAACAACCGCAACCTGCGCACCTTCGAGGTCTCGCTGCAGACCAGCCTCGACCTGCTGCCGCGCATCCCGGCCGGCCGCCTGGCGGTGGCCGAGTCGGGCATCCTGGCCCGCGCCGACGTGAGCCGCCTGCGCGAGGCCGGCGTACCGGCCTTCCTGGTGGGCGAGGCCTTCATGCGCGCGAGCGACCCCGGCGCCGCGCTGGCGGCGCTGTTCGATTGAACCGGCTCGACCGGCCGCTGGCCCGCCTGCTCGACGAGCCCTTCGGCGACTGGCAGCCGCTGATCGACGACTGGCGCGCCAGTGCCGCGGGGCGGGCGCTGATCGCGGCCGTGGACGCGCGCGTAGCCGCCGGAGCGGTGGTCTACCCGGCCCAGGTCTTCCGGGCCCTGACGCTGACGCCCCGGGCCGCCACGCGCGTGCTGATCCTGGGCCAGGACCCGTACCACGGCCCGGGCCAGGCCGAGGGGCTGGCGTTCTCGGTGCCGCCGGGCCAGGCGGTGCCGCCCAGCCTGCGCAACGTCTTCAAGGAACTGGGGCGCGATCTTGGCGTGGTGCCGAGGCCGGGTTGTGCAAGCTTGGCCGCCTGGGCTGCCCAGGGTGTGCTGCTGCTGAACGCCAGCCTGACGGTCGAAGAGGGCAAGGCGGGAGCGCATGCCAGGTTGGGTTGGCATGTGCTCACTGACGCCATTTGCCACGCGCTTTGGCGGGACGCCGTGCCCAAGGTTTTCATGCTCTGGGGCGCACAGGCGCAGGCTCGGCTGCCGGCCGCGGCGGCCGCAGGGTCGTCGCCGCATTGCGTGCTGGCCTGCAACCACCCCTCGCCGCTGTCGGCGGCGCGCCCGCCGCTGCCTTTCATCGGGAACGGCCACTTCGGCCGTGCCAGCCGATTCCTCGCCCGCGCCGGGCGCGGCGAGCTGGACTGGGCCCTGGGCTGACCCGGCCGCCGTGCTATACTCACAGGCTCTCCGGAGGGGTGCCCGAGTGGCTAAAGGGGGCAGACTGTAAATCTGTTGGCTTACGCCTACGCTGGTTCGAATCCAGCCTCCTCCACCAAGAGAAGCAGATCCCCCGCGGGAGTAGTTCAATGGCAGAACCTTAGCCTTCCAAGCTAATGACGCGGGTTCGATTCCCGTCTCCCGCTCCAGGTGGTCGCAGGGGCGCGCAGGCGGCGGGATGCAGGCAGCGAAACGGCACAGCATCGCCAGCGTCGTGACGGGTTTGCCGGCGGGCAGACCGGCAAACCCGTCCCGATGCCCATGTGGCTCAGTGGTAGAGCACTCCCTTGGTAAGGGAGAGGTCGCGCGTTCGATCCGCGCCATGGGCACCAGTCACCCGACCTTCCGGATATCGACCTCAGTACTTCAGCCAGGAGCGCTTGAAAAATGGCAAAAGGCAAATTCGAACGCACGAAGCCGCACGTGAACGTGGGGACGATCGGGCACGTGGACCATGGCAAGACGACGCTGACGGCGGCGATCACGACGGTGCTGTCGGCCAAGTTCGGCGGCGAGGCCAAGGCGTACGACCAGATCGACGCGGCGCCGGAGGAGAAGGCGCGCGGCATCACCATCAACACCGCGCACGTCGAGTACGAGACCAGCAAGCGCCACTACGCGCACGTGGACTGCCCCGGGCACGCCGACTACGTCAAGAA
>JAGWMW010000279.1 GCA_028871575.1 Burkholderiales bacterium | reverse complement strand
CGCGCCAGCGCCAGCAGCGAGAACACCGCGCTGAAGCCCAGCATCGCCAGCACCGGCGCCACGGCGGCCGACAGCGGCAGGCCGCGCCAGGTCATCGCGTCCAGCCCGTCCACGGCCCAGCGCGTGGGCACCGCCATCGACACGGTCTGCAGCCAGGGCGGGAAGATGAACGAGGGCACCCACGCCCCGCCCAGCATCACCATCAGCAGCGTGGCCAGGATGGCCAGCCCGCGCGTGGCCTCGGGCGTGCGGCCCAGGGCCGCGATCAGCAGCCCGAAGCTGGCGGTGAGCAGCGCGAACGCCACCAGCACCGCCACGAAGCCGGCCGCGCTGCCCTCGATGCGGACGTGGAAGAAGCCGATCGCCACGGCGTAGACCACCCCGAACACGATGAGCGCGATCAGGGCGCAGCTCAGCACCCGGCTGCCCAGCAGCACGGCGCGCGACAGCGGTGCGGCGCGCAGCCGCTGCCACAGGCCCAGGCGGCGCATCAGCAATAGGCCGATGCCCATGTCCACGCCCATCAGCAGGATGAACTGCACCCCCATGCCGGCGAAGGCATGGGCGTAGCTGTTGTAGTGCTGGCCGGCCTGCGCGCTGGCCTGCAGCTCGCGCGTGTCGAAGGGCAGCTGCAGCCCGCCCGCCCGGCCGGCCGCGGGCCCTGAAGCGGCCGAAGTGGGCGAAGCGGCAGAAGCGGCAGAAGCGGCAGAAGCGGCAGAAGCGGCAGAAGCGGCAGAAGCGGCGGAAGCGGCCGAAGCGGCAGACGCAACCGCAGCCGGCGTGGCCGCGTCCAGCCGCTCGACATTGTCGAAGATGCCGGCCAGCGCCGCGTGCTGCGACGGCGAGAGGTTGCGGCTGGCCAGCGCCCGCTGGCGCAGATCGGCCAGCCCCTGGCCCTGGGCGCTGAACAGGTGCTGCCCGAGCTGCGCCATCACGTGCTGGGCCAGCAGGCCGCGCACCATGGGCAGCACCATCGACTGCGAGGGGTCGTAGGCCACCGTGATCTCGGGCCGGGGCCCGGCGCCGAACAGCGCCGGCGCGGCCTGCCTGCCGAAGCCCGCGGGCAGCGTGATGGCCGCGCGCAGGCGGCCGTCGCGCACCTGCGCCAGGCCCTGCGCCGGGGTGGCCTCGACGATCTTGAGCGCCGGGTCGGCCCGCAGCGCGGCCACGACGCCGGTGGAGACCGCGCTGTGGTCGAGGTCGGCCACGGCGATCGGGATCGCCGAGGGCCGGGCGTCGCCGCCGAAGACGCCGCCGAAGAACACGGCGATGAGGATCGGCGCCGCGATGCCCAGGATCACCGCGCGGCGGTTCGAGAAGTGCAGCACCAGGTCCTTGCGGACGAGCGCGATCAGGGCGTTCATCGTCGGTCCTTCAGTCGCGCAGTTGACGCCCGGTCAGGGCGAGGAACAGGTCTTCCAGCGACGCCGTGCCGGCACCGAGCGAGCGCACCCCGAGCACGCCCGGCAGCGCGCGCACCGCCGCCAGGTCCACCGGGCCCTCGATCTCGAGCCTCAGCCTGGGGGCCGCCGCCGGCAGGTCCCGCAGTTCGGCCTGGGTGCCGGCGGCGACGACGCGGCCGTGGTCGACGATGACGAGCCGGTCGGCCAGCCGCTCGGCCTCTTCCATGTAGTGCGTGGTGTAGATCAGGGCCTTGCCGGCGCGCTTGAGCGCCTCGAGGTTGTCGAAGATGGCGTTGCGGCTCTGCGGGTCGACGCCGGCGGTGGGCTCGTCCAGCAGCAGCAGCTCGGGGTCGTGCACCAGGGCGCAGGCGATGTTCAGGCGCCGTTTCATCCCGCCGCTGAAGCTGGCGGGCCGGTCGCGCGCGCGCTCGGCCAGGCCCACCATCGCCAGCACCTCGTCGGCGCGCTGCCGCCGCTGCGCCCGCGACAGGCCGTAGAGCGCGCCGAACAGCTCGGCGTTGGCGCGCGCCGGCAGGTCGTCGAACAGCGCCAGCTCCTGCGGCACCAGGCCGATGCGCCGCTTGTAGGCGCGGGCATCGTCGGCCAGCGTGGCCCCGCCCAGGCGGATGCGGCCGGCGTCGGGCGCCTTCAGGCCGCAGAGCATGGCGATGGTGGTGGACTTGCCGGCGCCGTTGGGCCCCAGCAGGCCCAGCACCTCGCCGGCCCGCACCTGCAGCGACACGTCCACCACCGCGGCGCGCTCGCCGTACGACTTGCGCAGCCCCTCGGCCTGCAACAGTGCGTCCATCGCCACCCCTTCAGGCCTCTCGGCCATGCCCAGGGGATCGATCGTAGGGGTCCGGTCCCGCCTTCAGGCCTGCGATGCGACGGCCTGCGCCGGCGCGGCCCGAGTCGACGGCATCGGGCCCCCGGCGGCAAGGGCGGCGGCGTATTCGGCCTCCACGGCCTCGACGATGCGGCCCCAGTCCAGCCCCAGCGCGGCCAGGCGTGCCTGCCGCCCGAGCGCCGGCACCCGTGCCGGCTCGGCCGCCAGCTGCCGGGCCAGGCGGCAGAAGGCGGCCTCGTCGCCCGGCGGCGCGAGCAGCCCGCTGGCGCCGTGGCGCAGCAGCTGGCCGGCCGCGGCCTGGTCGTAGGCCAGCACGGCCAGGCCGCTGGCCATGGCCTCGGGCACGACGTTGCCGAAGGTCTCGGTCAGGCT
>JAGWMW010000278.1 GCA_028871575.1 Burkholderiales bacterium | reverse complement strand
GGCCCAAGCACCCGGGGAGGCTGTCGCGGCCAGCGCCAACCCCAGCAGCAGGGCCATCTTCCGAGCCGGGGTGTAGGCGCAGTGAAGTCGAAGTCGCATCAGTGATCGGGCGAGCAGAAATAAAGGGATCGCGGTTCGCATCGAAACGATCCGACATCGATCGGACTGCGCCGCTCAGCGCTGCAGCCACACGATCGGCCCGCGGCATTCTATGTGCGGGATTGCGTGGCCGCGGCCGATAGACTCTCGCTCCATGGCGATCATCGTTCTGGGGTTTGCGGTCTCCTTGCTGCTGACGCTCATCGTGGTGCGCGTGGCAAAGCGGCGCGAACTCGGGCATGACAGCGACCTGTCGGGGCCCCAGAAATTCCATTCCGCCCCGGTGCCTCGGCTGGGCGGCGTGGGCATCGTTCTGGGCCTGCTGGCCAGTGCCGGCCTGCTGTTGTTTCGGCTGCCGAGCGAAGGCCTGCTGGGGCTGGCGCTGCTGGCCTGCGCGGTGCCGGCCTTCGGCGCCGGCCTGGCCGAAGACCTCACGCGCCGCGTCAGCCCACGCCGGCGGCTCGTGGCCACCGCCCTGTCGGCGGCGCTGGCCAGCCTGCTGCTCGACGCCACCATCCGCCACACCAGCATCCCGGGCCTGGATGCGCTGGTCTCGGTGACGGCCGGCGCGCTGGCGCTGACCATGCTGGCGGTGGCCGGCGTGGCCAACTCGGTCAACATCATCGACGGCTTCAACGGCCTGGCCTCGATGTGCGTGGTGCTGATGCTGGCGGCGCTGGCCTACGTGGGCTTCCAGGTGGGCGACGCGGTGGTGGGCACGCTGGCGCTGGCGGGCATCGGCGCGGTGCTGGGCTTCTTCGTCTGGAACTACCCGGCCGGGCTGATCTTCCTGGGCGACGGCGGGGCCTACTTCCTGGGCTTCTACGTGGCCGAGCTGTCGATCCTGCTGATCGAGCGCAGCCCGGGCGACGTGTCTCCGCTGTTCCCGCTGGTGGTCTGCATCTACCCGGTGTTCGAGACCCTGTTCTCCGTCTACCGCCGGCGCTTCCTGCGTGCGATGCCGCCGCACATGCCCGACGGCATCCACCTGCATTCGCTGATCTACCGCCGCGTGCTGCGCTGGGCCGTGGGCAGCCGCAGCGCGCGCTCGCTGACGCGGCGCAACTCGATGACGGCGCCCTACCTGTGGATGCTGTGCATGAGCTCGGTGCTGCCGGCGGTGCTGTTCTACGACGACACGGCGGTGCTGGCGGGCCTGCTGCTGCTGTTCGGCCTGACCTACACCGGGCTGTACTGGCGCATCGTCCGCTTCCGCTCGCCGCGCTGGCTGCGCGCCCGCTGGCTGAGCCTGCCTTCGCGCTTCGAAGCGGATAATGAGGGTACATGACCGAACTTCTGCCTACTTCACCGGCTTCCCCGCCCGCCCCCGTGGATGCCGCCCCCGCGGCCCCGGCCGCGCCGCCCCCGCTGTTCGACACCCTGCCGCTCGACCCGAAGCTGCTGCGCGCCGTGGCCGATGCCGGCTACGTGGCGATGACGCCGATCCAGGCCAAGGCCATCCCCATCGTGCTGGCCGGCCGCGACGTGATGGGCGCGGCGCAGACCGGCACCGGCAAGACCGCGGCCTTCACGATCCCGCTGCTGCAGAAGATGCTGCGCCACGAGAACGCCAGCATGTCGCCGGCGCGGCACCCGGTGCGCGCGCTGGTGCTGGCCCCCACGCGCGAACTGGCCGACCAGGTGGCGGCCAACGTGAAGACCTACGCCAAGCACACCCAGCTGCGTTCCACCGTGGTCTTCGGCGGCATCGACATGAAGCCGCAGACCCTGGTGCTCAAGGGCGGGGTCGAGGTGCTGATCGCCACGCCGGGGCGGCTGCTCGACCACATCGAGGCCAAGAACGCGGTGTTGAACCAGGTCGAGTACGTGGTGCTCGACGAGGCCGACCGCATGCTCGACATCGGCTTCCTGCCCGACCTGCAGCGCATCCTGTCCTACCTGCCCAAGGAGCGGCAGACGCTGCTGTTCAGCGCCACCTTCTCGCCCGAGATCAAGCGGCTGGCCAACAGCTACCTGCAGGACCCGGTGCTGGTGGAGGTGGCGCGGCCCAATGCCACGGCCACCAATGTCGAGCAGCGCTTCTACAGCACCACCGACGACGACAAGCGGGCCGTGATCCGCCAGCTGCTGAAGTCGCGCGCGCTGTCGCAGGCGCTGATCTTCGTCAACAGCAAGCTTGGTTGCGCGCGGCTGGCGCGCTCGTTCGAGCGCGACGGCCTGCGCACCCAGGCCCTGCACGGCGACAAGAGCCAGGACGAGCGGCTGAAGGCGCTGGCCGCGTTCAAGGCCGGCGAGGTCGACCTGCTGGTGGCCACCGACGTGGCCGCGCGCGGCCTGGACATCGCCGACCTGCCCGCGGTGTTCAACTTCGACGTGCCCTTCAACGCCGAGGACTACGTGCACCGCATCGGCCGCACCGGCCGCGCCGGCGCCTCGGGCCTGGCGGTGACGCTGGTCACGCGCGACGACGCGCGGCTCGTGGCCGACATCGAGCACCTGATCAAGAAGAAGATCGAGCTCGAGCCGATCGACCTCGACGACGAGCGCCCGCGCCGGCCGCCGCGAC
>JAGWMW010000071.1 GCA_028871575.1 Burkholderiales bacterium | reverse complement strand
CAAACGGCAAGCCACGAGCCACGAGCCACGAGCCACGAGCCACGAGCCACGAGCCACGAGCCACGAGCCACGAGCCACGAGCCACGAGCCACGAGCCACGAGCCACGAGCCACGAGCCACGAGCCACGAGCCACGAGCCACGAGGCCGTCTTCGACGATCATCACGCCCGACCTTCGTCCATCAAGCCGCCCATGCTGTTCCTGCTGTCCCCCGCCAAGACCCTGGACTTCGAGACCCCGGTGCCGCCGCCGGTGCTGCAGCAGGCCACCGAGCCGGTGTTCGGCGACCGCGCCGCCGCCCTGATCGAGGTGCTGCGCAAGAAGTCGCCGCGCCAGCTGGCGGCCCTGATGGACCTGTCGGCGCCGCTGGCCGAGCTCAACGCCGCGCGCTATGCCGCCTGGCAGCCCGCGGCGGCGTCGACCCGCAGCAAGCCGGCGCTGCTGGCCTTCGACGGCGATGTCTATGCCGGCCTGCAAGCCGCCTCGCTGCAGGCGGCCGACCTGGCCTGGGCGCAGCAGCATCTGGTGATCCTGTCGGGCCTGTACGGCGCGCTGCGGCCGCTGGACCGGCTGCAGCCCTACCGGCTCGAGATGGGCACGCGGCTGAAGACCCGGCGCGCCAAGGACCTGTACGGCTGGTGGGGCGACACGCTCGCGGCCTACCTCAACGAACGCCAGGCCGGCGAGGCGGCGCCCGTGGTCGTGAACCTGGCTTCGGTCGAATACGCGCGCGCCGCGCTGCGCCCGGCGCTGCGTGCCCGCGTCGTCGACTGCGTGTTCGAGGAGTGGAAGGGCCAGGGCTGGAAGGTCATCAGCTTCTTCGCCAAGAAGGCGCGCGGCCTGATGGCGCGGCATGCAATCCGCACCCGGGCGCGCAGCCCGCAGGCGCTGGAAGGCTTCAGCGCCGAGGGCTACGCGCTGGCGCGCGAGGTGTCGCAGCCGGATCGGCTGGTGTTCCGGCGCCGCGTCTAGGTGTGGAGTTTCAGGGCGCTGCCCGCCCTGCGGCCTCGTTCAGAATCCGGCCATGGGAGCCCAGAGCGCCGGCCACGCCGCCCCGCAGACCATCACCGAGGAGCTGCGGCGCTGGATCGTGGCCCAGGCCGAGGCCGGCTGCCGGCCGCAGGACGTGGTCGCGGCGATGCGGGCCAGCGGCTGGGACGAGGCCACGGCCGTCGCCGCGATGGAGCAGACGCTGCGCCGGCGGCTGGACGAGCTCGGGCAGCCCCAGCCCGCCGCCCTGAGCCCCGCCGCGGTGCTGCCCGGCGCCGTGACCGCCGTGGCCGCCGTGCCCGAGCCGATGCTCTCGGCCGGGCCGCTGCTGCGGCTGTCCGACGGCCACGAGGTGCGCCTGCTCGCCAGCCTGGGCCTGCCGCGGGTGCTGGTCTTCGGTGGCCTGCTCACCGATGCCGAATGCGAGGCCCTGATCGCGCTGGCCGCACCCCGGCTCGCGCGCTCGGAGACCGTGGTCAACACCACCGGCGGCAGCGAGGTCAACGCCGCCCGCACCAGCGAGGGCATGTTCTTCGAGCGCGGCGAGCTGCCGTTGATCCGTGCCTTCGAGGCCCGCATCGCCGAGCTGCTGCGCTGGCCGCTGGATCATGGCGAAGGGCTGCAGGTGCTGCGCTACCGGCCCGGCGCCGAGTACCGGCCGCACAACGACTACTTCGACCCCGCGCACCCGGGCACGGCCCGCATCCTGCAGCGCGGGGGCCAGCGCGTGGCCACGCTGGTGACCTACCTCAACACGCCCGAGGGCGGCGGCGCCACCACGTTCCCCGACGTCGGCTTCGAGGTCGCGCCGGTGCGCGGCAACGCCGTCTTCTTCAGCTACGACCGGCCGTCTGCCGCCACGCGCACCCTGCATGCCGGCGCGCCGGTGACGGCGGGCGAGAAATGGGTCGCCACCAAGTGGCTGCGCCAGGGCGTGTTCAGCTGAGGCTCGCGCCGCGCGGCCCGGCCTTCAGCCGGCCGCCCGCGGCTCGACCAGGTCCCAGCGGTTGCCCCAGGGGTCGGCGAACACGACCACGCGGCCATAGGCTTCGGCGCGCGGGCTTTCGGTGAAGTGCACCCCGTGCTCGCGCATGTGGGCCAGGTCGGCGTCGAAGTCGTCGGTGTGCAGGAACAGCCACACCCGCCCCGCGCCCTGGCGGCCGATCAGCGCGGCCTGCTCGGGTGTGCCGGGCTGCGCCAGCAGCAGGGCGCCGCCCTCGTGTGCAGGAGCCACCACCACCCATCGCTTCAGGGGCGACAGGCGGGTGTCTTCGAGCACGCGGAAGCGCAGCGCACCGGTGAAGAACGCGATCGCGGCGTCGTAGTCGGGCACGAGCAGCGTGGTGTAGGCGAGGCGGCGCGGCATGCGGCCTCGACGTTAACCGAGCGGGGCGGGTGGGTAGACTCGCCGGCTTCCAGGTTTTCGAATCGAGCCCCGCATGAACTCTCGGACCCGGCGCCTGGCGCTGCGCACCGCCTCGGCCCTGGCGGGCCTGGTGCTGGCGGCGCAGGCCCTGCACGCGCAAGCCCTGCCGCCGATCCCGGTCGCCCCGGTGCGGCCGGTGACCGACACCTACTTCGGCACCCCGGTGGTCGACGACTACCGCTACATGGAGAACCTGCAGGACCCCGAGGTGCAGGCCTGGATGAAGGCGCAGGCCCAGGCCACGCGCGCCCGGCTGGACGCGCTGCCGGGGCGGCAAGCGCTGCTCGAGCGCATCCATGCGCTGAGAAACGCCGACGCCGCGCGCGGCGGCTTCGTGCGCCGCGGCCAGCGCTGGTTCTACGAGGTCTTCGAGCCCGGCGCGCAGCTGCCGCGCCTGGTCTGGCGCGACGGCCTGCAGGGCCCCGAGCACCTGCTGGTCGACCCGGCGGCGCTGGGCGCGGGCAGCAGCACCCACTACGCGCTGGACTTCTTCGAGCCCTCGTGGGACGGCAAGCTCGTGGCCTACGGCATCTCGGCCGGCGGCTCCGAGGCCAGCGTGCTGCACGTGATGGACGTGGCCAGCGGCCGCGTGCTCGCCGAGCGCATCGAGCGCGCCAACGGCAGCGTCGTTGCCTGGCGCCCCGACAACCGATCGTTCTTCTACCTGCGCTACGCCCCCGTCACGCCCGACACCCCGCCGGCCCTGCGCGAGTACGACGCCCGCACCTACCTGCACCAGGTGGGCCGGCATGCCGACGGCGACGGCGACGCGGTGGTCTTCGGCCGCGGCGTGCAGCCCGGCCTGGACGTGCCCGAGGGGCAGGGCACCTACGTGCTGACGGCACCCGGCTCGCGCTGGGCGCTGGCGGTGGCCAACCGCAACATGGACGACAACCCGTCCACCTTCTACGTCGCGCCGCTGGCGCAGGTGAGCGGGCCCGGCACGCCCTGGCGCCGCATCGCCACGGTGGCCGACGGCGTCACTGCGGTCGCGCTGCACGGCGACGAGCTCTACTTCCTGTCGCAGAAGGACGCGCCGCGGTTCCAGCTGCTGGCCACGCCGCTGGCCCGGCCCGACGTGGCGCGGGCACGCGTCGTGATCCCCCAGGGCACCGGCGTGCTGACGGCCTTCGCGTTCGCGCAGGACGGCCTGTATGCGCGGGTGCGCGACGGCGCGGTCTCGCACGTGATGCGCCTGGCCGGCGGCGGCGCGCCGGCCGCGGCCCTGCCGATGCCCTTCGAGGGCAACGTCGGCGCCCCCGTGACCGACCCGCGCGAGCCCGGCGCGCTGATGAGCCTGCGTGGCTGGCTGCAGTCCACGCGCGCGCTCTACTACGACCCCGCGCAGGGCCGCACCAGCGACACCGGGCTGATCGCGCCCTCGAAGATCGACGTCTCGGCCATGGAGGCCAGGGAGGTGTTCGCGACCAGCTACGACGGCACGCGCATCCCGCTGTCGCTGATCTACCGGCGCGACCTGGTGCGCGACGGCAGCCACCCCGTGCTGCTGATCGGCTACGGCAGCTACGGCATCTCGCTGGAGCCGCGCTTCAGCGCCACCCGCCTGGCCTGGGTCGAGCGCGGCGGCGTGGTCGCCATCGCCCATGTGCGCGGCGGCGGCGAGTACGGCGAAGGCTGGCACGCCGCGGGTCAGAAGCTGACCAAGCTGAACACCGTGTTCGACTTCATCGCCTGCGCGCAGTACCTGGTGGACGCGCACTACACGGTGCCGGCCCGGATCGCGGCCAACGGCGGCAGCGCCGGCGGCATCACGGTGGGCGGCGCGCTGACCTGGCGGCCCGACCTCTTCGGCGTCGTGCTCGACGAGGTGGGCATGTCCGACACCCTGCGCGCCGAGACCGAGCCCAACGGCCCGCCCAACGTGCCCGAGTTCGGCTCGGTCGCCACCGAGTCCGGCTTCCATGGCCTGTACGCGATGAGCCCTTACGTGCACGTGCGCGACGGCGTGCGCTACCCGGCCGTGATGTTCAGCACTGGCGCCAACGACCCGCGCGTGGCGCCCTGGCAGATGGCGAAGATGGCCGCCCGCGTGCAGGCCGCCACCGCCAGCGGCCGCCCGGTGCTGCTGCGCGTGGACTACGACGCCGGGCACGGCATCGGCTCCAGCGCCTCGCAGTACGAATCCAGCCTGGCCGACCTGTGGTCGTTCGCGCTGTGGCGGATGGGCGACCCGGCCTTCCAACCTGCGCCGGCGGCGCAGTGACGACGAAAGCGATCCCGATGACCACCCCCCTGCGCTACGACCGGCGCACGATCGTGCTGCACTGGATCACGGCCGCGCTGGTGCTGGCGCTTTGGCTGCTGGGCCAGACCATCGACTGGTTCCCGCGCGGCGCCCCGCAGGTGGGGGCGCGCAGCCTGCACATCACGCTGGGCGCGACGCTGGCCGTGGTGCTGGCGCTGCGGCTGCGCTGGCGCCTGGCTGCGGCCAGCGCCAAGCTGCCGCCGGCCGGTGCCGGCTGGCTCGACCGGCTCGCGCCGCGCGCGCACCAGCTGCTTTACGCGCTGCTGCTGGCTGCCGTGCTGCTGGGCCTGGCCAATGCCTGGGAGCGCGGCGACTCGATCTTCGGGTTGTTCAGGATCCCGTCCTTCGACGCCGCCGACAAGGCCCTGCGCCACACGATCGAGGACTGGCACGCGCTGGCGGCCAACGTGCTGCTGGGGCTGGCCGGGCTGCACGCCGCGGCCGGCCTGCTGCACCACTACGTGTTCAAGGACGACGTGCTGCGGCGCATGCTCGGCCGGCGCTGAGGCGCTGGCGCCGGCCTCAGCGCGTCAGCGCCGAGAGGCCGCGCAGACCGCAGCGGCCGTCAATCGTGGTGGCCGTGCCAGCCGCCGTCGTGCTCGCCGTCGCCGCGGTGCTCATCGCGATGGTCGTCACCGCGCCAGCCGCGCCAGTGGTCGTCGCCGCGCCAGTGGTCGTCGTCACCGAAGCCGAACCGCACCACCGGCCACGGATTCACCACCACGCGCGGCGCATAGGCCGGCGCGGCATACACCGGCGGGCCGTAGACCACGGCGGGCGGCGGAGGGTAGACTGGGGCATAGGAAGGCGCGTAGGCCACCGGCGGCGCGGCGTCGTACACCGGCGCCGGGCTGTCGCCGTAGGCCGGGGTCACCGCCACGTTCAGCGCGATGCGCTCGCCCGGCTCCTGCGACATCCGGGTGTGGTGGCGCACGCCCTGGTAGTCGTAGACCACGTCGTAGCCCACGGTGCGGTTCTCATAGCGGGTGACGGTGCGGCACTCGCGCACGGTGCTGGCCACCGGCGGCAGCGAATTGCCCTCGACATGGTCGCCGATGGCCGAGCCGGCGACCAGGCCCACCCCGGTGGCCAGCGCACGGCCGTCGCCGCCGCCGATGTTGTGGCCGATGGCCGCGCCGGCGATGGCCCCGAGCAGCGCGCCCACGCCGCTGGTGGGCTGTTGGTAGACGACCGGCTGGTCGACGCATTCGCGCTGCGGCACCGGCACCGCCGCCACGATGGGCGTGGACGAGATCACGGTGCCGTACTCGGTGGCCCAGGCACCGGTGCTGGCCGCGCCGCACACCGCGGCGGCGATCAGGGCGGGGCGGAATCGGACATTCATCGTCGGCTCCTTCGGCGGCCGCGGGGGCGGCCTTCAGGCTGATAACGCGGCAGGCGGGCGGGCGGTTGGCAACTTAACGAACTGCGACGCAGGCGCTACAGGGCCACCAGGGGCTCGCTGCAGTGCTGCTACACGGCCGCTACGGGCGCGTCACATGGCGCCTAGGACGGGCTGCCGCCCGAGACGCGCACGTACTCGGGCGCCGGGGCGCCGGCACGGCCGGCCACGTGCACGCCCTGGGCGTCGACCGTGACATGGCTGCCGGGCGCCGGCGCGCTGGCCTGCGTGAAGCTGCGCACCGTGCCGTCGTCCATGCGCACGCGCACCTCGTAGAAGGTCTGCGAGCGCTGGCGCTTCTCGATCTCGTTGCCGGCCAGGCCGCCGCCCAGGGCGCCCAGCACGGTGAGCGCCGTCTTGCCGTTGCCGCCGCCGAGCTGGTGGCCCACCACGCCGCCCAGCAGCCCGCCGGCCACGGCCCCCAGGCCCGTGCCCTTGCCTTCGCGCTGCACTTCGCGCACGCCTTCGACGACGCCGCAGTTGGTGCACAGGGTGGCCGGCTGCGTCGCCAGGTCGGGCTGGGCGCGGGCGACCGGCTCGGTGGCCCGCTCGTGCGGCGCACGACGGGTCGAGGCGCCGTTGGAGACATGGCCCTGCGCATGCGTTGCCGCCGCCGTCGTGGCCGCGGTCGTGGCCGCCGTGGCGCCCGCCGTCGTGGCCGCCGCCGTCATTGCAGCGGCCGGGGCCGCGCCGGCCTGGGCCGATGGGGCGGCGCCGGGGTTGCGCAGCATCATGCCCGCGGCCAGGCCGATGCCGGCCAGGGCGGCGCCGCCGGCCACCACGAAGGCGGGGCGGGCCCAGCCCGGGGCGGTGGCGCCGGGCGGGGCCGGGGTCGCGGGGGCGTTGGATTCGTTCATGGTCTGGCTCCTCGATTCGGTATGGCCGCTGGTGCGGCGGGGTGGCACGCCACCCGGGCGCGTTGCCGCCCGTGTGCGATGGAGGCCCGAGGGTACGCTAGGGTTCCCCCCGAGTCGTTACCGCGCCGCTTACAAGGTTTCAAGGTCCTCGGGGCGGCGATGGCCCTGCGGCGCCGCGCCGGGGAAGGCGGCCCTTACAGTGGCGCGGATGAGCGCAGACGACTTTCACTACTACGAGCCGCGGCTGGGTCACGGCCTGCCGCACGACCCCTTCAACGCCATCGTCGGCCCCAGGCCCATCGGCTGGATCTCCACCCGCGGCCCTGGCGGCGGGCTGAACCTCGCGCCCTACAGCTTCTTCAACGCCTTCAACTACGTGCCGCCGATCGTGGGCTTCGCCAGCATCGGCCACAAGGACACGGTGCGCAACATCGAGCAGACGGGTGAGTTCGTCTGGAACCTGGTCACGCGCGAGCTGGCCGAGGCCATGAACCAGACCTGCGCCGCCGTGCCGCCCGAGGTCAGCGAATTCGATCTGGCCGGGCTCACGCCGGTGGCCTCGCGCCGGGTGGCGCCGCCGCGCGTGGGCGAGAGCCCGGTGAGCTTCGAGTGCCGCCTCACGCAGCAGGTCCAGCTGCAGACGGCGGCGGGCGACACGGTGCCGACCTGGCTCACGCTGGGCGAGGTGGTGGCGGTGCACATCGAGCGCCGGCTGCTCGTCGACGGCGTCTACGACACGGCCGCGGCCCAGCCCATCCTGCGCGGCGGCGGGCCGGCCGACTACTTCGAGCTCGGCCCGCGATTCCAGATGTGGCGCCCGCGCTGAACGCGGGCGGTGCAGGCGCCGGCCCGGCGCCTCAGGTGCGCTCGTAGAGGACGAAGTCGAAAGCCACGCCGTCGGCGGTGCGTTCATGCCGCCGGCTGACCTCGCGGAACTGCCCGCGCGGCCAGGCCGGGAAGCAGCGGTCGCCGGGCAGGTCGGCGTCGATCTCGGTCAGCAGCAGGCGCTGCGCCCGTGGCAGCGCCTGCGCATACAGCTCGGCGCCGCCGATCACGAAGGCCTGCGGCGCATCGGCCAGCCGGGCCAGCGCATCGTCCAGGTCGCGCGCCACCTCGGCGCCCGGGGCGTCGAAGGCCGGGTCGCGGCTGAGCACCAGGTTGTGCCGCCCCGGCAGCGGTCGAAAGCGCGGCGGCAGCGACTCCCAGGTCCGGCGCCCCATCAGCACCGGCTGGCCCATCGTGCTGGTGCGGAAGTGGCGCTGGTCGGCCGGCTCGCGGAACACCAGGCCGCCCTCGCGCCCGATGGTGCCGTTGCGGGCCACGGCGGCGATCAGGGTCAGGGCGGGGGTGGGCATCGCGGGCCGCAGTGTAGGGCGCGCGGCCGGCTACGATCGGCCGCGATGAGCACCCAGGTCCTGTTCGGCTTCCATGCCGTCACCGTTCGGCTGAAGACGGCGCCGGCATCGGTGGCCGAGATCCATGTCGACGCGACGCGGCGCGACGCCCGCATGCGCCAGTTCGTGCAACGCGCGCAGGACGCCGGCGCGCGGCTCGTCGAGAGCGACGGCGCGCGGCTGGACGCGATGGCCGGCACCGCGCGCCACCAGGGCGTCGTGGCGCGCGTGTCGGCGCTGGCGCCGCGGCACTCGCTGGACGAGGTGCTCGAGGCCGTGGCCGGGCCGCCGCTGGTGCTGGTGCTGGACGGCGTGACCGACCCGCACAACCTGGGCGCCTGCCTGCGCGTGGCCGACGGCGCCGGCGCCCATGCCGTGGTGGCGCCCAAGGACCACGCGGTGGGCCTGAACGCGACCGTGGCCAAGGTTGCCAGCGGCGCGGCCGAGACCGTGCCCTACCTCATGGTCACCAACCTGGCGCGCAGCCTCAACGAGATGAAGGAGCGCGACATCCGCATCGTCGGCACCAGCGACGACGCGGCGCAGACGCTGTACGAGGCCGACCTGCGCGGCCCGCTGGCGCTGGTGCTCGGGGCCGAAGGCGCCGGCCTGCGCCAGCTCACGCGCCGCACCTGCGACGCGCTGGTGCGCATCCCGATGCGCGGCGCGGTGGAGAGCCTGAACGTCTCGGTGGCGGCTGGCATCGCGCTGTACGAGGCCGGGCGCCAGCGAGCCGGCTGACCGCCCGCGAGCCGCGGGCTCAGACCCAGCCCATCGCGCCGGCCAGCGCCCCCACCGCCAGCGCCCACAGCGGGCTGCGCCGCGTCGCCAGCATCACGCCCAGCGTGCCGGCCACCAGCAGCGGCGCGGCGGGATGGGTGCGGGTGGGCTCGAGCAGGATCCAGCTCGTGGCCAGCAGCAGCCCGATCGTCAGCGGCGCCAGCCCGGCGGTGAAGGCACGCACGCCGATCGCCTCGCTGCGCCGCGCGCCCCAGCGCGTGACCAGCAGCGTCAGCGCGGTCGAGGGCGCCAGCGTGCCCAGCATCGTGGCGGCCACGCCGGCCAGGCCGCCGACGTTGTAGCCCATCACGGCCACGAAGAGCACGTTCGGCCCCGGGGCCGCCTGCGCGATCGCCACCGAGGCCGAGAACTGCGCATCGCTCAGCCAGCCCTGCTGGCTGACCAGGAAGCGGTGCATGCTCGGCACGGTGGTGATGGCGCCGCCCACGGCCAGCAGCGACAGCACCGTGAAGTGCACGAACAGCGCCAGCCACTGGCCGGCGGTGAGCGGCCCCGGGCCCAGCCACACCGCGGCCCACCCGCTGGCCGGCAGCGCGGCGGCCAGCGTCATGACGCGGCCCGCGCGAGCCGCCACGCGGTCAGCGCCACCGCCACGCTGCCCAGGCCCAGCACGCTCCAGACCAGCGGCCAGTGCAGCAGGCCCACGGCGACGAAGATCAGCGCCACGAAGGCGGCACAGCCGGCACGGCCCAGCGGGTGGCCGCGCAGACCGCCCATCAGCTTGATCGCGGTCGACAGCACCAGCCCGGCGGCCACCACGCCCATGCCGCGCAGGGCCCCGGCCACGGCCGGCACGCCCTGCAGCTGCGCCGCCAGCACCGTCAGCGCCAGCACGCACAGCAGCGGCGCGAGCAGGATGCCGGCCATCGCCGCCGCGGCGCCGCGGCCGCCGAACCAGCGGTCGCCCAGCATCAGCGCCAGGTTCACGATGTTGGGCCCCGGCAGCACCTGGGCCACCGACATCAGCTCGAGGAACTCCTGGCGGCTGACCCAGCGCTCGCGCTCGACCAGCACCCGCTGCGCCACCGGCAGCACGCCGCCGAAGCCCTGCATCGCCAGCCGCGTGAAGACCCAGAACATCGCGCCCACCGAGCGCGGGGCCCGGGCCGCGGCGGGTCCGGCCTCAGGCACGAAGCCGGCCCTGCATGCGGTGGCTGACCCAGGCGCTGAGCGCCAGCGCCAGCCCCATCCAGCCCAGCCCGGCCCAGGACAGCGGCGTGAAGCCGGCCGCGGCCAGCAGGGCGCCGCCGCCGCCCGCGCCCGCGGCCTGGCCGGCATAGATGGCCGAGGTGTTCAGCGCCAGCAGCGCCGGGGCCACGGCCGGCGCGCTCTGCGACAGCCGGGCCTGCTGGGCCGAGTTGCTGGCGAAGCAGCCCAGCGCCCAGGGCACCAGCACCAGGGCCATCGCGCCCGGCGTGCGGGCCCAGGGCCAGGCCAGCAGCGACAGCGCCATCAGGGCCAGCGCGATCTGCACGCAGCGCGCCGCGCCCAGGCGGTCGACCCAGCGCGTGAGCAGCACGTTGCCCGCCAGCCCGAAGGCGCCGAACCAGAAGAACAGGCCGCTGACCTGGGCCGCACTGGCGCCCAGCACCTGGCGGTAGTAGGGCGCGAAATAGCTGAACAGCGTGAACTGCCCGGCCCCGCTGAGCGCGGTGACGGCCACCATCGCCATCAGCAGCGGGTGCGTCAGGGCACTGCGCCAGCTCTGCAGCGACAGCGGCGGCGGGCGCACGCCGCCGGGCAGGGCCCAACCCACCCACAGCGCCGAGGCCGCGGCCAGGACGGCCACCGCGCCGAAGGCCCAGCGCCAGCCCACCGTCTCGGCGATGAAGCTGCCCATCGGCATGCCCAGCACCGAGGCGAGCGACCAGCCCAGGAAGATCATCGTGATGGCGCGGCCGCGCTCGGCCGGCGGCGCCAGCACGCTGATCGCTGCCGCGGCCTGCGGCGTGAATACCGCGGCGCCGAGCACCGTGCCCACGCGCAGCGGCAGCAGCAGCGCGAAATCGGGCGCCAGCGCCGCCAGGCCATGGCCGGCGGCGTACCACAGCATCGCCAGCACCAGCAGGCGGCGGCGGTCCCAGCCCCCGAAGGCGGCGGCCAGCAGCGGCGCCCCGGCGCCCACGGCCACCGCCGCCGCGGTGATCAGCTGCCCGGCCACCGCCGGCGCCACCGCCAGGGAATGCGCGAGATCGTTGAGCGCGCCGGGCACCACCATCACCCCGCAGCCGACGGCGAAGTTGCCGAACATCAGCGCCCGGCTGGCCGCGGCCCAGGGGGCGGCGGCGGTCAACGCATCACCTTCAGCGCCTCGGGGTTGACCAGGTTGCTGGGCTCGTTGTTGATGAAGTTGATGACGTTGCGGAAGGCGGCGCCGAAATACAGCTCGTAGCTGTCCTGCTCGACGTAGCCGATGTGCGGCGTGCAGACCGCGTTCTCCAGCCGCAGCAGCGGGTGGCCCTGCAGGATGGGCTCGCTCTCGAACACGTCCACCGCGGCCATGCCGGGGCGGCCCCGGTTCAGCGCGGTCACCAGCGCGCCTTCTTCCAGCAGCTCGGCGCGCGACGTGTTGACGAACAGCGCCTCGGGCTTCATCCGCGTCAGCGCATCCAGCCGCACCACGCCGCGCGTGTTGGCCGCCAGGCGCAGGTGCAGCGAGAGCACGTCGCTGGTCTCGAACAGGCCTTCGCAGCTCTCGGCCGCGAGGTGGCCGTCGGCGACGGCGCGCTCGCGCGCGCCCGTGCTGCCCCAGACCTGCACCCGCATGCCGAAGGCCTGGCCGTAGCCGGCGACGATCTTGCCGATCTTGCCGTAGCCCCAGATGCCCAGCGTGCGGCCCCGCAGCAGCATGCCGATGCCGAAGTTCGGCGGCATCGAGGCCGCCTTCAGACCGCTTTGCTGCCAGGCGCCGTGCTTGAGGGTGCCGATGTACTGCGGCAGCCGGCGCATCGAGGCCATGATCAGGGCCCAGGTCAGCTCGGCCGGCGCCCAGGGCGAGCCGCCGCCCTCGGCCACCGCGATGCCCAGCCGCGTGCAGGCATCGAGGTCGATGTGCGGCCCCACGCGCCCGGTCTGGGCGATCAGCTTCAGCCGCGGCAGCTTCTCGAGCAGGGCGCGCGGGAACTGCGTGCGCTCGCGGATCGGCACCAGCACCTCGGCGTCGCGCAGCCGTACGCTGAGCTGGCCGATGCCCTTGACGGTGTTGGTGTAGACCTTGGCGTTCAGCGGCTCCAGCAGCGCGGCGCAGGGCAGCTTGCGCACCGCGTCCTGGTAGTCGTCGAGGATGATGATGTTCATGCGCGCGCTCGGCGGGGGGCCCGATTCTGCCGCCTCCGGCAGGGCCGGCGGGCGGGCGCTAGCATCCGCCCTCCCCAAAATTCAAGGACTGGAGATCGACCATGAGCCTCACCATGCATTCGGCCAGCGTGCCCGTGTTCGTCCGCCAGCTGGGCTGCCTGCTCACATGGCTGGACAAGGCCGAGCAGCACGCGCAGGCGCGCAAGTTCGACCCCGTCAACTACCTGGGCCTGCGGCTGGCGCCCGACATGCTGCCGCTGACCAGGCAGATCCAGATCGCTACCGACGGCGCCAAGGGCTGCGTTGCCCGACTGGCGGGCCTGGAGGTGCCGAAGTGGGACGACAACGAGGCCACGCTGGACGACCTGCGCGCCCGGGTGCGCAAGACCATCGACTACGTGCAGTCGGTGCCGGCCGCACAGTTCGAGGGCAGTGAAGACCGCGTGGTCGTGCTGCCGGTGCGCAGCGGCGAGCCGCTGCGCTTCGACGGCGAGAGCTACCTCAAGCACTTCGTGCTGCCCAACTTCTTCTTCCACGTCACCACCACCTACGCGCTGCTGCGCCATGCGGGGGTGGAGCTGGGCAAGCGCGACTTCCTGGGCTGACCGCGCGCCGCTGAGCTGCGGCGCTCAGCGCTGGGCCTGCGCCTGCGCCACCCGGGTGACCTCGGCCGGCCGGCGGTGGTGCGCCGCCACGTGCCGGCCGTGGGCGGCATGCTTGAGGGCCGGCTTGTGCACCGGCCCGTGGCGGTGTGCCGGCGCGCGGGCCGCGGCCTTGGCCACGCGCACCGGGCGGCGGTGGCGCGTCGGGGCGTGCCGATGCGGCTCGGACTGCGGCGCAACCATCACCACCACCGTCTGGCCGGGCTTGAAGCGAGCCCGCGGCGAGACGCGGTTCCACCGGGCCAGCGCGTCGAGGCTGACGCGGTAGCGCAGCGCCACCGAGGCCAGCGTCTCGCCGTGACGCCCCGCCTTGTGGAGCACCCGGCGCAGCGGCCGGCCCTCTGGCGCCAGCGCGATGGTGGCGTTCTCGGCCAGCGGCGCCGCCACGTCGTGCTGCTGCTGCGCCGCGCGCGGCACCACCAGGGTCGAGCCGGCCTTGACCAGCATCCGCGGCGGGATCTTGTTGATCTCGCGCAGCCAGGCCTCCTTCATGCCCGTGAGGCGCGCGGCCTGCGCCGCCGTGACGGTGCGCGGCGCGACCCAGGCCGTCCAGGTGGCCAGCGGGCCCTCGTGCGCGGCCAGCGCATGCAGGAAGCGGTTGGCGTTGTCGTAGGGCAGCAGCAGCCGCGCACCGCCGGCGGCCAGGATGACCGGCTTGTTCAGCTGCGGGTTGAGCTGCTGGAATTCCTCGGGCGCCAGCCCCGCCAGCCGCGCCGCCAGCGCGACGTCGATGTCGCGCTCGATCTTCACGCCGATGAAGTACGGGTGGTTCTCCAGCGGCGGCAGCGTCAGCGCGTAGGCCTGCGGGTCGCGGATGATGTTCTTCACCGCCTGCAGCTTGGGCAGGTACTCGCGCGTTTCCTGCGGCAGGCGCTGCAGGCTCTCGAAATCGGTGGGCAGGCCCGCGCGGCGGTTGCGCTCGACGGCGCGCTGCACGTTGCCCGGGCCCCAGTTGTAGGCCGCCAGCGCCAGCTGCCAGTCGCCGAACTGGTCGTGCAGTTGCTGCAGGTAGTCCAGCGCGGCGCGGGTGGACACCAGCACGTCGCGGCGGTCGTCGCGGAACAGGTTCTGGCGCAGGTCGAAGTCCTTGCCCGTGCCGGGCATGAACTGCCACATGCCCGAGGCCCGGGTGCGCGAGACCGCGCGCGGGTTGAAGGCGCTCTCGACGAAAGGCAGCAGGGCCAGCTCGGTGGGCATGTGGCGGCGCTGCACCTCCTCGAGCACGTAGAACAGGTAGCGGCTGCCGCGCTCGGTCATGCGCTGCACGTAGTCGGGCTGGCTCGAATACCACTGCTCCCACTTGTGCACCAGCGGGTCGTCGATGTCGGGCATCGCGAAGCCCTCGCGCACGCGCTGCCACAGGTCGGTGCGGCCGCTGTCCTGCTCGGGGTCGAGCCGGCCCGCCAGGGGCCGCACGCCCGTGGCCTCGCCGGCCCCGGCGTCGGCTGTCGCGTCGCCGGGGGCCGCGACGAGGCGGGCTGCGCTGGCAGCGGCCTCGGGCGCGGAGGCCGC
>JAGWMW010000070.1 GCA_028871575.1 Burkholderiales bacterium | reverse complement strand
GTGTACATGAAGGCCGACCGCAACGGCTTCTTCTACGTCGTCAACCGCGAGACCGGCAAGATCATCTCGGCCGAGAAGTTCGTGCCGGCGACGAACTGGGCCAACAAGATCGACATCGCCACCGGCAAGCCCGAGGAGAACGCCGACAAGCGGCCCGGCCCCAATCACCCGGCCAAGGGCATCTGCCCGAACCTGCTGGGCGGCAAGAACTGGCAGCCCATGTCGTACAACCCGGGCACCGGCCTGGTGTACCTGTCGGCCAACAACATCTGCATGGACTGGGCCGTCTCCGAGGTGAACTACCGCAAGGGCGTGTTCTACCTCGGCGCCGACTTCCCCACTTCGGCCGGCCCCGGCGGCTACCTGGGCGAGCTGCTGGCCTGGGACCCGGTCAAGCAGAAGGCGGCCTGGAGCGTGAAGACCGACCTGCCCTTCAACGGCGGCACCCTGACCACCGCGGGCAACCTCACGTTCTGGGGTGATTTGCACGGCATCTTCCACGCCTTCGACGCCCGGACGGGCAAGGAGCTGTGGAAGGCCTCGCTCGGCTCGGGCATCGGCGCCGGCCCGGTCACCTACTCGGTGGACGGCAAGCAGTACGTGGCGGTGGTGGTGGGCCGCACGGCCTCGATCCCGGCCTTCCTGGGCGACATCGGCAAGAAGATGACCGAGGCCACGCCCGAGGGCGGCGCGGTCTTCGTGTTCACTGAGTAGGCCGCCATGACTGTCGCCAAGACCCTGCTCCTGGCGGCGGCCCTGCTCGGCGGGGTCGCGGCCGCGGCGGCCGAGCCCCCGGCCGCCGCGGCCCCGCTGCGGCTGTGCGCCGACCCCGCCAACCTGCCCTTCAGTTCCAACGATCCAGCGGCGGTGCGGCAGGGCGCACCGGGCCTGTACGTCGAGATCGGCCAGGCCGTGGCCGACGCGCTGGGCCGGCCGATGGAGACGGTGTGGTCGCTGAGCTACTTTGGCAAGCGCAACATGCGCACGACGATGCTGGCCGGACTGTGCGACTTCGCCGTCGGGCTGCCGGCCATCCCCGACTTCATGGGACCGGCCATCATCATCAGCCGGCCCATCCTGGACCTGGGCTACGCGCTCGTGCTGCCCAAGGGCCAGGCCGCCACGCTGGCCAACCTGAAGGGCAGGCGCGTGGCCGTGCAATTCGCGTCGCCGCCCCAGAGCCTGCTGGCCACCCACGACGAGATCCATGCCGTCACCGTCATGGATCCCGAAGAGGGCATGCGCAAGCTGGCGGCAGGCGAGGTCGATGCGGCCTTCCTCTGGGCGCCGACGGCGGGCTACGTCAACCACACCCAGTTGAACGACCGGTTCGACGTCGTCGCGGTGCGGGGGCCGCAAATGCAGTTCCAGGCCGCGATCGGCTTCGCCCGGGCCAGCCGGGGGCTGCGCGACCAGGTCGACGCGGTGCTGCCCGGGCTGGCGCCACGGCTGCATGCGTTGATCGCCAAGTACGCGGTCGCAGCGGCCGGCGACCCGGTGACGCTCGCGGCCAGCCCAGCCGCGGCCCCGGCGGTCGCCGCGGTGCCAGCCATGGCCGCAGCGCCACGCATGGTGCGCACGTCCGACACCGGCAGCGTCCAGGGCGACCCGGTCCAGGGCAAGGAGATCTTCAACGGCACCTGCGCCCACTGCCACGGCCCCGATGCGATCGTCGAGGACCGCCGCATCAACCTGCGCCGCCTGCATCACAAGTATGGCGACCAGATGAGCGAAGTCTTCTTCACCACCGTCACACACGGCCGGCCCGACAAGGGCATGCCGAACTGGTCGGCCGTCTTTTCCCACGACGATTTCGTCAACATCCTCGCTTACCTCCGGACAGTGCAAGAGAAATGACCGCAAGCTCTGCCAAGACCGGCCGCGTCGCCGGTCGTGCCGCCGCCGCCGCTGTGCTGTGCCTGGCCCTGGGCGCGGGCCTGGGTCCGGCCCGGGCCGCCGACGCCGCGGCGGGCAAGGCCCTGTTCGACCGGACCTGCACGAACTGCCACTCGACGCAGATCGGCATCAACAAGGTCGGACCGAGCCTGTTCGACGTCGTCGGACGCCCGGTCGCCTCGGTGCAGGGCTACGACTATTCGCCGAAGCTGCGCGAGATGGCCAAGCGCTGGAAGGTCTGGGACCCGGCGCACCTGGACACCTACCTGACCAATCCGCGGCAGGTGCTGCATGGCGTTCGCATGTACTTCGCGGTGCCCGACGCCACCGACCGGGCCAACCTGATCAGCTACCTGGGCACGCTCAAGTAGCGTGCGCGCGGCACCGGAGGCGACGGCGAACCGGGACACCCCGGGCCCGAGCGGGGAACGCCCCCAGTGCCTGCAGGCCGCGGGCGACGGCCTGAGACAATCCAACGCATGACGAGCCCCGCACTGCCCACCGGCATCGACGACACCGCGGCGCGCCTGCTGGCGCTGGACTACGTGCCCGAGCGGGCGCTGGCCACCACGGTCTACCTGGCGCTGCGGCTGCAGCGGCCGCTGTTCCTCGAGGGCGAGCCGGGCACCGGCAAGACCGAGATCGCCAAGACCCTGGCCGCGATGCTGGGCCGGCCGCTGATCCGGCTGCAGTGCCACGAGGGGCTGGACCTGGCGGGCGCGGCCTACGAGTGGAACTACGCGCGCCAGATGCTCGAGATCCGGCTGGCCGAGCATGGCCCCGGCGAGGCGGGCAGCGAGCGCGGCGCGCTGGCGCGAGAGCTCTTCTCCGACCGCTTCCTGATCCGCCGCGCGCTGCTGCAGGCCATCGACCCGGCGCAGGCCGTGCCGCCGGTGCTGCTGATCGACGAACTCGACCGCGCCGACGAGCCCTTCGAAGCCTTCCTGCTCGAGGTGCTGAGCGACTTCCAGATCACGATCCCCGAGTTCGGCACCGTCAAGGCCCTGCACCCGCCGATCGTGGTGCTGACCAGCAACCGCACGCGCGAGATCCACGACGCGGTCAAGCGCCGCTGCCTCTATCACTGGGTCGGCTTCCCCGACGCCGCGCGCGAGCGCGCCATCCTCGAGCGCCGCGTGCCCGGGGCGCCGGCCCGGCTGGCGGCCGAGATCGTGGCCTTCGTGCAGAAGCTGCGCGAGATCGAGCTGTACAAGCTGCCCGGCATCGCCGAGACGATCGAGTGGACGCGGGCGCTGATGGAGCTGGACGCGCTGGTGCTCGACCCCGAGACCATCAACCACACCCTGGGCGTGCTGCTGAAGTACCAGGACGACATCGGCAAGGTGCAGGGCAGCGAGGCGGGCCGGCTGCTCGAGCAGCTGCGCCGCGAGGCCGAGCCGGCCCGATAGCCGGACCGGCTCGGCACCCGGAAAGCGCTGCGGGTGCCGAGCCCGCCTACTTGACCCAGGTGTTGAGCTGGATGATGGGCATCATCACCGCCAGCATGATCAGCATCACCACGACGCCCATCACCACGATCAGCAGGGGCTCGAGGATGGTGGCCACCGCCATCGCCCGGCGCTGCACCTCGGCCGAGAGCTGGGCCGAGGCGCGCAGCAGCATCTCGGGCAGCTGGCCGGTCTGCTCGCCCAGACGGGCGAACATCGCCAGCAGCCCCGGAAAGCGCTTCTTGCCGGCCAGCGCCGCGGCCAGCGGCGCGCCCTCGCGCACCTGCACCAGCGCGTCCAGCGCATCGGCGCGCATGGCGCGGTTGGCCAGCGTCTCGGCCGCGGCCTGCAGCGCCTTCAGGATCGGCACCCCGGCGCCGGCCAGCATGGCCAGCGTGCCGCCGAAGCGCGCCGCGTTGTAGCCGCGGGTCAGGCGCCCCACCAGCGGCAGGCGCAGCACGGCGGCATCGCTGCGTTCGCGGAAGCCCTCGTTGCGCCGCGCCACCGACAGGCCCGCCACACCGCCCACCGCCAGCAGCAGCAGCAGCCAGCCCCAGTGGCGCATGAAGGCGCTGATCGCCAGCATCGCCACCGTCAGCGCCGGCAGCGCATGCTTGGAGCTGGTGAAGACGCCTGCGATCTGCGGCACCACGTAGGTCAGCAGGATGACCACGATCAGCAGCGCCACCGTCGAGACGATGGCCGGGTAGAGCATGGCGCCCAGCAGCCGGCCGCGCAGCGCCTGGCGCTGCTCGAGGTCGTCGGCCAGGCGCTCGAGCACCGGCCCCAGCGCCCCGCTCTGCTCGCCGGCCGCGACCACGGCGCGGTAGACGTCGTCGAACTCGCGTGGCGCCGTGGCCAGCGCGCGCGCGAAGCTGCTGCCGGCGTTGACCTCACTCTTCAGGTGCGCCACCAGTTCGTGCTGGCGCGGCTGCTCGGCCTCGTCGGCCAGCGCCGTGAGCGCCCGCTCCAGCGGCAGCCCCGAGCCCACCAGGCCGGCCAGCTGCCGCGTCCACACCGCCAGGCCCACGCCCGAGAACACGCGCCGCGTGAAGCGCGCCGCCGCCGAGCCGGCCGCCGCCATCGTCACCGGCAGCACGGCCAGCGGCACCAGCTCGCGGCTGCGCAGCTGCGCCCGTGCCGCCTTCGCGTTGTCGGCCTCGAGCAGGCCGCTCTGCGACTTGCCGGCGGCGTCGAGCGCTTCGAAGCGGTAGGCGGGCATGTCAGCGGGGAGGGTGCACGTCAGGTCCGCCCGGCCGTTCCGAAGGACCTGACCGCCCCCTCGGGGGGCAGCGAACAACGTGAGCGTCGGGGCTTCACTTCAGGTCCGCCCGGCCGTTCCGAAGGACCTGACCGCCCCCTCGGGGGGCAGCGAACGAAGTGAGCTCGGGGGTCCATCTCAGTCCCGCGTGACGCGGATCACTTCCTCGGCCGAGGTGATGCCGCCGGCCACCAGCCGCTCGCCGTCGTCGCGCATCGGGCGCAGGCCGGCGGCGCGGGCCGCGGCCGCCAGGTCCTGCTCGGCGGCGCGGTTGTGGATCAGGGTCTGCACTTGCTCGTTCACCGTCATCAGCTCGTAGACGCCGGTGCGGCCCTTGTAGCCGGTGCGGCTGCACTGCTCGCAGCCCACCGGGTGCCAGAGGCCGTCGCCGCCCTGGCGCTTGCAGGCCGGGCAGAGCTTGCGCACCAGGCGCTGCGCCAGCGCCCCGAGCAGGCTGCTCGACAGCAGGTAGGGCTCCACCCCCATGTCGATCAGCCGCGTGACCGAGGACGGGGCGTCGTTGGTGTGGATGGTGGCCAGCACCAGGTGGCCGGTGAGGCTGGCCTGGATCGCGATCTGCGCCGTCTCGTAGTCGCGGATCTCGCCGATCATGATCACGTCCGGGTCCTGGCGCAGGATCGCGCGCAGCGCCTTGGCGAAGCTCAGCTCGATCTTCGGGTTGACCTGGGTCTGCCCGATGCCGGGCAGCTCGTACTCGATCGGGTCTTCCACCGTCAGCACGTTGGTGGTGGCGGTGTCGACGCGGCCCAGCGAGGCATACAGCGTGGTCGTCTTGCCCGAGCCGGTGGGCCCGGTGACGAGCACGATGCCGTGCGGCTGCTGGATCAGGCGCGCGAAGGACTGGAGCACGGCGCCGTCCATGCCCAGGCCTTCGAGCGTGAAGCGGCTCTCGGTCTTGTCCAGCAGGCGCAGCACGGCGCGCTCGCCGTGGGCGCTGGGCAGGGTCGAGACCCGCACGTCGATGGCGCGGCCGCCGATGCGCAGCGAGATGCGGCCGTCCTGCGGCAGGCGCTTCTCGGCGATGTCGAGCTCGGCCATGATCTTCAGCCGGCTGATCAGCGCCGCGTGCAGCGCCTTGTTCGGCGTGACCACCTCGCGCAGCGTGCCGTCGACGCGGAAGCGCACCGAGCTGCTGCGCTCGTAGGGCTCGATGTGGATGTCGCTCGCGCCGTCCTTGGCCGCCTGCGTCAGCAGCGCGTTGAGCATGCGGATGATCGGCGCGTCGTCGGCGGCTTCGAGCAGGTCTTCGACCGCCGGCAGCTCCTGCATCATGCGGCTCAGGTCGACGCCGCTCTCGACCTCGCCGATCACGGCCGCGGCGCTGCTCTCGCTGCCGGCGTAGGCCACGGCGATGCGCTGGCCCAGCGTGGCCGTGGCCTCGCGCTCGAAGCTGGCCACGTCGAACAGCCGTGCCACCTCGGCCAGGGCGCTGGCCGGCGTGGTCTCGCCGGCCCACAGGCGCAGCCGCTGGCCGTCGTCCTCGAGCAGCAGCGTGTGGGCCTTGGCGTAGGCGTAGGGCAGCGGGTGGCGGATGGCCATGGCGGCGGGGCGTCGGCGCGGCGCTCAGCGCGGGGCCGGGCCGGGGTGGTCGGTGGCCGCCGGCGGGTACAGCAGCCGCGGCGCGGCCGCTGGCGCCGAGGCGGCCGACGCCGCGGGCGTGGCGGGGGCCGGCGGCAGCACCGGCACCTCGTTGATCGGCATCGCCAGGCTGGGCGCGGGCTGGGTGCGCTCTTGCTCGCCGCGCATCTGCTCGTAGCGGTCGCGCGAGAGCTGCGCGCTGGCCGGCGCATCGCGCAGCACCACCGGGCGCAGGAAGACCATCAGGTTGGTGCGCTTGCGCTCGCGGCTCTCGCTGCGGAACAGGCCGCCGACGAAGGGCAGGTCGCCCAGCAGCGGCACCTTGCTGCGGTTGACGGTGACCGCGTCCTGGATCAGGCCGCCCAGCACCAGGATCTGGCCGTCGTCGACCGTCACCGTGGCCTCGATCGAGCGCTTGGAGGTGGAGGGGCCGGCATTGGTGGTGCCGGCGGCCGTGGTGGCCTCGACCGCGCTCTGCTCCTGGAAGATCTGCATCCGGATCGCGCCGTTCTCGCCGATCTGCGGCCGGATGCGCAGCGTGATGCCGACGTCCTTGCGCTCGATGGTCTGGAAAGGGTTGGTCGTCGCGCCGCCGGTCTGGGTGTACTGGCCGGTGATGAAGGGCACGTTCTCGCCGACCACGATCTTGGCCTCCTCGTTGTCCAGCGTGATCAGGTTCGGCGCCGAGATGATGTTGGTCTGCCCCTGCGTCTGCAGCGCCTGCGCGATGGCGGCCAGCGAAGTGACGCCGTTGTACGAGCGCAGCAGGCCCAGGTTCAGGCCCTGGTTCAGTGTCACCTGCCCCGCGGCCGCCGCCGTCTGCAGCGTGATGATGTTGCCGCTGCCGCTGGCGGGGGTGAAGTTGGTGCCGGCCGCCAGGCCCACCTTGTCGCCGCTCTTGCCCAGCAGGCCCTGCCACTGGAAGCCGAAGTCGGCCGCGTTGTCGCCCGAGACCTCGACGATCAGGCTCTCGATGTAGACCTGGGGCCGCCGCGTGTCGAGCTGCTCGATCAGCGCCCGCACCTGGCGGTACAGCGGCTCGGGGGCGGTGACGACGAGCGAGTTGGTGGCCGGGTCGGCCTGGATGAAGCCGCCGGTGGAGGGCTCGGCTGGCGCCGTCACGCCGGCACTGGCACTGCTGCCGCCGCTGCCCATCAGCCCGCTGCTGGACAGCGGGTTGGGGGTCGGCGTGGCCGGCGCGCCGCGGTTCAGGCCCGAGGCCCCGGCGCCGGTGCCGCCCGCGGTGCCGCTGCTGCCGCTGCCGAGCGCGGCGAAGGCCGCACGCACGACCACGGCCAGCCGCGCCGCGTCGGCGTTCTTCAGGTGCACCACCCACATGCCGCCGCCGGGGCCGGCCAGGCCGTCCGGGCGGTCGAGGCGGGCGATGGTGGCGCGCACGTCGGCCAGCCGCGCCGGGTTGGCGGCCTTCACGATCAGGGTGTTGCTCTGGGCATCGGCCACGATGGTGGTGCCGTTGGCGCCGAGCGGGTTGAGGGCGGCCGGCTGGCCGGGCAGCGCCACGCCACTGCCGCCCTCGACCAGCCGCTGCACCAGCGGTGCCAGGTCGGCCGCCACCGCGTAGCGCAGCGGCACGACCTCGATCCCGGTGCCCGAGGGCTGGTCGAGCGCGGCGATGATCTTGGCGATGCGCTGCAGGTTGTCGGCGTAATCGGTGATCACGAGCGCGTTGCTGCCGGGGCTGGCGTTGATGGTGTTGTTGGCGCTGATCAGCGGGCGCAGCACCGCCACCAGGTTGTTCGGGTTCTCGTAGCGCAGCGTGAAGATCTGCGTGATCACCTGGTCGCCGTGCGGGCCGACGCCGCCCACCGAGACGGTGCCGGTCTGCAGCTTGGCGTCGGCCTCGGGCACCACCTTCAGCAGGCCGCCGCTGTCGACCACCGCGAAGCCCAGCCCGCGCAGCGCCGTCAGGTAGGCCTGGTAGGCGCTGGCCACGCTCTGCGGCTGCTCGCTGGACAGCGTGATCTGCCCCTTCACGCGGGGGTCGACGATGATGTTGCGGTCGATCATGGCCGACATCGCCCGCGTCACCGCCTCGATGTCGGCATTGACGAAGTTCACCGTCACCGGCGCGCGCGCGCCGCGCCCGGGCGCCGAGGGCGACGGCTGGGCCCAGGCCACGCCGCCGCCGGGGGCCGCGGCCAGGGCCGCGGCGAGGGCCAGGGCGGTCGCGCGCTTGCCGAGTGCTTTCATGCTCATCCTATCGAGAAGACCGAGGCCGCGCCTTCGCGCCGGCCGATGATGCTGAGCAGGCCCAGCAGGGCCGGCCCCGAGCCGGCGTCGGCGCTGGCCAGGCCGCTGAATCGCAGGCGCGATCCGACCCAGTCGCCGCTGCCCTCCAGGCGCAGCGGGCCGCGCAGGGTGTCCAGGCGCAGCGTGGCGGCGTCGCCCTGGGCGGCGTCGCCGTGCAGGCTCAGGCGGTAGCTGCCCAGCGGGTCCAGGCTCGACAGCCGCGAGGCCATGCCGTCCAGGGCCAGCGCGGCGTCGCCCGTGAAGCGCAGGCGGCCCTGCACCCCTTCGAGCACCAGGCCCGGGCTGCTGAACTCCATCAGGCCCGAGGGCCGGACCGTGTTCCAAGGCGTGCCCAGGCCCACCAGCCAGGACGCAGGCCAGCGCGCCACCCAGGCGCGGCCGCTGGCCGGCGGCGGCACGCCGACGAGCTCGAAGCGCCAACGGCCGAGACCGGGCCGCAGCCGCAGCACCACGGTGCCGTTGAGGCAGCAGGCCTGGCGTGCGTGCAGGGCCAGGCCCGCGCCTTCGAAGCCCAGCGTCCAGTGCAGGCGGTCGGGCAGGCGGCTCGCGTCGTGGCTGTCGGGCCCGCCCGTGAGCACCGGCACCGCGCTGCCCCGCCAGACCGAGCCGCGCGCATCGGCCAGCAGCAGGCGCTGCCCGGTGGCCTCGCCCACCCAGCGCGCCAGCCAGGCGGCCGGGGCGCAGACCCCGAGGGCGATCACGGCACCGGCCAGTGCGCCGGCGCCGGCCCAGCCCCAGCGGGTCATGACGCGGGCTCCGTGCTGCGCACGGAGGTGCGAGCCCCTGCGGGCGGCGGCGCGGGGCTCACGAGGCACTCTCCAGGGCCACCGTCAGCGTGCCGCTGTAGCCGCCGGCGCTGCGCGTGAGGCGGGCCTCGACCGGGCGGGCGCGTGCGCCCGCGCGCACCTCCACCAGCCAGTCGCGCAGCGCCCCCGGGGCCACGTCGGTGAGGCTGAGCACCGCGCGGTCGCCCTGCAGCGAGAGCCGGCCGGCCGCGCCCAGGCGCTCGGTGGCGGCCTTCAGGGCGGCCTCGGCCTGGGCGCGCGGCACCGGCGGCGTCGCGCGCAGCTCGGCCGCCTCGGCCGCCAGCCGTTGCATGGCCCGGGCCTGGCGGTCCAGCGCGTCGAGCTCGGCCGGCGCCTGTGCCAGCGTGCGCAGTGCCGGCTGCAGGGCCAGCAGCCACAGCCCGGCCGCGGCCACCACCACAGCCGCCAGCCGCAGCAGCCGCCGCTCTCGGGCGGGCAGGCCGCGCCAGGCGCCCTGCAGCGCCGCCAGGCGGCCCGGCGTCACCGCCTCGGTCGTCATGCCGTGCCTGCCGCGTCGGCGCGGGTGATGGTGATGCGGCCGTCGGCCCGCTGCGCCTCCAGGCCCAGCGGCTGCAGGCGGTCGCGAAACTGGCTGAACTGGGCCTCGCTCCAGTTCGCGGCCGCGAGGCTCAGGCGGCCGGGCTCGAATCGCAGGCCCTGCACCGGGCCCTGCCCTTCGGGCCAGGCGCCGGCCGCGGCGCCGAGCAGGGTCTCGAGGTCGCCGCCGCCGGTGCGGCCGGCGGCGGCGCGCAGGCGCTCGGTCTCGCGCGCCATCTGCAGCGGTGCGTCGAGCACGGCACGCACCTCGGGGTAGGTGCTGAGCAGCAGCGCCGTCATCGCGTCGCGCCGCGCGGCGATGGCGCGCCGCTCGTGCCAGGCGTAGGCATTCAGGCCGACCAGATGGATCAGCGCCAGCGCCACCAGGCCGACGCGCACCGGGCGCCATTCGGCGCTGAGCAGGCGCTGCACGGCCAGCTCGAGCGCGCGGCGGCCGCGCCGCCGGGCCGCGAGTTCGAACTGGCGCAGGTTGGCGCCGCCCTGGGCCGCCTCGAGCAGGCGCTCGGCCTCCCCCATCAGCGGCACCGGCGCGCCCAGCCAGGCCTCGGCCGCGACCGCCGCGGCGGGCGTGCTGCTCCAGCGCACGGGCTCGGTGGCGGCGGCCGGCGCCAGCAGCGCGCGGGCCAGGCCGCCGGTGAGCGGCAGGCACAAGGCCCGCTCGGCGCCGGCCCAGGCGAGCCAGGGCTCGGGCTGGCCGGCGGTCTCGGCGACGAAGAAGTGGCCCCGCGCGGCGCCACCCGGCAGGCTGGCGGGCACGACGCGGTCGACCACGACCCCGGCCGATTCGAGCGCCGCCAGCGCCCCGGCCAGCCACGGGCGCTGCGTCACCGCGACCCAGCCGGCCTGGCCGCCGACGGCGCCGGGGCCGAGCGCGAAGTGCAGCGCCTCGTCGTCCTCGAGCAGCGCTTCCTCCATCACGCCCAGCAGCGCCGAGCGCAGCCGCGCGGCCGGCGCGCGCGGCACCTCGACGCGGTGCCAGCTGATCTCGGCCTCGCCCAGCACCAGCACGCGCTCGTCGGCGCGGGGCAGCAGCGCGGCCGGGGCCCGGCCGTGCTGCGTGGGCTGGCGGCCATCGGCGCTGTAGACGTAGGGCCAGTCGGCGGGCAGGCGCGGCACCGGCGCGGCCTCGGCCGCAGCGCTGCGCGCCTGCAGGCGCTCGCGCGGGGGCAGCTGGATCACGAGCAGGGACATCGGGGCGCTGGGCGGGACGGAAAACGCGGGCGGTCGACTGGGGCGGGCAGGTCGGGCGGGTCGGTCAGGGCGTGAAGGGCAGCAGAGGCAGGGCAGCAGCGGTGGCACGGCAGCGGCAGCGCCTCGACGCCGAAGCCGGGGCAGCACCGCCGGGCCGTATTGTGGCCTTCAGCGTGCCGAGGTCGCGAAGCTGCGGCGCTCGGTGCGCCGCACGGTCACGCGGTCCAGGTCGCGCTGCAGCAGCGAGCGCTGCTCGAGCACCCGCTCGTCCAGCCGCAGCCGGCCGGTGACCACGAACCAGGCGCTGAACACGCCCACGCGCGTCGCGTCCAGCGTCGCCCCCTGGGGCAGCACGGCCTGCAGCGCCGGCAGCGTGGTGTAGGGGTTGCGCTGGCGGGCCTGCACGATGCGCTGGGCGCTGCCGAGGTCGAGGCCGTCGATGGCCGCCAGCAGCACCTCGGCCGGGGCGGTGTTGGCGTTGACGGGGGTGAGCACCGGCAGCAGCGTGACGAAGGGCCGCAGCGGCTGCAGCGTGGCATCGTCCACGCCGAGCCAGCGCAGGTCGGACAGCTGCTGCGGCTTGATCGGCGCTTGCGGGTTGCCGCCGGCGGCGACCGGCGCGTAGGCCCGGGCCAGGGCCTGCGCAATCTCGTCGGCGGCCGACCCCGGCGCCCCGGCCGCCTGCGCCAGGCGCTGCAGCCCGGCCAGCTGCACCGGCACGATGCGGCCGGTGCCGTCGACCAGGTTGCGCAGGTTGTAGCGCGACTGCGCGTCGACGATGCGGCCGCTGATGAAGGCCTCGGGCCCGCTGTCGACGTTGTTGTCCTGGTCGGCGGCCAGGAAGCTGGACAGCCGGGCCTCCTCCAGCGGCGTGGCCCAGCTGTCGCCGAGCGAGGTGTACAGCGGCCCGCGGCGCTGAGCGGCGCGCAGGTCTTCGCGCAGGATCAGCCGCGCCCAGTCGAGCGCGCCTGTCAGCACCCAGGCGGACTGGGCGCGGGCGCGCTCGGCAGCCTCGACCTGCACCGCCCGCGCCTGCTGCCAGACCATGCCCGCGGCCAGCGTCGTCACCAGCGCCAGGATGATCATCGCCAGCAGCAGCGCCGCGCCCTGCTGGCCGGGCCGGCGCGCCGGGCGCTGCGGCAGGCCCCTCATGCGCCGCCCGGGCCGAGCGCGATGTCGCGCGTGAGGGTATGGCCGTCCAGCGTGATGACGAGGCGCACGCCGTCCGGCAGCAGCTCGCGCACCGCCACCGGCTGCGGGCCGGTCGCCGGCGCGGCCGCCGGCTCGGACGCGGCCGAGGCCGCTGTCGCCGCTGCTGCCGCCGCAGCGGCCAGCGCCACGCCGCCGGCGCCGGCCACCGGCGCCAGGTCGCCGGTGGACTGGGCGTTGCTCCACAGCCCGCCGCGGTTGAAGTAGATCTGCCAGGGGCCGGCGCCCCCGCTCAGTCGCACCTGGCCGGCCTCGTTGCCCAGCAGCTGCTGGCTGCGCAGCCAGTCGTCCTGCAGTGCGCCCACGGTGGTGGCCGCAGGCGCCGCCCAGCGCTGCCAGGTGCCGTCGCGCACGGCCCAGGCCACCAGCACCACGCCGTCGTCGCTGCGCCGCGTCAGGCGCAGGGTCTGGCCGTCGAAGGTGATGGGCGGCACGGCGCCGGTGTCGATGAGGGCGCGCAGGTCCTGCTCCCATTGCGTGAGCACGGTGTCCAGCCGCACCGTGCGGTCCAGGGCCTGGCGGCTGTCGTCGCGCGAGCGCACCATGCCGTCCACGCCCTGCCAGGCCAGGCCCGCCAGCAGCGCCATGATGAGCAGGGCCACCAGCACCTCGACCAGCGTGAAGCCGGCGCCACCCCGGCGGGCACTCTTCATTGGTTGGTCAGCACGGTGGACAGGGTCACCAGCGTGTGGCCCTGCGCGTCGCGCATCACCGCATCGACGCGCCGGAAGCTGGGGTTGGGCGTCGGCCGCGTGACCAGGGTGCCTTCGTAGCGGCGGCCGAGCTCGTCGCAGCTGAAGCCGGCATCGCCGACGCCGGGAAAGGTGCGCGCCAGGCGCAGCGCGGTGAGCTGGTTGTCGGCACACCATTGCGCCGCGATGACCTCGCCCAGCCGGGCGGCATTGTCGGTGAGCACCCCGGCCGCGCGCAGGCCGGCGCCGAGGGCCAAGGCCACGATGGCCAGCGCCACCAGCACCTCGAGCAGCGTGAAGCCGGCCGCCGCCGCGGGCCCGGCCGGGGCGCGGGCGCGCCGCCTCATGGCCCGGCCGCCGCGGCCGAGGCCGTGAACGGGCCGAGGCCGTCGCTGGCGACCTCGAGCCGGTAGCGGCCGAGCTGCAGCTCGATGCGCTGCGGCGGCAGGATCGCGTCGGGCCCGAGCCGCACGCTCGGCGCGCCATCGATGGCCGCGTGCGTGGCCGGGTCGAGCCATCGCGTGGGCAGCGCCTGCGCCGCCGGCAGGCCGACGAAGCGGAACTGCGAGCCGTCGGCCGCCGGCCGCGCCTGCGGCACCCAGAGCACGGTGCTGCCGGCGGCCCGGGCCTCGGCGCGGGCCATCTCCAGCAGCACGGCCAGGCGCTCGCCGTCCTGGTCCAGGCGCGAGGCGCCGCGGTCTCTCAGGGCCAGGCTGACCACGCCCACCGAGACCGCGATGATCGCGATCACCACCAGCAGCTCGATCAGGGTGAAGCCGCCGTCGCGGGCCCGGGGCCGGCCGGCGGCCGGGGCGCTACTGCCAGGACCCGATGTCCGCATCGCGGCCTTCGCCGCCGGGCTTGCCGTCGGCGCCGAGGCTGAAGACGTCGATCTCGCCCTTGATGCCCGGGTTGAGGTACTGGTACGGATGACCCCAGGGGTCGGTGGGCAGCTTGTCGATGTAGGGCCGCCAGTTGGGCGGGATCACGCCCGTGGTGGGCTTGGTCACCAGCGCCTGCAGGCCCTGCTCGGCGCTGGGGTAGCGCTGGTTGTCGAGCTTGTAGAGCTTGAGCGCCTGCATCAGGTTGCCGACGTCGGTGCGTGCGGCGGTGACCCGGGCGTCCTCGGCCCGGTCGAGCAGGTTGGGCACGATCAGCGCCCCCAGCACGCCGATGATGACGAGCACGACCATCAGCTCGATGAGCGTGAAACCGCGGCTGGCGCGGCTGGCGCGCGCCCGGCGAACGAGGGCGAGCTTCGGATTCATGGCGGGATCGGGCACGACGCGCGGGCGGTGAGGGACACCGTGAGGGGGCGCATGATAATCGCGCTATGTGGCTGCGCGTGGGTACGGTCTTCGTCTGGGCTTCGGTGGCGGCCAGCGCCGTGTTCTGGGGCCTGCGCCTGTTCGTGGCGGCGCCGGCCATGCCCGCGGGCACCCAGACCGCCACCACGGTGGCCAGCGCGCAGGCCGACCTCGCGCCGCTGCTGGGCGCCGACCCCGCGGCGGCCCAGGCGCAGGTGCCGGCCGCCGACGCCCGCTTCCGGCTGCTGGGCGTGGTGAGCCCGCGTGCCGGCGCCCCGGCCGCGGCGGCCGGCGAGGGCCTGGCCCTGATCGAGGTGGACGGCAAGCCGGCGCGGGCCTTCCACGTCGGCGCGGCCGTCACCGACAGCGCGCAGCTGCAATCGGTGAGCGCGCGCGGCGCCACGCTCGGCCCGCGCGACGGCCGCGGCACGACGGTGGCCCTGAGCCTGCCGCCGCTCGCGGCCGCC
>JAGWMW010000069.1 GCA_028871575.1 Burkholderiales bacterium | reverse complement strand
CCGGCGTGCGGTCGAAGCGCGGCGCCGGCGCCGGCTGGGTCACGCCGTCGACGCTGACGAAGGCGCCGCGGGCGGCGGCGTGGGCGTGCCGCGGCGCCTCGTCGAAATCGAGCACGGGCGCGAAGCAGGCGTCGCTGCCTTCGAGCTGCGCGCACCACTCGTCGCGCGTGCGCCGGCGCAGCGTGGCGGCGATCGCCTCGCGCATCTCGGGCCAGAGCCGGCGGTCGTACTGGCCGCGCACGAAGCGCGGCTCGAGCCCGAGCCGTTCGGCCAGCTCGGCGTAGAACTTGGGCTCGAGCGCGGCCACGGCGACCCAGCGGCCATCGGCGGTCTCGTAGGTGTCGTAGAAGGGCGCGCCGCCGTCCAGCAGGTTGGCGCCGCGCTCGCGGCCCCAGGTGCCGGCGGCGTGCAGGCCGTAGAAGATCGAGGCCAGCGAGGCCGCGCCGTCGACCATCGCCGCATCGACCACCTGGCCGCGGCCCGAGCGCTGGCGCTCGTACAGCGCCGCCATCACGCCGAAGGCCAGGTAGAGCGCGCCGCCGCCATAGTCGCCCACCAGGTTCAGCGGCGGCAGCGGCTTGCCGCCGGCCGGGCCGATGGCGTGCAGCGCGCCGCTGAGCGCGATGTAGTTGAGGTCGTGGCCGGCGGCCTGCGCCAGCGGGCCGGCCTGTCCGAAGCCGGTCATGCGGCCGTACACGAGGCCGGGGTTGCGCGCATGGCAGTCGGCCGGGCCCAGGCCCAGGCCTTCGGCCACGCCGGGCCGGAAGCCCTCGATCAGCACATCGGCGCGGTCGATCAGGCGCAGCGCCGCGTCGCGGCCGGCGGCGGCCTTCAGGTCGAGCGCGATCGAGCGCCGGCTGCGCCCGTTCACGTCGTGCCGCCGCGCCACCGGCAGGCCCAGGCCGCTGGGCGCCAGGCGGTCGATGCGCACGACCTCGGCGCCCAGGTCGGCCAGCAGCATGCCGCACATCGGGCCCGGGCCGATGCTGGCGATCTCGACCACGCGCAATCCGTTCAGGGGTCCCATGGCGCGGGAGTGTGCACCAGCCCAAGACCGTGCCCGGAAGGGGTGCGGCGGCCATCCGCTACAGTGGGTTTCGCCTTGCCCGGCGCCCCAGCCCCGGCCCTCGATGACCTCCGGTTCCGACCGCCCTTCCCGCCCCTGCCGCCCCGATGGCCCGGAGGCCGCGGCGCCCGCGCCGGGCCTGCGCCGCCGCAGCCTGCTGCTGGCGCCCGCCACCCTGCTTGCCGCGAAAGCCTTTGCCGTGGACCCATCTGCCCCGCCGCCGATCGAGCTCGAAGAAGCCAGCGCCACCGCGCTCGCGCAAGCCCTGCGCGAAGGCCGCACCACGGCCGAAGACCTGGTCGCCGGCTACAGCGCCCGCATCGAGGCCCTCGACCGCCATGGCCCGCACCTGAACAGCATCCTCGAGATGAACCCCGACGCGCTGGCCATCGCGCGCGAGCGCGACGCCGAACGCCGCGCCGGCCGCCTGCGCGGCCCGCTGCACGGCCTGCCGGTGCTGCTGAAGGACAACATCGCCACCGGCGACCGCATGAGCACCAGCGGCGGCTCGCTGGCCCTGGCCGGCGTGCGCGCGGTGCGCGACGCGCACCTGGTGAAGCGCCTGCGCGACGCCGGCGCGGTGATCCTGGCCAAGACCAACCTCAGCGAATGGGCCAACATCCGCTCGACCCGCTCCACCAGCGGCTGGAGCGCTCGCGGCGGCCTCACCCGCAACCCCTACGCGCTGGACCGCAGCACCAGCGGCTCCAGCGCCGGCACCGGCGCGGCGATGGCGGCCAGCCTGGCCGCCCTGGGCGTGGGCACCGAGACCGACGGCTCGATCGTCTCGCCCTCGTCGATCAACGGCCTGGTCGGCCTGAAGCCCACCGTCGGCCGCATCAGCCGCGACGGCGTGATCCCGATCTCGCACACCCAGGACACGGCCGGCCCGATGACGCGCACCGTGGCCGATGCGGCGCTGCTGTATGCGGCGATGGCCGGCCCCGATGGCGCCGACCCGGTGACGCTGCGCGCGCCCGCCCCGGCGGCGCCCGACGCGGGCCGCGCGCCGCTGCAGGGGGCGCGGCTGGGCGTGGCGCGGGCCTACTTCACGGGGTTCGACGAGGCCGATGCCCTGGTCGAGCAGGCGATCGCGGTGCTGCGCGCGCAGGGCGCGGTGATCGTCGACGACGTGGGCCTGCCCAAGGACGACTACGGCGACGCCGAGCTGGCGGTGCTGCTGCACGAGTTCAAGCACGACCTCGGCGTCTGGCTGCAGACCTTCGCGCCGCAGGCGCCGGTGCACAGCCTGGCCGACGTGATCGCCTTCAACCGCGAACACCGGGCCGACGAGATGCCCTGGTTCGGGCAGGAGTTGTTCGAGCGCGCGCAGGCCCTGGGCGGCCTGGACGACCCGGCCTACCGCGACGCGCTGGCCGCCTGCGCCGCGGGCGCCCGCACGCAGGGCCTGGACGCCGTGTTCGCGCAGCACCGGCTCGACGCCGTGATCGCCCCCACCGGCGGGCCGAGCTGGCTCATCGACTACGTCAGCGGCGACCACGCCGGCGCCAGCTTCTCGACCCCGGCCGCGGTGGCCGGCTACCCGCACCTGACGGTGCCGGCCGGCTTCGTGCGCGGGCTGCCGCTGGGCCTGTCGTTCGTGGGCCCGGCCTACAGCGAGGCGCGGCTGCTGGCGCTGGGCGCCGCCTTCGAGCAGGCCACGCGGCTGCGCCGGGCCCCGCAGTACCTGCCGCGCACGGCGCCCGGCTGAGCGGCCGGGTCATGTTTCGTTGCACGCCACGCGGCAGTTAGGGATGGGCCCGCCCCCGGCGCGGGCCGCAAGCTGGACCGAGATCCCGCGGCCGGGCGAGCGCCGTCCTCCGCGGGCCGGCACCCGGCGCCGGCCCGCGCGCACCGTGAAAGGCAGTCCATGGCCAGCTCACCCCCCCGCCACGTCATCCCCGGCAGCGAGCGCGCAGCGATGCCGGGCGCCCGCGCCACGCGCGCCACGCTCGACGACGAGCGCTTCGAGGTCACGCTGCGGCTGCGCGGACGTCCCTCGCCGCGCAGCCTGGCCGACGGCGGCGCGCACGAAGACCGGCTGCCGCAGTCGCGCCGCTATCTCAGCCGCGAGGACTACGAGGCCCAGCACGGGGCCGCCGCGGCCGACCTCGACCAGGTCGCGCGATTCGCCGCCGCGCACGGCCTGACGGTGGTGGGCTCGCACGCCGCCCGGCGCAGCGTGGTGCTGTCGGGCGACGCCCGCGCCTTCGGCGCCGCCTTCGGCGTGACGCTGCAGGAGTACGAGCACGATGCCGGCACCTACCGCGGCCGCGTCGGCACGGTCAGCGTGCCGGCCGAGCTGGCCGACATCGTCGTCGGCGTCTTCGGCCTGGACAACCGGCCGCAGGCCAGCCCGCACTTCCAGCGCGCGGCGCCCGCCGGCGAGCGCGCCTCGCGCGCCGCCGGCACCTCGTTCACGCCGCCGCAGCTGGCCCGGCTGTACGACTTCCCCGCCGGGCTGGACGGCCACGGCCAGTGCATCGCCCTGATCGAGCTCGGCGGCGGCTACCGCCCGGCCGACCTCAAGGCCTACTTCGGGGCCCTGGGCCTGGCGCCACCGGCCGTGCACGCGGTGCGGGTGGACGGCGGGCGCAACCACCCCACCAATGCCGGCAGCGCCGACGGCGAGGTGATGCTCGACATCGAGGTCGCTGCGGCGGTGGCGCCGAAGGCCACGATCGCGGTGTACTTCGCGCCCAACACCGACCAGGGCTTCCTCGACGCCGTCACCACCGCCATCCACGACACGAAGAACCGGCCCTCGGTCGTGTCCATCAGCTGGGGCAGTGCCGAGGTCAACTGGACGGCGCAGACCATGACCCAGTTCGACCAGGCCTTCCAGGCCGCAGCGGCGATGGGCATCACGGTGTGCTGCGCCGCCGGCGACAACGGCTCGGGCGACGGCGTGGCCGACGGGCTGCCGCACGTCGACTTCCCCGCCTCCAGCCCCTACGCGCTGGGCTGCGGCGGCACCCTGCTCACGGCGACCGCCCAGGGCATCGGCAGCGAGGTGGTCTGGAACGAGGGCAGCCAGAGCGCCACGGGCGGCGGCATCAGCGCCTACTTCCCGCTGCCGGCCTACCAGGGCCCGGCCCAGGTGCCGCAGGGCCCCGGCGGCAAGCCCGGCCGCGGCGTGCCCGACGTGGCCGGCGATGCCGACCCGGCCAGCGGCTACCAGGTGCGGGTCGACGGCCAGAACCTCGTCATCGGCGGCACCAGCGCCGTGGCGCCGCTGTGGGCCGGCCTGCTGGCGCTGGTGAACCAGAAGCTCGGGCAGCCGGTGGGCTTCCTGAACCCGCTGCTGTACGGCTCGCTGGCCGGCAAGGGCGTGTGCAACGACATCACCAGCGGCAGCAACGGCGCCTTCGCCGCCCGGCCCGGCTGGGATGCCTGCACCGGCTGGGGCACGCCGCGCGGCAGCGCGCTGCTGCGAGCCCTGGGCGGCTGAGGCCGGTCCGGGCTGCCCCCGGGCCGGGCGGCGAGCAGCGGCCGTGGGCTCCGGCAAGCGCGGCCCCGCGGGCGCCGCGGGCGCCGCGAGCCGCGAGCCGCGAGCCGCGAGCCGCGAGCCGCGAGGAGCCAGGAGCCAGGAGCCAGGAGCCAGGCGCGAGGCCGCAGGCCGCAGTCCCGATTGCCGCCAGAATGCATGGCCGCGCCGGTCCCCGGCGCGGACCGTCCAGCCCCTCGTCGATGTCGATCGCCCGCCGCCTGCCCGCCTTCGCCATCAACGGCCTCACGGTGGCCGCGGGCATCGGCCTGATCCAGCTGCTGGTGGCCGCCGTGGCCGGGCCCCACGCCGCGCTGCTGGCGCTGAGCGGCGCCATCTGCACCAGCCTGGCCGACATGCCGGTGCCGGCGGTGCGCACCTGGCACCGCGTCTCGGCCGCCGGCGTCCTGAGCGTGGCGGCCGCGCTGGCGATGGCGCTGCTCAAGCCGCACCCGGCCTGGCTCGGGCCGGGCATCGCCGCCATCACTTTCGTGGCCATGATGACGATGGCCTGGGGCGTGCGCGCCGGCGCGGTGTCGTTCGCGCCGATCCTGGCGGTGGTGTTCTCGCTCGCCTCGCCGGCCGGGGCCGACCCGGTGCTGCCGGTGGTGGCCTGGAACGCGGCGGGCAGCGCGGCCTACCTGGGCTGGTCGCTGCTGTGTGCGCGCGCGCTGGCGCGGCCCTACCAGCGCCTGGCGCTGGCCGAGGCCCTGCGTGCGACGGTGCAGCTGCTGCAGGCGCGCGCCGATCTGATCGCCACCCCGGCGGCGGCGCCCGAGGCCCGCGCGGCGATGCGCGCCTGGGTGCTGGGCGAGGCGGCGCTGGCCGACCGGGTGCAGGCGGCGCGCGACTTCGTCTTCGCCGACCCCACGCCCACCAGCCGCCCGGCGGCGATGCTGCTGCGCGCGATCGACCTGCGCGACCTGCTGCTGGCCAGCCGGCTCGACCTCGAGCTGCTGGGCGACGACGCCGGCAGCCGCTGGCTGCTGGCGCAGACCGCGCAGGCGCTGCGCCACCTCGGCGCGCGCCTGGACGCGGTGGACCGGGCTCTGCGGGGCCGTGCGCCGCCGGCCGGGGCGGCCGAAGCAGCCGAGGCGGCCACAGCGGCGGCGGGCTTCGACTACGCGGCGCTGTACGCGCAGGCGCCGATCGCCGCCGACGACCCGCGCTCGCGGCTGCTGCCGGCGCTGGTGATGCGGCTGCGCGCGATGGACGCCGTCGTCGACCGCATCGCCACCCTGCAGCAGGGCGCGAGCGAGGCGCTGCCGCTGCAGCCGGCCGAGCTGCAGCGCTTCGTCGCCCCCGAAGGCTGGCCGCTGCGCGCGCTGTGGAGCCAGCTGCACCTGGCCTCGCCGGTGGCGCGGCACGCGCTGCGCGCCGCTCTGGCCCTGGGCAGCGCCTACGTCATCGGGCGCCACCTGCCCTGGGCCTCGCACCCGCACTGGCTGGTGCTGAGCGTGGCCGTGGTGCTGCGCGGCAACCTCGAGCAGACCCTCTCGCGCCGCAACGCCCGCGTCGGCGGCACGCTGCTGGGCTGCGCCCTGGTGCTGGCCCTGGCCGGGCTGCACACGCCGGCGCTGCTGGCGGGCGTGTTCCTGCTGGCGGTGGGCACCGCGCACGCCTTCGTGCTGCAGCGCTACTGGGTCAGCGCCGGCGCGGCCACGGTGATGGCGCTGCTGCAGGTGCATGCCGTCAACCCGGCGCTGGGCTTCCCCGTGGCCGAGCGCGCCGCCGACACGCTGCTGGGCGCGCTGCTGGCCTGGGGCTTCAGCTACGTGCTGCCGTCCTGGGAGCGGCGCCAGCTGCCCAGCGCCGTCGAAGCCGCGCTGAAGGCGCTGGACGACTATGCCGCCCACGCGCTGCGCTGGCCCGCGGCCGAAGGGGTGCAGCCCCGGATGGCGCGGCGCCGGGCCTACGACGCGCTCAGCGCCCTGGCCGCGACGCTGCAGCGCAGCCGCGCCGAGCCGCGCGGCGTGCAGCTGCCGGTGGCCCAGGTGGCGGCGATGATCGACCACGGCCAGCGACTGATGGCACACCTGTCGATGGTGCGCATGATCCTGGCCGGCAGCGGCGTCGGGCTCGAGCCGGCCGCCACGCTGCAGGCGCTGCAGCGGGCGCAGGCCGCGCTGCGCGAATGCCTGCAGCTGCCGCCGGCGGCGCCGGCCGCGCCGCCCCTGGCGGTGGCGCCGCCAGGCCCTGACGATCCGGCCGCGCCGCCGGCGGGCCCCGACGATCTGGCCGTGCTGCCGGCCGAGGCGCCGAGCGAAGACCTGATGCCCTGGCTGCAGCGCCGCCTGCAGGGCCTGCAGCGCGATGCCCGGCTGGTGCGCAGCGCGGCGGCGACGGCGCTGGCCCAGGTGCGCCCGCCCGCCGCCGCGCCGGGCGGCTGAGCCTGCGCGCGCGTCAGCGCACCGGCAGGCTGCCGAAGCGCCAGCTCGAGGTGGTCCAGCCCATGAACGAGCCCGACTCGTGGAACACGGTGGCCGCGGGCTCGTCCTCGGCCGCGCCCAGCGCCACCATCAGCGGCAGCAGATGGTCTTCGCTCGGGTGCGCGATGCGGGCCGCCGGCGCCTGCGTCCAGGCCTGCAGCCGCGCGCTGCGCTCGGCCGGCGGGCGGCCTTCCAGCGTCTCGTGCAGCCAGGCGTCGAAGGCCTGCGAGGGCGCGGCCGCGGCCGGGCCGCGCAGGCGCAGGTTGTGGAAGCTCAGGCCGCTGCCCAGGATCAGCACGCCCTCGTCGCGCAGCGGCCGCAGCGCACGGCCCGCGGCCAGGTGCTCGGCCGGGTCGTAGCCGGCCTTCAGCGAGAGCTGCAGCACCGGCACCCGGGCCTCGGGGTACATCACCGCCAGCGGCGCGAAGGTGCCGTGGTCGTAGCCGCGCTCGGCATCCAGCGCGGCCTCGAGGCCGGCCCCGCGCAGCAGCTCGGCGATGCGCCCGGCCAGGGCCGGTGCCCCCGGTGCCGCGTACTTCACATGGTAGGTGTGGGCCGGGAAGCCGAAATAGTCGTAGACCATCGGCGGTTGCTCGGCGGCCATGGCGGTGAAGCGGGGCGCCTCCCAGTGCCCCGACACCGAGAGCACCGCCCGCGGCGGCGCCCCGAGCGAGGCCTCGATCGACTGCGCGATGCCCTCGAGCGAGGCGCGCAGCGGCGCCATCGCCGCGCGCATCTCGGGCATGTAGGGCCAGGGCCCGCCGCCGTGCGAGATGAAGTAGGTGGGCAGGCGGGTGGTCGCGGCAGTCTCGGCGTTCATGGCGTTCATGGCGAACTCCTGGAGCGGGCAGGCCTGCAGTGTGGACGCCGCCGGCGCGCACCGGGTTCAGCGGCGCTGTCGGCAGCGATCAAACGGGGCGCGCGCCGCCCTGCCACGGACGTCCGCAGCCGGGCCGCCGTTCAGCGCCGCGCCGGCGGCGTCTTGCGGGGCTTGGGCTGGGCCGCCGCCGAGGCCTGGGCACGCGCCTTCGCGCCGCCAGCAGCGGTCTTGCGGGTGCTCGGCGCTGCGGCAGCGGCCGCCGCCGGCGCCGGCGCCGTCGCGGCGGCCAGCAGCGCATCCAGGTTCTTCGTGATCTCGGCCTCGATCGTGCGCGAGAACGCGCCGAGCAGGAAGCCGAGCCTGGCCTCGAGGTCGAAGTGGTCGGCCGCCACGAGCAGCCGGCCGCTGACGCCGGTGCGCTGGAACTCGACGGTGTCGCCGGCCTCGCCCTCGCGCACGGTGCAGGCGAGGTCGAAGTCGCGCTCGACCTGCTCGGCCCAGGACCAGGCCACCTGGCGCGCGCGCGCCAGGCCCAGGCGGTGGGCGCGGTGGATGCGGATGTCGGGCATGGGTGGGCTCCTGGTCTCAGGGCGTTTCGAGGCGGGCGCGGCGCTCGGCCCGGGGCAGCGCGGCCAGCGCGCGCACGTCGGCGTAGAAGCGGGGGAAGTCGGCGCCGTCGGCCTCGAAGCGGTGCTCGAAGGCCGGCACGAGTGCGTTGTACGCGGCCAGCACGCCCAGGCTGGCGTTGTTGGCGCCGGCGAACCAGCGGTCGTAGCCGCTGTAGCCGCCCCAGCGCTGGGCCTTCAGGGCCGCGTAGTCGGCGCGCAGCTGCGCGAACACGGCGGCCTTGCGCTCGCGCTTGGCCGCGTCGTCCAGCGGGCCGGCGTACAGGGCCTCGAGCTGCGCGCGCGCGGCCAGCGTCAGGGCCTGGAAGTCGCGCTGGCGCTGCTGCGCGGCCCGGTCGGCGGCCTGCGCCTGGGCGCTGGCGTGCGCGGCCATCCAGCGCCGGCCGCCGATCTGCGCCACCGCGTCGGCGAACGACTCGTTGAACGTGGTGTCGTCGCGCGCGTAGGCCACCTGGTGCGCCAGCTCGTGGAAGATCAGCCGCGCGAGCTCGCCCTCGGGCCAGTCGATGAAGGTGCTGAGCAGCGGGTCGCCGCCGAGCCAGTTGCTCCAGCCCAGCGTCGAGTAGGCCGGCACGCCGTAGACCTCGACGTCCAGGCCCTGCGCGCGCAGGGCGGCGGCCTGCGCCTGGGCCGCCGCCCGGTCGAAGTAGCCGCGGTAGCCCACGCAGCCCATCACGGGGAAGCACCAGGTGTGCAGCGTCAGCGACAGCGCCGGCGCGGCCACCACGTTCCAGACCACGGCGCTGCGGTGCAGCTCGGCGTAGCGGCGGTAGCTGTCGTTGTCGGGCAGCCCGAGCGCCGTCACCGCCCAGTCGCGCATCTGCTGGCTCAGCTGCAGCCGCTGGCGCAGCGCCGGCGGCGTGGCGGGGTCGGCCAGCCAGTCGGCGACGGGGCGCGCCTCGTGCATCAGGCGCAGGTGGCCGCCGACGGCCTGCGCGTAGTAGCCCAGCGTGCTGCAGCCGCCGGCCAGCAGCAGGGTCGCGGCTGCGGCCGCGAGCGCCAGCAGCGCGCGGGCGCGCCGGCGCAGGCTCACGCGGCGGCGCCGGCCGCGGCCACGGCGTTGACCGGCGGTGCCACCGCGGCCACCTCGACCAGGCAGTCGTAGAAGGCCGGCGCGCGACCCAGGTCGGTCAGGCGCTGGTGGGTGAGCTCGTTGACGTTGGTGCCGGCAAGCCCCAGCTTGCGCCACCAGATGCCCAGGCCGTTGACGACGCCCGGCCGCGCGCGGTCGCTGACCACCGCCTTGCAGCGGTACTCGCCGCGGTCGTTGAAGACGCGCACCACCTCGCCGCTGCGCAGGCCGCGCACAGCGGCGTCCCGGGCGTGGATCTCGAGCAGCGGCTCGCGCTCGGCCGCGCGCAGGCTGGCCACGTTGACGAAGCTGCTGTTGAGGAAGTGCCGCGCCGGCGGCGAGATCATCGCCAGCGGGTAGCGCGCCGCGAGCTCGGGCGCGGACTGCACGCTTTCGTAGTTGGGCACGTGGTCGGGCAGGCCCAGGCCCGGCGCGTCGGCCCGCGCGCGGCCGTCGGGCGTGGGAAAGCCGCCGTCGGCGAAGGGCGCCTCGGGGATCTCGAGCCGGGCCCAGCCCTGCGCCTGCAGCGCCGCCGCGTCGACGCGCGCGGGCTCGAAGGCGCCGCGGGCCATCGCCTCGTCGCTGTCGGCGAAGCAGGGCTCGGTGTAGCCCATCCGCGCGGCCAGGCGGCGGAAGATCTCGGCGTTGGACAGCGCCTGCCCGAGCGGCGCAATGGCCGGCTCGTTCAGCAGGGCGTAGGTGTGGCCGTAGGCGGTGTGCGCGTCCCAGTGCTCGAGCTGGGTCGTGGCCGGCAGCACGATGTCGGCGTGGTCGGCGGTGTCGGTGAGGAAATGCTCGAGCACCACCGTGTACAGGTCCTCGCGCGCGAAGCCGCGCGCGACCTTCGCGCTGTCGGGCGCCACCGCCACCGGGTTGCTGTTGTAGACCACCACCGCCTCGATCCTGGGCCCGAAGGCGGGCGAGGCCTCGCGCAGCAGGTCGTCGCCGATGGTGCTCATGTTGACCGTGCGCGGCCCGCGCCCCTGGCCCGCGGGGCCGTAGACCGTCTCGAGCAGGTCGGGCCGCTGCAGCCAGGCGTCGCGCCGCGCGCCGGCGAACCAGCCCGAGCTGCTCAGCAGCAGCCCGCCGGCGCGGTGGCGCCAGGCGCCGGTGAGGCAGGGCAGCAGCGCCACCAGGCGCACCGCGTTGCCGCCGCCGCGCACGCGCTGCATGCCGTAGTTCAGCCGGATCGCGGCGGGCCGGGCCTGCGCATACTCGCGCGCCAGGCCGCGCACCTCGTCGACGCTGATGCCGCAGGTGGCGGCGGCGCTCTCGGGCGGCCATTGCAGTGCGCGCTCGCGCAGCGCCGGCCAGCCGTGCACGTGGCGCGCCACGTAGTCGTGGTCGATCGCATCGTGCACGACCAGCTCGTGCATCAGGCCCAGCGCCAGCGCGCCGTCGGTGCCGGGCAGCAGGGCGATGTGCTGGTGGCATTTCTCGGCCGTCTCGGTGCGCCGCGGGTCGATGCACACGAGCCGCGCCCCGGCCCGCTTGGCCTGCTGGGCGAAGTTCCAGAAGTGCACGCTCGAGGTGATGGGGTTGCTGCCCCAGATCAGGATCAGCCGGCTCTCGGCGAAGAACTCGACGTGCATGCCGACCTTGGCGCCGTAGGTGGCGGCGAGCGCATCGCCGCCGGCGCTGCTGCAGATGGTGCGGTCCAGCCGCGAGGCGCCCAGGCGGTGGAAGAAGCGCGCCGCCATGCCCTCGCCCTGCACCAGGCCCATGGTGCCGGCGTAGCTGTAGGGCAGCACGGCCTGGGGGTCGCGCGCGGCGATGGCGCGCAGGCGCGCGGCGATGGCGTCGAGCGCCGCGTCCCAGCCCAGGGGCTCGAACCGGCCCTCGCCCTTGCGGCCCACGCGCACGAGCGGCGTGAGCACGCGCTCGGGGTGGTAGGTGCGCTCGGCATAGCGGCTGACCTTGGTGCACAGCGCGCCGTGGGTGGGCGGGTGGTCGGGGTCGCCGGCCACGCGCACGACGCGGCCGCCTTCGACCGTGACGCGCAAGGCGCAGGTGTCGGGGCAGTCGTGCGGGCAGGCGCCGCGGACGGTCTGGGCAGCGGCAGGGGTCATGCCGGCACTGTGCCACAGCCCCTGCGTCGGGGCGGCTTAAGATGGCCCGACGGCAGCCTGCGGGAGCGACGCGATGAACCTGATCGAACCCATCCTGGCCGACGCCGCCGCCGTGGCGGCGATCCGGCGCGACCTCCACGCCCACCCCGAGCTGTGCTTCGAGGAGCAGCGCACCGCCGACGTGATCGCGCGCGCCCTCGCCGACTGGGGCATTCCCGTGCACCGCGGCCTGGGCCGCACCGGCGTGGTGGGCATCGTCCAGGCCGGCAGCAGCCCGCGCGCGGTGGGCCTGCGCGCCGACATCGACGCCCTGCCCATCACCGAGCACAACACCTTCGCCCACGCCAGCCGCCACCCCGGCAAGATGCACGCCTGCGGCCACGACGGCCACACGGCGATGCTGCTGGCGGCGGCGCGCCACCTGGCGCGGCACCGCCACTTCGACGGCACGGTCTACCTCGTGTTCCAGCCTGCCGAGGAAGGCGGCGGCGGCGCGCGCGAGATGATCCGCGACGGCCTGTTCGAGCGGTTCCCGATGGAGGCCATCTTCGGGGCCCACAACTGGCCCGGCATGAAGGTGGGCGCCTTCGGGGTGAACCCGGGCGCGATGATGGCCTCGAGCAACGAGTTCAGCATCACGATCCGCGGCAAGGGTAGCCATGCCGCGATGCCGCACCTGGGCATCGACCCGGTGCCGGTGGCCGCCCAGATGGTGATGGCCTTCCAGACCATCGTCACGCGCAACCGCCGGCCCATCGACCCGGGCGTGATCTCGGTCACCATGATCCACGCCGGCGAGGCCACCAACGTAGTGCCCGACGCCTGCGAGATCCAGGGCACGGTGCGCACCTTCAGCCTGGAGGTGCTGGACCTGATCGAGCAGCGCATGCGCGCCGTGGCCGAGCACACCTGCGCCGCCTTCGGGGCGACCTGCGAGTTCGCCTTCCACCGCAACTACCCGCCCACGGTCAACCACCCCGCCGAGACCGAGTTCGTGCGCGCCACGCTGGCCGGCGTGGTCGGGGCCGAGAACGTGCTGCCCTTCGAGCCCACGATGGGCGCCGAGGACTTCAGCTACTTCCTGCAGGCCAAGCCCGGCTGCTATTTCATGATCGGCAACGGCGAGGGCGGCCACCGCGCCGGCGGCCACGGCCTGGGGCCCTGCATGCTGCACAACCCCAGCTACGACTTCAACGACGAACTGATCCCGCTGGGCGCCACCGCCTGGGTGCGCCTGGCCGAGGCCTGGCTGGCGCAGCCGCGATGAGCCCCGCCCGGCCGCCCCAAGGGCTCCACGCTGCAGTGCGCCGCACGGAGGCTTTCCGATGAACGCAGCGTACTTTTCCGCCAACTACCGCCAGGCGCGGCAGCGCTTCGTCGAGGCCGCCGTGGCAGCGGGGATGACGGTGCAGACGCATGCCCACCCCCTGCCCGGGGCCGAGGGCGAGGCGCTGGCGATGGACGTGGCGCGCGGCGGCGGCTTCGACGCGCCGGCACTGCTGATCGTCAGCAGCGGCTGCCACGGCGTCGAAGGCTACGCCGGCTCGGCGGTGCAGAACGCGGTGCTGGCCGACGCGGCGCTGCTCGGCGCGGCGCAGGCCGCGGGCGTGGCGCTGCTGTTCATCCATGCGCTGAACCCGCACGGCTACTCGCACGACCGGCGCGTCACGCACGAAGGCGTGGACCTCAACCGCAACTGGGTCGACTTCACGCGGCCGCTGCCGGCCAACCCGGGCTACGACGCCCTCGCGCCGCTGCTGCTGCCCGAGCACTGGCCACCGGGCCCCGAGGTGCAGGCCGGCCTGATGGCCTATGCCCAGGCCCATGGCCCACGCGCGCTGCAGCAGGCCATCAGCGGCGGCCAGTACCGGCATCCGCAGGGCCTGTTCTACGGCGGCACGGCGCCCACCTGGAGCCACCTGACGCTGCGCCGCGTGCTGCGCCAGCACGGCCGCGGCTGCCGCCGCCTGGGCTGGATCGACCTGCACACGGGCCTGGGGCCCAGCGGCCACGGCGAGCGCATCCTGGCCGCGCGGCCCGACCCCGACACGGTGCAGCGCGCCCGCGCCTGGTGGGGCGCCGACGGCGGCAGCGTCACGGCCCTGCACGACGGCAGCTCGAGCTCGGCCGAGCTCGAGGGGATGATGTGGCAGGCCGCCTACGACGAGTGCCCCCAGGCCGAGTTCACCGGCATCGCGCTCGAGTACGGCACGCTGCCGCTGGAAGCCACCGTGGGCGCGCTGCGCGCCGACCACTGGTACGCCGCCCACCCCGAGGCGCCCGCCGACGGGCGTGCGCAGGCCCGGCAGGCGATGCGCGACGCGTTCTACGTCGCCACGCCCGCATGGCAGCAGCAGGTGCTGGACCAGGGCCTGGCCGCGGTGCGGCTGGGGGTGGCGGGGCTCAGCGGTGCCTGACCCCGCCCTCGGCCCTTCGGCCATCCACCCCGCCCTCGGCCACGTCAAGGACACCGGCACCCCGAAGGGCCGCGGCGTGTTCGCGTCGCGGGCCATCGAGGAGGGCGAGGTGATCGAGGTCTGCCCCGTCGTGCCGCTGGCCACGCCCTATGCCGAGCTGCCGGCCGAACTGCAGCGCATGGTGTTCGACTGGCAGACCCTGGCCCGGATGCCGGGCACCAGCGTGCTGGCGCTGGGGTACGGCAGCCTCTACAACCACGCCAACCCAGCCAACGCCCGCTACGCGCCCGGGCCCGACCGCCTGACCCTGGTCGTCACCGCCTGCAGCCCGATCTCGCAGGGTGCCGAGATCACGCTCAACTACAACGCCACCCAGGGCGCGCCGGTGTCGATCGCCGACAACTGGTTCGCGGCCACCGGGGTGACGCCGCTCGCGCCGTGAAGGCCTGTGCTGCGGCCTGCATCGGCGTCGCCGCCCTGGTGGCGGGCTGCGCAGACCGGCCCGCCGAATCGACCTCGCACGCCCAGGCCCAGGCCGCCCGGGCCCTGCAGCATTACGCCGCGCTGCTGCGCGAGCGGGACGCGGCCGCGATCGCGGGGCAGTTCGCGCCCGGGGGATCGATGCAGAACGCCGGGCAGCCGGCCATCACCGGCCGCGAGGCCATCCGCCGATTCCTCGACGGGTTCTCGGGCTATCGGGTGCTGGCGGCCGAGATGAGTGTCGTCT
>JAGWMW010000277.1 GCA_028871575.1 Burkholderiales bacterium | reverse complement strand
ATCGGCGCCCGCCGGGCGGGGGCATCGGCGGCTGCCTAGAATCCGGCGATGGTTCCCCACCTCACCACCGCGCTCACCGGCCCGATCAACGAGCTCGAGCAGCGCATCCTCGAGTCGATGCCGGCCACCGAGCGCTGGTTCCGCCTCGAGTGGATGGAGCACACGCCGCCGTTCTACACCTCGGCCGACCTGCGCAACGCCGGCTTCAAGCTGGCGCCGGTGGACACCCATCTCTTCCCCAGCACCTTCAACAACCTCACGCCCGAGATGCTGCCGCTGGCGGTGCAGGCGGCGATGGCGGCGATCGAGAAGATCTGCCCCGAGGCGAAGAACCTGCTGCTCATCCCCGACGCCCGCACCGGCAACAGCTTCTACCTGCAGAGCCTGCAGCGGCTGGTGGAGGTGTTCACGCAGGCCGGGCTGAACGTGCGCCTGGGCTCGCTCGACCCGGGCCTGGACGCGCCCGTGCCGCTGCCCCTGCCCGACGGCAGCGAGCTGCGGCTCGAGCCGCTGCTGCGCAGCCGCGGCCGGCTGGGCCTGAAGGATTTCGACCCCTGCACCGTGCTGCTCAACCACGACCTGGCCGGCGGCGTGCCGCGCGTGCTCGAGCACCTGCACGAGCAGTACCTGCTGCCGCCGCTGCACGCCGGCTGGCCGGTGCGGCGCAAGAGCCGGCACTTCCAGAGCTACGAGGAGGTGGCCAAGAAGTTCGCCAAGCTGCTGGGCATGGACCCCTGGCTGATCAACCCCTTCCACGGCCATTGCGGCCAGGTCGACTTCGCCACCCCGGCCGGCATCGAGTGCGTCAAGGCCCAGGCCGACGCGGTGCTGGCCAAGGTGCGGCGCAAGTACAAGGAATACGGCATCAACGAGAAGCCCTTCGTCGTCGTCAAGGCCGACAACGCCACCGGCATGGGCGTGATGGCCGTGCGCGACCTCAAGGAGCTCGACGACCCCGAGCGCGTGGCCCGCGGCGCCCGCGGCCTGCTGCGCGGCGGCGGCCTGCCCAGCGAGGTGCTGATCCAGGAGGGCGTGCCCTCCTGCGAGCGCATCCACGACGCCGTGGCCGAGCCGGTGGTGGTGATGATCGACCGCTACGTGGTGGGCGGCTTCTACCGCGTGCACGCCGACCGCGGCAACGACCCCGACCTGAGCCTGCCGGGGTCGAGCTACGTGCCGCTGGCCTTCGCCGGCGCCAGCCAGCTGCCGCGGCCCGGAGCCCGGCCCGGGGCGAGCGCGCCCAACCGCTTCTACATGTACGGCGTGATCGGGCGCCTGGCGATGCTGGCCGCGGCCTACGAGCTCGAGGCCACCGACCCCGAGGCCGAGACCTACGATTGAACGCTGCCGCTCAGGCGGCGAGCAGGCCCGAGAACAGCGGGTCGCGCCGGCTGCGCGGGCGCAGCGGGGCGAGCCGGCGCGCGATCTCGGCGATGTGCTCGGGCGTGGTGCCGCAGCAGCCGCCGGCGATGTTGAGGAAGCCGGCGCGCGCGAACTCCTCCAGCAGCGCGCCGGTGACCGCCGGCGTCTCGTCGAAGCCGGTCTCGCTCATCGGGTTGGGCAGGCCGGCGTTCGGGTAGCAGCTGACGTAGGTGTCGTCGGCCACCTTGGCCAGCTCCTCGATGTAGGGCCGCATCACGGCGGCGCCGAGGGCGCAGTTCAGCCCCACCGCGATCGGCCGCGCATGGCGCACCGAATGCCAGAACGCGGCCACCGTCTGGCCCGAGAGGATGCGGCCCGAGGCATCGGTGACGGTGCCCGAGACGATCACCGGCAGCCGCTCGCCGCGGTCTTCCATGAGCTCGTCGAGGGCGAAGATCGCGGCCTTGGCGTTCAGCGTGTCGAACACGGTCTCGATCAGGAACAGGTCGCAGCCGCCGTCCAGCAGGCCCTCGGCCTGCTCGCGGTAGGCCTCGCGCAGCTCGTCGAAGCCGGTGTTGCGGGCGCCGGGGTCGTTGACGTCGGGGCTGATGCTGGCGGTGCGCGGCGTCGGGCCCAGCGCGCCGGCCACCAGGCGCGGCCGCCCGGGCGTGCTGTGGGCGTCGGCGGCCTGGCGCGCGAGGCGGGCCGCGGCCACGTTCATCTCGCGCGCGAACTGCGCCAGGCCGTAGTCCTCCTGCGCGATCGAGGTGGCGCCGAAGGTGTTGGTCTCGATCAGGTCGGCGCCGGCGGCCAGGTACTGGCCGTGGATCTCGGCGATCACGTCGGGCCGCGTCAGCACCAGCAGGTCGTTGTTGCCCTTGAGGTCGCGCGGGTGGGCGGCAAAGCGCTCGCCGCGGAAATCGGCCTCGCCGAGCCTGTAGCGCTGGATCATGGTGCCCATCGCGCCGTCGATGATGGCGATGCGCTGGCGCAGCAGCTCGGCCAGTGCGCCGCCGCGGGTGTAGGGCTGGGAAGGGGCGCTGGGGGTCATGCCGGCATTGTAGGAAGTACCCTGGCGCGCCGCCGCTCGAGCAAACGTGGCTTTGCCACTTTGCTTGAACCCCCGTGGGGGCGGGCTGGGCGCAGCCCGGCCCTGGGGGCGCTCTGAAGCAAACGTGGCTTTGCCACTTTGCTTGAACCCCCGCGGGGGGCGGGCTGGGCGCAGCCCGGCCCTGGGGGCGCTCTGAAGCAAACGTGGCTTTGCCACTTTGCTTGAACCCCCGCGGGGGGCGGGCAGG
>JAGWMW010000068.1 GCA_028871575.1 Burkholderiales bacterium | reverse complement strand
CCCCGCCAGCGCCGATGCCCACCTCCACGCCCACTTTCACTTCCACTTCCACGCCCACGCCCCCTTCCACGCCCACGCCAATGGTTGCCACGGCGCCGGCCTCCGCGGCCCCGCTGCGCCTGGACCAGCTCACCCCGCTGCAGCGCAGTGCGCTGCCGGCCCTGGTCGTCAGCGGCTCGGTGGGGTCGGCCAACCCGGCGAGCCGCTTCGTCGTCGTCAACGGCCAGGTCGTGCACGAGGGGCAGGACGCAGCGCCGGGGGTGCGGGTCGAGCACATCGGCCAGCGGTCGATGACGGTGGCCTGGCGCGGCCTGCGGCTCGAGCTGCCGTACTGAACCCGGCGCCTTGAGGCGATACTCGGCGCCGTTACAAACCAGCAGCAGACAGGGTCATGGCCGACAGGCAGGCGCGACGAGGGGCGGGCAGGGCAGGGATGTGGCGGGGCCTGCGGTGGCTCGCGGCATGCCTGTGCGGGGCTTGGCTGGCTGCCGCCGCGCTGGCGGCCGAGCCGGTGGTGGTGGGCCCCGAGGGCTCGCCGCAGTCGCTGCAGGACGCGGTGAACAAGGCGCAGGACGGCGACACCATCGAGCTGCTGTCCGGCACCTACCGGGGCCCGGTGACGATCGACCACCGGCGCCTGACGCTGCGCGGACTGGGCGCCAAGCCTCCGCTGGTGCAGGGGCAGGGCAAGCTGGCGCTGCGCGGCGCGCTCATCACCGTGATCGGCGGCGAGGTCGCGCTCGATCACCTCGAGTTCCGGGGCGCGCGCAACCAGGACGGCAGCGGCGCCGGCGTGCGCCAGGAGGGCGGCCGGCTCGCGGTGCGCAACTGCAACTTCTTCGACAACGAGCACGGCCTGGTGGCCGCCAACGACGCAAAGGCCGAGCTCACGATCGAGAACAGCGTGTTCGGCCTGGCCCCGCACGTGGTGGGCGGCCTGTACCACCTGCTCGACGTCGGGCGCATCGGCCGGCTCAGCGTCACCGGCAGCCGCTTCCAGCAGGGCTTCGAGGGCCACCTGGTGCGCTCGCGGGCGCGCGCGTCCTACATCGCCTACAACTTCATCCACGACGGCCTGCGCGGCGGCGCCTCGTACGAGATCGAGATCGCCGACGGCGGGCTGGCCACCGTGCTGGGCAACGTCATCGCGCAGGGCTCGGAGCGCCAGAACCCGGTGCTGGTGGCCTACGGCACCGAGGGCCGGGCCTGGGACCTCAACCGGCTGTACCTGGTCAACAACACCATGATCAACTATGGCTGGCTGCCGGGCTGGTTCCTGCGCGTGTTCGAGGGCCGCGTCGGCGCCGACACCGAGGTCTACGAGATCAACAACCTGATCGTCGGGCCGGGCATCTTCTGGCTCGGCGCCCCCGGCCACTTCGAGGGCAACCGCTACGCCACGCTGGGCATGCTGCGCGACCCGGCCACCTACGCCTTCGAGCTGCCGCCCGACTCGATCTGGCGCGGCAGCGGCGTCGACCCTTCGCACATCGACGGCCGCGACCTCGCGCCCAAGGCCGAGTTCGAGTGGCCGATCGGCACCCGGCCCCTGAAGCCCGGCCGCACCGTCTGGTCGCCGGGCGCCTACCAGCGCTGACCCCGGGCCCGCTCGATGGAACGACCCCTGCACCCCGACACCCTCGCCGCCCAGGCCCTGGGCTGGATCGACGAGACCACGCGCGCGATCACGCCGCCGCTGCATGCCTCGAGCACCTACCTGCGCGACCCCGACAACCAGTACCGCTCGGGCCGCGTCTACGCCCGCGCCGACAACCCGGCCTACGACCAGGCCGAGGCGCTGATCTCGGCGCTGGAAGGCGCGGCGCAGACGCTGCTGTTCGCCAGCGGCATGGCCGCGGCCACGGCCGTGTTCCAGGCCCTGGCCCCGGGCGACCATGTGCTGGCGCCCCGGGTGATGTACTGGTCGCTGCGCAATTGGCTCCTGAGCTTCGCGCGGCCCTGGGGCCTGGAGGTCGAGCTCGTCGACATGACTGAGCCGGCCGCCGTGCAGGCTGCGCTGCGGCCCGGCCGCACGCGCCTGGTCTGGGTGGAGACCCCGGCCAACCCGCTGTGGACGGTCACCGACATCGCCGCCACGGCGCGGCTGGCCCATGCCGCTGGCGCGCTGCTGGCGGTGGACTCCACGGTGGCCACGCCGGTGCTGACGCAGCCGCTGGCGCTGGGCGCCGACCTCGTGATGCACGCCGCCACCAAATACCTCAACGGCCACTCCGACCTCATCGCGGGCAGCCTGAGCACCCGCGCCGACAACGAGTACTGGCAGCGCGTGCGCCGGGTGCGGGCGCAGATCGGCGGCACGCTGGGCTCGTTCGAGGCCTGGCTGCTGCTGCGCGGCCTGCGCACGCTGCCGCTGCGGGTGCGGGCGGCCTGCGCCTCGGCGCAGCGCATCGCCGAGCATTTCGACGGCCATCCCGGCGTGGCCGAGGTGCTGTACCCGGGCCTGCCCGGGTTCGCCGGCCACGCGGTGGCCCGGGCGCAGATGCGGGGCGGCTCGGGCGGCATGCTGTCGATCCGCGTCAGGGGCCGCGAGCCGGGCCCGACGGGCGGCGAGGCGGCGGCGATCGCGGTCGCGGCGCAGACGCGGCTGTGGAAGCGCGCCACCTCGCTGGGTGGCACCGAGAGCCTGATCGAGCACCGCGCCAGCGTCGAAGGCGCGGGCACGCCGGCCCCGCCCGACCTGTTGCGCCTGTCGGTGGGCCTGGAGCATGTCGACGACCTGATCGCCGATCTCGAGCAGGCCCTGGCGGCGGCCGGGGGGCCGCGTTGACCTGCCGCTGAAACCGAGGCATCATGCCGATGTAACTCAATTACATCTCGGCACGCTGGGCGCACCGCCATGTCCTTCGACCTCGTACTCTTCGGCGGCACCGGCGACCTGGCCTGGCGCAAGCTGATGCCGGCCCTGTTCCAGGCCTTCCGCCACGGCAAGCTGCCGCCCGGCGGCCGCATCCTGGCGGTGGCGCGCGACGAGCGCAGCGACGCCGAGTACCGCGCCTACATCCGCGAGAAGTTCGGCGGCGTGGAAGAAGCCAAGCAGCCCAGCGACGAGGAGTTCTCGCGCTTCGCCGAGCTGCTGCACTACCGGCGCATGGACCTGGCGCAGCCGGCGCACTACGCGGGCCTGCGCGAGTGGACGCAGGCGCGCGGGGCCGACACCGTGGTGCTGTTCCTGGCCACCAGCCCGCACCTGTTTCCGGTGATCTGCGAGCAGCTCGGCGCGGCCGGGCTGAACGGGCCGCACGTGCGCGTGGTGCTCGAGAAGCCGCTCGGCCACGACCTGCCCAGCGCGCAGGAGATCAACCGCGTGGTGCGCGCCAGCTTCCGCGAGGAGCAGGCGCTGCGCATCGACCATTACCTGGGCAAGCCGGCGGTGCAGAACCTGATGGCGCTGCGCTTCGGCAACGCGCTGTTCGAGCCGCTGTGGCGGCGCGAGAGCATCGCCAACATCCAGATCACGATCGCCGAGAGCCTGGGCGTGGGCACCCGCGGCGATTTCTACGACCGCACCGGCGCCCTGCGCGACATGATCCAGAACCACGCGCTGCAGCTGCTGACGATGATCGCGATGGAGCCGCCGTCGACCAGCGACGCCGATGCGATCCGCGACGAGAAGCTCAAGGTGCTGCGCTCGCTCAAGCCCTTCACGCCCGAGGCGGTGGCGCGCGACGTGGTGCGCGGCCAGTACAAGGCCGGCACGGTCGAGGGCAAGCGGGTGCGCGGCTACCTCGACGAGGACAAGGTGCCCCCGGGCAGCGCCTGCGAGACCTTCGTCGCGCTGCGCACCGAGGTCCAGAACTGGCGCTGGGCCGGGGTGCCGTTCTACCTGCGCACCGGCAAGCGGCTGGCGGCGCGCGACGCGCAGATCGTGGTGAATTTCCGCGACGTGCCGCACCCCATCTTCCCGGGCACGCGCCAGGCCAACAAGCTGATCATCAAGCTGCAACCCGAGGACGGCCTGGAGCTGCACCTGCTCGCGGCCAAGGGCGGCGGCGCCTCGCTGCAGGGCGCCGAGGTGCTGACCCCGGTCTCGCTCGACCTGGACTTCGACAAGGCCTTCCCCACCGACCGCGTGGGCGCCTACGAGCGGCTGCTGATGGACGCCATCGCCGGGCGGCTGAACCTGTTCGTGCGCAGCGACGAGCAGGAGCAGGCCTGGCGCTGGGTCGAGCCCATCCTCGAGGCCTGGGCCGCCGACGCGCTGGGCCCGCGGCCCTACGTGGCCGGCAGCTGGGGCCCGGCGGCCTCGAGCGCGCTCGTGGCCCGCGACGGCTGCGTCTGGCTCGAAGAGCAGTGAGCCCGAACCGGCCGCGCTGATGCTCGAACGCATCCGCGCCTCGATCCCCGCGCTGCCCCCGGCCGAGCAGCGGGTGGCCCGCGTGCTGCTGGAGGACGCGCGCAGCTTCGCCACGCTGCCGGTCTCGGAGCTGGCCGCCCGCGCCCACGTGAGCAAGCCCACCGTGGTGCGCTTTTGCCGCAGCGTGGGCTACGACGGGCTGGTCGACCTCAAGCGCAAGCTCGCCGGCAGCGTGAACGAAGGCGTGCCCTTCGTGCACCGCTCGGTGGACGAGGACGACAAGGCCGGCGAGCTCGTGGTCAAGGTGATCGACAACGCGGTGGCCGCCTTGCTGGGCCTGCGCAATGCGGTGGCGGTGCCGGCGGTCGAGCGCGCCATCGCAGCCCTGGCCGAGGCCGGCCGCAGCGGGCGCCGGATCGAGTTCTACGGCGTCGGCAACTCGGGCATCGTGGCGCAGGACGCGCAGCACAAGTTCTTCCGCCTCGGGGTCAGCGCCGCCGCCGTCAGCGACGGCCACGTGCAGGTGATGAGCGCGACCATGCTGGGGCCCGGCGACTGCGCCGTGGTGATCAGCAATTCGGGCCGCAGCCGCGACCTGCTGGATGCGGCCGAGATCGCGCGCAAGAAGGGCGCCACCGTCATCGCCATCACCGCCAGCGGCTCGCCGCTGGCCCAGGAACTGCGCCACGGCGGCCCGCAGGTGCTGCTGGCCGTCGACCACCCCGAGGACGCCGACCGCTACAGCCCGATGGTCTCGCGCCTCTTGCACCTGCTCGTCATCGACGTGCTCACCACCGGGGTGGCGCTGCGTCTGGGCTCGGCGCAGCTGCGGCCGATGCTGCAGGAGATCAAGAAGAACCTGCGCGCGCGGCGCTATGCCGAGGCCGGCCGCGGCGGCGGGCCCTCGGCCGGCAACGGGTCCGACGGCCAGAGCAGCCCGTCCACCCGGTAGAGCTGCGCCAGCTGCCGCAGCTGCGGCGGCAGCCCGCTCAACTCGAGCTCGCGGCCCGCGGCGGCGGCCAGGCGCCGGGCCTGCAGCAGCAGGGCCAGGGTCGAGCTGTCGAAGTTCTGCAGCGGCGAGGCGTCGATGCGCAGCGGCCCGCTGGCTTGCTCGGCCAGCGCCGCGGACAGCTGCTCGGCCAGGGCCGCGGCGTGGTCGAGCGTGGCGTCGGCGGGCAGCTTCATGGCGGGGTGTCGTGGCGCAGGGCCGGGGCCGGGTTCAGGACTTGCCGGCCGGCGCCTGGTTGCGCTGGGTCAGCGCCTTGATCAGGCCGTCGAGGCCGCCCTGGTTGAGCTCGGTGGCGAACTGCGAGCGGTAGTTCTGCACCAGCCACAGGCCGCCGACGTTGACGTCGATGATCTTCCAGGCGTCGCCGAACTTGTCGAGCCGGTAGTCGAGCTTGATCGGCTCGCCCGAGCCTCGCACCTCGGTCTGCACCACCACCTGGGTGCTGCCCGGCACGTGCAGGGTCTTGGTCACGGTGACGGTCTGGTCCTTGACCTGCTGCAGCGCGCCGGCGTACAGGCGCAGCAGCAGGATCTTGAACTGGGCCTGCAGCTGGCTGCGCTGCTCGGCCGTGGCCTGGCGCCACTGCGGGCCCACGGCCGATCGCGTGGCAACCTCGAAATTGACGCTGGGCATGACCTTGGTGTCGACCAGGGCCTGGATGCGGCTGAAGTCGCCGCCCTGGATGGCCTTGTCGGCCTTGGCGGCGTCGATCACGTCGGTGGAGATCTGGCGCACCAGCGCATCCGGCGCCACTTCGGCCCGCGCCGGCAGCGCGGCGAGCAGGCCCCCCGCCGCGGCGAGCAGCATCGAACAGCCCAGAAACAGCTTCTTGATCACGGAGTCTTCCTTTTCATGGTCCCGGGCCGCGGAGGCGGACCGGCTCGGGTTTAACGCGCCAGGGGCGGGCGCGGTTCACTGCGGCGCCGAAGCGGCCGAAGCGGCTGGGGCTGCCGAAGCTGCTGCCGCCGGCGCGGATGCCGCGGTGGCGGCCGGCGGCGGGGCATCGTCGCCGACGTCGCTGCCGGTGTCCACGAGCGAGGCGGCGCCCTCGATCGACTCGCGGCGATGCGCCAGGTAGGCGTCGCGGATGAAGGCGTAGGGGTCCAGCGCCACGCGGTCGACCAGTGCGCTGGCATCCAGCAGCTTGGTGCGCGTGTTGACGACGCCGATCACGGTCACGGCGTTGCGGCCGCGGGCCGTCTCGGGCAGCTGCGCGGGCGAGGCGCGGCGGTCGGCGATCAGCGCCAGGCCGTCACGCACGGTCGAGGGCCCGAACAGCGGCAGCTCGACGAAGGGGCCGCTGCCCACGCCCCAGGTGCCCAGCGTCTGGCCGAAGTCTTCCGAGTGCCGCGTCAGGCGCATCTCGCTGGCCGGGTCGAGCAGGCCGCCGAGGCCGAAGAAGGTGTTCGTCAGCACCCGGAATCCCATCTCGAGCCCGGTCTGCACCTTGCCCTGCAGCAGGTTGTTGGCCGCCGACCAGACGTCGCCGATGTTGCCCAGCACGTTGTCCACGCCCTTGCGCACCAGGTGCGGCACGGCCGCGCGGTAGCCCTGGGCCACCGGCTTGAGCACGGCGCGGTCGATCGCGTCGTTGAAGGCGTAGACCTTGCGGTTCCAGCGCTCCCAGGGGTCGGCCGGGTTGGCGGGCAGGGGGGCGGGGGCGGCCTGCGCGGCGGCGCCCGGGGCCGCGGCCGGCGGCGCGCTGGCGCAACCGCCCAGGGCGAGCGCCGCGAACAAGGCGAGTGCGGCGATGGCCGCCGGCGGACGGTGGCGCGCGCTCACTTGGCCGCTCCCGAGCCGGCATCGGCCGGTGCCGCGGCCTTGCCCGTGAGGAACTGGCCGATCAGGTTCTCCAGCACCACGGCCGACTGGGTCTGGGCGATCTCGTCGCCCGGCTGCAGGTTCTTGCTGTCGCCGCCGGGTTCCAGCCCGATGTACTGGTCGCCGAGCAGGCCCGAGGTCAGGATCTTGGCCGCGGTGTCCTTCGGAAACAGGAACCTGTGCTCGATGTCCATCGTCACCACCGCCTGGTAGGTCTTGCCGTCGAGCGAGATGGCGGTCACGCGCCCGACCACCACGCCGGCCGTGCGCACCGGCGCCCGCACCTTCAGCCCGCCGATGTTGTCGAAGCGGGCGGTGAGGCGGTAGGTGTCGCTGGTGTTGACGCCGCCGAGGTTGGCTGCCTTCATCGCCAGGAACACCAGCCCCAGCATGCCCAGCGCCACGAACAGCCCCACCAGCGTCTCGATGCCCTTCTTGCCCATTGTTCTTTGCTCCTGCCCGACGCCGCTTCAGGGCGTCGAGAACATCAATGCGGTGAGGATGAAGTCCATGCCCAGCACCCACAGCGACGAGATCACCACCGTGCGCGTGGTGGCATAGGCCACGCCTTCGGGCGTGGCTTCGGTCTCATGGCCCTGGTAGAGCGCGACCACGGTGCACACGAGGCCGAACACGCAGGCCTTGATCAGGCCGTTGCCGACGTCGCGCAGCACGTCCACCCGGGTCTGCATGATCGACCAGAAGTTGCCGGGATCGACCCCGATCAGCAGCACCGCCACGACCCAGGCGCCGAGGATGCCGATGGCCGAGAACAGCACCGCCAGGATCGGCATCGAGACGATGCCGCCGAGGAAGCGCGGCGCCAGCACCCGCGTGACCGGGTCGACCGCCATCAGCGACATCGCATCGAGCTGCTCGCCCGCCTTCATCAGCCCGATCTCGGCCGTCAGCGAGGTGCCGGCGCGGCCGGCGAACAGCAGCCCCGCCACCACCGGCCCGAGCTCGCGCACCAGGGCCAGGTTCACGATCAGCCCCAGGCTCTCGGTGGCGCCGTAGGTCACCAGCGCGTAGTACATCTGCAGGGCCAGCACGAAGCCCACCGCCAGCCCCGAGGCCAGGATGATGATGAGCGAGCGGTTGCCGATCGCGTAGACCTGCGTCACCACGAGGCCGAAGCGGCGCAGCGCCATCGGGCTGGCCCGCAGCAGGCGCAGGAAGAACAGCGCGGCGCGGCCCCAGCCGCGGAGCTGGCGCAGCGCGAAGGCGCCGAGGTCGGCGAGCAGGTTCATCGCGCCGCCGCCCGGGAGGGGCCCGCGCCGAGGCCGAAATCCTCGGCCATGGGCGGCGCGGGGTAGTGGAACTTGACCGGCCCGTCGGGCTCGCCGCGCACGAACTGCCGCGTCTCGGGGTCGGTGCTGTCCATGAGCTCGTCCGGCCGGCCCTGGGCCACGATGCGCCCGCCCGGCGCCAGCAGCACCACGTGGTCGCTGATGGCCATGCACTCGGGCACGTCGTGCGAGACCACCAGCGAGGTCGCGCCGGTGACGTCGTTGAGGGTGCGGATCAGCTTGGCGGCCACGCCCATGCTGATCAGGTCCAGGCCCGCGAAGGGCTCGTCGTACATGATGAGCTCGGGGTCGAGCGCGATGGCGCGGGCCAGCGCGATGCGGCGCGCCATGCCGCCCGAGACCTCGGAGATGCGCAGCCCGGCGGCGCCGCGCAGGCCCACTGCGTCGAGCTTCATCAGCACCAGGTCGCGCACCATGGCCTCGGGCAGCACGGTGTGCTCGCGCAGCGGAAAGGCCACGTTGTCGAACACGGTCAGGTCGGTGAACAGCGCGCCGAACTGGAACAGCATGCCCAGGCGGCGGCGCAGCCGGTGCAGCTGCTCGGGGTTGCGCGTGTCCACCGTCTCGCCGTCGAACACGACGCGGCCGTGGCTGGGCCGGTACATGCCGCCGATCAGGCGCAGCAGCGTGGTCTTGCCGCAGCCCGAGCCGCCGAGGATGGCCGTGACCTTGCCGCGTGGAAACCGCAGCGACAGGTCGCCCAGGATCACCCGGCTGGGGTCGTAGCCGAAGGTGACATGGTCGATCTCGATGAAGTTTTCAGAAGTCAAGCGAATGCCGAGCCGGAGGCTGCTGCCGCCCGGGGAAACTTGCCGGAATGCGGAAGATTCTCGCATGCAGGCCTGAACCCCCTGGGTTAATCCGGGGTGCGGAACTGTGAAGATTCGTGCCGGTGCGGTGCGGCACCGGTTCGGAGCGGCGATTCAGCGCGGCAGCAGGCTGCGGCCCATCAGGAACTCGTCGACGGCACGCGCCGCCTGGCGGCCTTCACGGAGGGCCCAGACCACCAGGCTCTGGCCACGCCGCATGTCGCCGGCGGCGAACACCTTGTCCACGTTGGTGCGGTAGCCGGTCCCGTCGTCGGTGCCGGCCCTGGCGTTGCCGCGCGCATCGCGCTCGACGCCGAAGGCTTCGAGCACGGAGGCCGCCGGCGACGTGAAGCCCATGGCCAGCAGCACCAGGTCGGCCTTGTGCGTCTGCTCGGAGCCGGGCACCTCGACCAGCTTGCCGCCCTCGGGACGCACCCGCACCGTCTTGAGTGCGGTGACTCGGCCCTTCGTGCCGATCAGCTCCTTGGTGGCGATCGCGAACTCGCGCTCGCAGCCTTCCTCGTGGCTGCTGCTGGTGCGCAGCTTGCTCGGCCAGTAGGGCCAGGTCAGGGGCTTGTCCTCGTGCTCGGGCGGCTGCGGCAGGAGCTCGAACTGCGTCACGCTGGCCGCGCCGTGGCGGTTGCTCGTGCCCACGCAGTCGCTGCCGGTATCGCCGCCGCCGATCACGATCACGTGCTTGCCGGTGGCCTTGATCTGGCCCTTGATCTTGTCGCCCGCCACCACCTTGTTCTGCTGCGGCAGGAACTCCATCGCGAAGTGCACGCCATCGAGCTCGCGCCCCGGCACCGGCAGGTCGCGCGAGACCTCGGCGCCGCCGGTCAGCAGCACGGCATCGAAGTCAGCCAGCAACCGCTCGGGCGCGAGCCCCTCCTTCGCGTCGCTCGTGATCTTCGCGCCCGGGCCCTCGGAGGGCATCGCGCCCACCAGCACGCCGGTGCGGAAGACCACGCCCTCGGCCTGCATCTGGGCGATGCGCCGGTCGATGTGGGTCTTCTCCATCTTGAAGTCGGGGATGCCGTAGCGCAGCAGTCCGCCGATGCGGCTGTTCTTCTCGAACACGGTGACGTCGTGGCCGGCCCGCGCCAGCTGCTGCGCCGCCGCCAGCCCGGCGGGGCCGGAGCCGACCACGGCCACCTTCTTGCCGGTCTTGATGCCACTCGCTTGTGGCGTCACCCATCCCTCGGCCCAGCCGCGGTCGATGATCGCGTGCTCGATGCTCTTGATGCCCACCGGGTCGTCGTTGACGTTGAGGGTGCAGGCAGCCTCGCAGGGGGCGGGGCAGACGCGGCCGGTGAACTCGGGGAAGTTGTTGGTCTGGTGCAGCACCTCGAGCGCGTTGCGCCAGTCGCCGCGGAAGACGAGGTCGTTGAAGTCGGGAATGATGTTGTTGACCGGGCAGCCGCTGTTGCAGAACGGCGTGCCGCAGTCCATGCAGCGTGCGCCCTGGATCTTGGCGTCGTCGGCGTTGAGCGCGATGACGAACTCCTTCCAGGTCTTCACCCGCTGCGGCGGGGGCTCGTAGCCCTCCTCGATGCGTTCGTACTCGAGAAATCCGGTGACCTTGCCCATGATCTGCCTCGTGCTTGCGCGGCCTACTGGCCGGCGACGGCCGCGGCCGTCGCCGGGGCCGCGGTGCCCGCGGCCGGTGTCCGGGCCGCCTCGGCGGCGCGCCCGGCGAGCACCCGCCGGTACTCGTGCGGGAACACCTTGACGAAGCGCGCCCGCGCCTCGGCCCAGTGGTCGAGCAGCTCGCGCGCGCGCAGCGAGCCGGTCCAGCGGTGGTGCTCCTCGATGAGCTGCTTCAGCAGCGCCTCGTCCAGCTGCTGCAGGTGCCATCCGGCCGCCTGCGGCACCAGGCCCGCCTGCTCGTCGCGCGGAAGCACCTTGTCCAGGCCCACCATGCTGGTGTTGCAGCGGCGCGCGAAGGCGCCGTCCTCGTCGTACACGTAGGCCACGCCGCCCGACATGCCGGCGGCGAAGTTGCGCCCGGTCTTGCCCAGCACGACCACGGTGCCGCCGGTCATGTACTCGCAGCCGTGGTCGCCCGTGCCCTCGACCACTGCGGTGGCGCCCGACAGGCGCACCGCGAAGCGCTCGCCCGCGACGCCGCGGAAGTAGGCTTCGCCGCTGGTCGCCCCGTACAGCGCGGTGTTGCCGATGATGATGTTGCGCGTGGCCTCGCCGCGGAATTCGATGCTGGGCCGCACCACCACGCGGCCGCCCGACAGGCCCTTGCCGGTGTAGTCGTTGGCGTCCCCGATCAGGTACAGCGTGATGCCGCTGGCCAGGAAGGCGCCGAAGCTCTGCCCGCCCACGCCCTCGAGCTGCATGAAGATGGTGTGATCGGGCAGCCCTTCGGGGCGCTGGCGGACGAGCTCGCCGCTGAGCATGGCGCCCACGCTGCGGTTCAGGTTGCGCACGTCCTCCATGAAGTGCACCTTCTCCCCGCGCAGGATGGCGGGCTGGCAGCGCTCGATCAGCTTCACGTCCAGCGCCTTGTGCAGGCCGTGGTCCTGGACCTCGGTCTGGTGGCGCGGCACCTCGGCGTCGATCTGCGGCTGGTGGAAGATGCGCCCGAAGTCCAGGCCGCGGGCCTTCCAGTGCGCGATGCCCTTCTTGGTGTCGAGCAGGTCGGCACGGCCGATGAGCTCGTCGAACCTGCGGATGCCCAGCTGGGCCATGATCTGCCGCGCTTCCTCGGCGACGAAGAAGAAGAAGTTGACGACGTGCTCGGGCTTGCCGCTGAACTTCTTGCGCAGCACCGGGTCCTGCGTGGCCACGCCCACCGGGCAGGTGTTGAGGTGGCACTTGCGCATCATGAGGCAGCCCTCGACCACCAGCGGCGCGGTGGCGAAGCCGAACTCGTCGGCGCCCAGCAAGGCACCGATGACGACGTCGCGGCCGGTCTTCATCTGGCCGTCGGCCTGCACCCGGATGCGGCTGCGCAGGCGGTTCAGCACCAGGGTCTGCTGCGTCTCGGCCAGGCCCAGCTCCCAGGGCGTGCCGGCGTGCTTGATCGACGACCAGGGCGAGGCGCCGGTGCCGCCGTCGTGGCCGGCGATCACCACATGGTCGGCCTTGCACTTGGCCACGCCGGCGGCGATGGTGCCGACGCCGACCTCGCTCACGAGCTTGACGCTGATGCTGGCGCGCGGGTTGGCGTTCTTCAGGTCGTGGATGAGCTGGGCCAGGTCCTCGATGCTGTAGATGTCGTGGTGCGGCGGCGGGCTGATCAGGCCCACGCCGGGCACGCTGTAGCGCAGCCGCCCGATGTACTCGGACACCTTGCCGCCCGGCAGCTGGCCGCCCTCGCCGGGCTTGGCGCCCTGCGCCATCTTGATCTGGATCTGGTCGGCGCTGACCAGGTATTCGGTGGTCACGCCGAAGCGCCCGCTGGCCACCTGCTTGATCTTGCTGCGCAGGCTGTCGCCGTCGCGCAGCACGGTGTCGCTCTCGATCACGCCCGCGCCCACGATGTCGGACACCCTGGTGCCCGCCTTGACCGGGATGCCTCGCAGCTCGCTGCGGTAGCGCGCCGGGTCTTCGCCGCCCTCGCCCGTGTTGCTCTTGCCGCCGATGCGGTTCATCGCGATGGCCAGCGTGCTGTGCGCCTCGGTGCTGATCGAGCCCAGGCTCATCGCGCCGGTGGCGAAGCGCTTGACGATCTCGCTCGCCGGCTCGACCTCGTCGACCGGGATCGCCCGGCTCGGGTCGACCTTGAACTCGAACAGGCCGCGCAGCGTCATGTGGCGGCGGCTCTGGTCGTTGATGATCTGCGCGTATTCCTTGTAGGTCTCGAAGCGGTTGGCCCGCGTGCTGTGCTGCAGCTTGGCGATGGCGTCGGGCGTCCACATGTGCTCTTCGCCACGGGCGCGCCAGGCGTACTCGCCGCCAGCGTCGAGCATGTGCGCCAGCACGGGGTCGTTGCCGAAGGCGGCGCGGTGCATGCGCAGCGCCTCCTCGGCCACCTCGAACACGCCGATGCCGCCGACCTGGCTGGCGGTGCCGCGGAAGTACTTCTCGACCAGCGGCCGGTCCAGGCCAATGGCCTCGAAGAGCTGGGCACCGCAGTAGCTCATGTACGTGCTGACGCCCATCTTGGACATGATCTTGCCCAGCCCCTTGCCGATCGCCTTGACGTAGTTGGCGATCGCCTTGCCGGCGTCGGCCCGCTCGTCGGCGCCCCCGGGCAGCGAGCCCTGGAGCTCGACCAGGGTCTCGAGCGCCAGGTAGGGATGCACGGCCTCGGCGCCGTAGCCGGCGAGCACCGCGAAGTGGTGCACCTCGCGTGCCGAGCCCGTCTCCACCACCAGGCCGGCGGTGGTGCGCCGGCCCTCGCGCACCAGGTGGTGGTGGATCGCGCTGAGGGCCAGCAGCGCCGGCACCGCGACCCGGCTGCGGCCGATGCGGCGGTCGGTGATGACGAGGATGTTGTGCCCGCCCTTGATCGCATCCACCGCCTCGGCGCACAGCGACGCCAGCTTGGCTTCGATGCCCTCGGCGCCCCAGGCCAGCGGGTAGGTGATGTCGAGCTCGCAGGGGCGGAACTTGCCCCCCGTGCGCTGCTCGATGGCGCGCAGCCGCGCCATGTCCTCGAAGTCGAGGATGGGCTGCGTCACCTCCAGGCGCATCGGCGGGTTCACCGCGTTGATGTCGAGCAGGTTGGGCTTGGGGCCGATGAAGCTGTTCAGGCTCATCACGATGGCCTCGCGGATCGGGTCGATCGGCGGGTTCGTGACCTGGGCGAACAGCTGCTTGAAGTAGCTGTAGAGCGGCTTGTTCTTGTCCGAGAGCACGGCCAGCGGGCTGTCGTTGCCCATGCTGCCGATGCCTTCCTCGCCCTGGGCGGCCATCGGCGCCATCAGGAACTTCAGGTCTTCCTGCGTGTAGCCGAAGGCCTGCTGGCGGTCGAGCAGCGATTCGGTGGCGGCTGCGGGCTCGGGGCTGGCGTCGATGGCATCGAGCCGGATGCGCACGTTCTCGATCCACTGGCGGTAGGGCTTGGCGAAGGCGAACTGGTGCTTGAGTTCCTCGTCATCGACGATGCGCCCCTGCTCGAGGTCGATCAGGAACATCTTGCCCGGCTGCAGCCGCCACTTGCGCACGATCCGCGCCTGCGGCAGCGGCAGCACGCCGGACTCGGAGGCCATCACCACCAGGTCGTCGTCGGTGACGACGTAGCGCGCCGGGCGCAGGCCGTTGCGGTCGAGCGTGGCGCCGATCTGCTTGCCGTCGGTGAAGACCATCGCCGCCGGGCCGTCCCAGGGCTCGAGCATCGCGGCGTGGTACTCGTAGAAGGCGCGCCGGCGCTCGTCCATCAGCTCGTGGTTTTCCCAGGCCTCGGGGATCATCATCATCGCCGCGTGCGCCAGCGGGTAGCCGGCCATCGTCAGCAGCTCGAGCGCGTTGTCGAAGGTGGCGGTGTCGCTCTGGCCCTCGAAGCTGATCGGGTAGAGCTTGGCCAGGTCGTCGCCCAGCACCGGGCTCTTCATCACGCCCTCGCGGGCCCGCATCCAGTTGAAGTTGCCCTTGACG
>JAGWMW010000067.1 GCA_028871575.1 Burkholderiales bacterium | reverse complement strand
GCGCCGTTGGCGGCGTTCTCGATCTTCAGGTGCACGAGCACCGGCGCTGCCGGCACGTAGACGCGCAGCGTCAGCGTGTTGCTGGCGGCCGTGAACGGGATGGCGGCGATCGTCGGGCTGGACGCCGGCGGCAGGTCGCCGAAGGTGGCGCCGTCGTATTGCGCGCCCGGTGTCCGGGTCAGCGCGCCGACCTCGTTGCAGCCGCTGGTCGGGTCGGCCACGACCGCACCGGTGGCGCCGTTGAAGGCGGCCACCGCGTAGGCGAGTGTCGGGTCGTTGAAGCTGACGAGATCCGACGCGCTGCCCGCGGTGGCCGCGCAAGACGTCACGGTGAACGCGACGACGGCCTGCGGTGCCGCGGCATAGGTGCTGTCGCCCGGCTGGTCGGCAGCCAGCGTGCAGGCGCCGGCGGCCAGCAGCGTGAGGGTGCTGCCGCTGACGGTGCAACTGCCGGGGCTGAGCGAGGTGATCGTCGTGGGAAGCCCTGACGAGGCCGTGGCAACGAGGGCCGCGGGCGCTACCCCGAGTGTCTGGTTGCCGGGCGAGGCGAAGGCGATCGTCTGCGCCTGGAAGACCGAGAAGCTGACCAGCACCTCGGGCGCGGGTGCATAGGCGCCGTTGCCGGCCTGATCGGCGGCCAGCGTGCAGGTGCCCGCCGCAGCCAGCGTCAGGGCCGTTCCGCTCACGGTGCAGACCGCCGTCGTCTTGGAGGCGATGGTGACCGCCAGCCCCGAAGTCGCCACTGCGGACAGCGTGGCCGCGGCGGAGCCGATGGTCCGGTCGCCGGGCGAGGCGAAGGTGATGGTCTGGGGGCTTGCAGCGGGTGCGGCCGAGCCGTTGCCGCCGCCGCAGGCCGCCAGCGCCAGCGCCGCCGCCAGAGTCAGGCTCCACCACAGGGTCCGCAGCGGCTTGGGGTGCGCAGGTGCAAGGTGCTTCATGGCGGGCTCGGCTTTCAGGGTTGGGCATCGCCTCATGCGGGCGTGCGGCGGCAGGGCCGCAGCACGCCCGCCTGCGAACCTGCTGGGCATGGGGACGACGGGGACGACGGGGACGACGGGGACGGCCTCGGGGCCGGAGGGCTCGATCCACCGGCACGGCAGCTTGCCGGACACCGGTTCTGGCGTGACAGGCCGGACGGCAGCCTCAGGGCCAGTCTGAGCGTGAAAGCGCTTTCACACAACCCAGGGTAAACGCGCGAACCCTGCGGCGCCGTCGAAACGGCAGGGAACCAATCCTTCCGCGGCAAAGTCCCCCTTCCCAACTGAAGGCAATGGGCGGGTGCCCCGGAAACCTGACAGTGAGCCGAATGGAGAAGACAAAAAAGTACTAGCCCCCGGCAGCAAACGTAGTAGTCGCGATTCGCGGCGGAATCTACATTGCGCTTCAACAAAGGCACCGGGCGTCCAAGGGATCTCCGGCAAGCCGCGGATGGAGACAAGTCGTGCGGATCGACGCTGCTGCGCCGCCGCGCGGGAAGGCGATGCCGATGAAGCCTGACCTCGAGATCGTCCAGATCGGAAGAGCCGAATCGTTCAAGGCGTGGGAGCACGGCTTTCCCTTCCACACCGTCCGCTGGCATTTCCACCCCGAGTACGAGCTGCATCAGGTCGTCGCGACGACGGGCCACTACTTCGTCGGCGACTTCATCGGCAACTTCGCCCCCGGCAACCTGGTGCTGACCGGGCCGAACCTGCCGCACAACTGGGTCAGCCAGCTGCCGGCCGGCAGCGAGGTGCCGTTGCGAAGTCGTGTCCTGCAGTTCTCCGAGCAGTTCATCCGAAACGCGACGCGGCTGTTTCCGGAACTGTCGTCGCTGGTGCCGGTGCTTGAACTCAGCCGCCGCGGCGCGCTGTTCTCGGCCGAGACCTCCGCCCAGGTGGGCCCGATGCTGGCCGACCTGCTGACGGCCACCGACGTGCGCCGGATCGAGCTGTTCCTGTCGATCGTCGGCACCCTGAGCCGCGCCAGGAACACCCGGGCGCTGACCGGAGCCGACTACCACCCCGACCCGTCGGGCTTCATGGCCACGGGCATCAACGAGGCGCTGGCGTACATCAGCAGCAACCTCACCGAGCCCTTCAGCGAGAAGGACCTGGCTGCCATCTCGCGGCTGAGCCCGAGCCGGTTTTCGCGCATCTTCCGGCGCCATACCGGCATGGCCTTGAGCCAGTACGTCAACCGCCTGCGGATCAACCTGGCCAGCCAGCTGCTGATGAGCGAGGCCGGGATGTGCATCACCGACATCTGCTTCGCGGCGGGTTTCAAGAACATCTCCAACTTCAATCGCCAGTTCTTGCGCCAGAAGGGCATGTCGCCGACGCAGTTCCGCGCTCTGCTGGCCGAGAACGCCGGCGCCGAGCAGGCCGCCTGAGAGCCGTGAGCCCCGCTTCGACACTCCAGCGTGCGCGACGCCAGCGCGACCCCCGAACCCATCCCGGCGCAGCGTGCTGCCGCCTTTTTCCCACGAACGGAGACATTCGATGAACAGGATTTCGTACCCGCTGTCGGCTGCAAGCGTGCTGGGCCTGGCCCTGATCGGCTCGACGTCGGCCCTGGCGGCGCCCAGCGGCACCGTCGCCTTCCTGATGCCGGACCAGGCCTCGACGCGCTACGAGCAGCATGACTATCCCGGCTTCAAGGCGGCGATGAGCAAGCTGTGCCCGGCGTGCAAGGTGCTCTACCAGAACGCGAACGGCGACGTCTCGCAGCAGCAGCAGCAGTTCAATTCGGTCCTGGCGCAGGGCGCCAAGGTGATCGTGCTCGACCCGGTGGACTCGACCTCCGCAGCCTCGCAAGTGAAGCTGGCCCAAAGCCAGGGCGTCAAGGTGATCGCCTACGACCGGCCCATCCCCTCGACGCCGGCCGACTACTACGTCTCCTTCGACAACGAAGGCATCGGCAAGGCGATCGCGCAGTCCCTGGTCCAGCACCTGAAGGCCATGGGCGTGCCCACCGACAAGGGTGGCGTGCTTCAGGTCAACGGTTCACCGACGGATGCGGCGGCCGGGCTGATCAAGAAGGGCATCCATGCCGGCCTTCAGGGCAGCGGGTACAAGACGCTGGCCGAGTACGACACGCCGGACTGGGCCCCGCCCAAGGCCCAGCAATGGGTGAGCGGGCAGATCACCCGCTTCGGCTCGAAGATCGTCGGCGTCGTCGCTGCCAACGACGGAACGGCCGGCGGCGCGATCGCGGCATTCAAGGCCGCCGGCGTCAACCCGGTGCCGCCGGTCAGCGGCAACGACGCGACCATCGCCGCCTTGCAGCTGATCATCGCCGGGGACCAGTACAACACCATCTCGAAGCCGAGCGAGATCGTCGCGGCCGCCGCGGCCAAGGTGGCCGTCGGCTTTCTGGAAGGCAAGGCGCCCAAGGCCGAGATGATGCTGTACCACACGCCTTCGCAGCTCTTCACGCCGGCGGTCGTCACGGCACAGAACCTGAAGGCCGAGATCGTCGACAAGGGGATCGCCCCGGCCAAGGAGCTGTGCACCGGCCGCTACGCCGAAGGCTGCAAGAAGCTGGGCATTGCGAACTGAGACCGCCCCACCGCCATCCCGCACCGGTCGTGCCACCATCATCGAATGCCAGCTCACCGATGACTGAAGCGCCAGCCGCCATGCCCGGGCCGGGGGCACCCGTGATCAGCTTGCGCGGGGTCTCGAAGCACTTCGGAGCCGTCTCGGCGCTGACCGACATCGAGCTCGACGTGCACGCCGGCGAGGTGGTGGCGCTGGTGGGGGACAACGGCGCGGGCAAGTCGACGCTGGTCAAGATCCTCGCCGGCGTTCACCAGCCCAGTGCCGGGGAGATCACCTTCGGCGGCCGCAAGGTCACGCTGGCGAATCCGGCCGCAGCGCTGGACCTGGGCATCGCGACCGTCTTCCAGGATCTGGCGCTGTGCGAAAACCTCGATGTCGTCGCCAACATCTACCTGGGCCGCGAGTTGAACCCGCTGCGCCTGGACGAGGTGGCGATGGAGGTTCGGGCCTGGACGCTGCTGAACGAGTTGTCGGCCCGGATCCCCAGCGTGCGCGATGTGGTCGCCTCGCTCTCGGGCGGGCAGCGCCAGACCGTGGCGATTGCGCGCTCCCTGCTGCTGGACCCGAAGCTGATCATGCTGGACGAGCCGACCGCCGCCCTGGGCGTGGCGCAGACCGCCGAGGTGCTGAACCTGATCGAGCGCGTGCGCGAGCGGGGTCATGCCGTGATCATGATCAGCCACAACATGGAGGACGTGCGTGCCGTGGCGGACCGCATCGTGGTGCTGCGGCTCGGCCGCAACAACGGCGTCTTCTACCCCGATTCTTCGAACCAGGATTTGGTGGCCGCCATCACGGGCGCCACCGAGAACGCCGTCTCGCGCCGCGCCGGCCGGCGCCAGGCCTGACGGCTGCGTCCCGCCGAGGAAGCTCCATGAGCGAGATCACCCATCAAGGCAAACCGCCGGCGGCGACGCCGCTGGACCGCAGCGACAGCCGGGTCAAGCATGCCGCCGGCCTGCGCGGGACCGTTTCGGCGTTCTTCGATCGGGTGCGCTCGGGCGACCTGGGCTCGCTGCCGGTCATCGTCGGCCTGGTGCTGATATGGACCGTCTTCACCAGCCTGAACCCCGTGTTCGCCTCGGCCGACAACCTGGTGAACCTGCTGTTCGACTGCTCCACCGTCGGGGTCATCTCGCTGGGCATCGTGTGCGTGCTGATGCTGGGGCAGATCGACCTGTCGGTGGGATCGATGAGCGGCTTCGCCTCGGCCCTGGTCGGCATGCTCTGGGTCAACCAGGGCTGGCCGGTGCTGCCCGCCATCGTCGTGGCCATCGCCGTCGGCGCCGCGATCGGCGGCCTGTACGCGCTGCTGCTGAACCGGCTCGGCATGCCCAGCTTCGTGTCGACGCTGGCCGGCCTGCTGGCCATCCTCGGCATGCAGCTCTACGTGCTGGGCGCCACCGGGTCGATCAACCTGCCCTACGGCTCGGCGCTGGTGAACTTCGGGCAGCTGATGGTGATCCCTGCGGTGGTGTCGCACCTGCTGGCCCTGGTGCCGGGGGCCGTGATCCTGGTCGGCGGCTCGAGAACCCGCGCCCGCCGCCGGGCGGCCAACCTTTCGTTTGCCTCGGTGGGCAGCCTGCTGGCGCGCAGCGCCGCCGTCACCTTGCTTCTGCAGGCCGTGGTCTCCTACCTCGACCGGGGCCGCGGCGTGCCGCTGATGTTCGGTGTCTTCCTGGGCCTGGCCGTCGTCATGGACTACGCGCTGACGCGGACGAAATGGGGGCGCTCGATGAGCGCGGTGGGCGGCAATCACGAAGCGGCCCGGCGCGCCGGCATCCATGTCGGCGCCATCTACACGAGCGCCTTCGTCCTGTGCGCCAGCCTGGCTTCGCTGGGCGGCGTGCTGACCGCCGCCAGGCTGGCCTCCGCCAGCCAGCAGGCCGGCACCGGTGACGTCAACCTGAACGCCATCGCCGCGGCCGTCATCGGCGGCACCAGCCTCTTCGGTGGGCGCGGCAGTGCCTACTCGGCCGTGCTCGGCATCATCGTGATCCAGTCGATCGCCAGCGGTCTGACGCTGCTGAACCTGTCCTCGTCGCTGCGATTCATGATCACGGGGGCCGTGCTGGCGATCGCCGTCATCGTCGATTCGCTCGCCCGCCAGTCGCGCGTTTCGCACGGCCGCGCATAGCCACAGGAGGGCTGCCGCAATGACTCGATCCCTGACCGGCAAGGTGGCCGCCATCACCGGCGCGGCCTCGGGCATCGGCCTGGAGTGCGCCCGCACGCTGGTGGGCGAGGGCGCCACCGTGGTGCTGGTCGACAGGGCGGCCGACAAGCTGGCCAGGCTCTGTGCCGAGCTCGGGCCGAACGCGCTGCCGCTGGCCATGGATCTGCTGCAGCCGAAGGAGGTGGACGGCCTGTTGCCGAAGATCCTCGAGCGGGCCGGAGGCCTTCACATCTTCCATGCCAACGCCGGCGCCTACGTCGGCGGCGATGTCGTCGACGGCGACCCCGACGAGTGGGATCGGATGTTGAATCTGAACATCAATGCCGCCTTCCGATCGGTCCGCGCGGTGCTGCCGCACCTGGTGGCCCAGAAGTCGGGCGACATCCTCTTCACCAGCTCCATCGCCGGCATCGTTCCGGTCGTGTGGGAGCCCATCTACACGGCGTCCAAGTTCGCGGTGCAGGCCTTCGTCCACACGACCCGCCGCCAGCTCGCCCGGCACGGCGTGCGCGTCGGCTCGGTGGCGCCGGGGCCAGTGGTCACGGCCCTGCTCGACGACTGGCCGAAGGCGAAGCTGGACGAGGCCCTGGCCTCGGGCAGCCTGATGCAGCCCAGGGAAGTCGCCGACGCGGTGCTCTTCATGCTGACCCGGCCGCGCCACGTGACCATCCGCGACCTCGTGATCCTGCCCAACAGTGTCGATCTCTGATCCGTCACCCGATGGCAGGCCGCGTGTGGTGACGTCAGCGAATCCGGACCCGGGGGCGGCCGGCCGCGGCGCCTACGTCATCGGCGTGGACGTGGGCACGGCCAGTGCCCGTGCGGGCGTGTTCGATCTTCGCGGCGACATGGTCGCTTCGGCCAAGCACGAGATCACGCTGTTCCACGCGGCCGGCGCCATCGTCGAGCAGTCCAGCGGCGAGATCTGGCGTGCCGTCTGTCTCGCCGTCAGGGCCGCAGTCGCGCAGGCGAAACTGCGGCCGGAACAGGTGGCCGGCATCGGCTTCGACGCCACCTGCTCGCTGGTCGTGCTGGGTGCCGGCGGGGAAGCGCTGGCCGTCGGCCCTTCCGAGCAGGCCGAGCGCAATGTCATCGTCTGGATGGACCACCGGGCCCTGGTGCAAGCGCAGCGGATCAACGCGACCAGCCACCCGGTCCTGCAGTACGTGGGCGGCCGGATCTCGCCCGAGATGGAAACGCCCAAGCTGCTGTGGCTGCTCGAGAACCGGCCGCGGGTGTTCGCCGGGGCCTGGCAGTTCTTCGACCTGACCGACTTCCTGACCTGGCGGGCGACGGGCAGCCTGGCCCGGTCGACCTGCACCGTCACCTGCAAGTGGACCTACCTGGCTCACGAAAGGCGCTGGGACGAGACCTACTTCCGGGCCATCGGCCTGGGTCTCCTGGCGGACGAGGCCTTTGCCCGGATCGGCCAGACCGTCGTCGACCCGGGCACGCCGCTGGGCCAGGGCTTGAGTGCCGCTGCCGCCCTGGAGCTGGGGCTGCGTCGCGGCACGCCGGTGGGCGCGGGCGCCATCGATGCCCACGCCGGCGGGATCGGCACGGTGGGCGCCGATGGTGACCCGCAGGCGTGCCTGGCCTACGTGTTCGGAACGTCGTCCTGCACGATGACCACGACCCGGCACCCGGTCTTCGTTCCCGGCGTCTGGGGCCCCTACTTCTCTGCGATGGTGCCGGGCGCGTGGCTGAACGAGGGCGGCCAATCGGTGGCCGGGGCAGCGATCGAGCAGCTGCTGTCGATGCACCCGGCCGCCGCGGCCGCCCAGCGCCGGGCACAGGATGCGGGCCAGTCGCTGCCGGCCCTGCTGGCCGATCTCGCCGCCCAGGGCGCCGGAACATTGTCCGACACCCTCGGCCTGGCCGCGGGTGTCCATGTGGTGCCCGAATTCCTGGGCAATCGCGCCCCGCATGCCGACCCCGGAGCCCGGGCGGTGATCGCCGGTCTCGGCATGGCGCAGGACCTGGACAGCCTGGTCGCGCTGTACGTCGCCGGGCTCTGCGGCATCGGCTACGGACTGCGGCAGATCATCGAGGCTCAGGCGGCGGCGGGCGCGCCGATCGAGCGGATCGTGATCAGCGGCGGCGCCGGCCGGCACGACCTGGTGCGCCAGTTGCTGGCCGACGCCACGGGCAGGCCGCTGCTTGCCACGCGAGCGCAAGAGCCTGTCCTGCTGGGCGCCGCGATGCTCGGCGCCGTCGCTGCCGCTGCGTTCGACGACGTGCCGTCGGCGATGGCCGCCATGTCGAAGGTGAGCCGGACCTACCCGCCGGCCCAGGGAGAAGCCGCGGCCTCGCACGAGGCCCGCTTTCGCGCCTTCGAGAAGCTGCAGCGCGTGGCTCGCGAGATCCGCTAGTCGCAAGCCCGGCACGAAGCAGGCCCAGGCATGGACGTGCAGGCAGTCGTGTTCGACATGGACGGTGTGCTGATCGACTCCGAAGTCATCTGGCGCCGAGTCCGCGAGGCGTTTGCCGCCGAGGTCGGCCGCCGCTGGAGCAGCGCCGACCAGGCCGCGATGATGGGTTGCAGCACGCCCGACTGGTCGGCCCGCATGGTCGAGCGCCTGGGGCTGAAGCAATGCAGTCCCGAGCAGTTGGCGGGTGAGATGACGCGGCGGGTGCGGGCCGCCTTCGAGGCCGACTTGCCCGTGCGGCCCGGCGCCTCGCAAGCGCTGGCCTCGCTCGGCCGGCATTGGCCGCTGGCCCTGGCGTCGGGCTCGCCCCGCGAGCTGGTCGAGTGCGCCATGGCGCGCACCGGATTCAAGGCCTGCTTTCGAAGCATCCTGTGCGGCGACGATGTCACCCGGGGCAAGCCGCATCCCGACATCTATCTTCAGACGCTGGAGCGGCTCGGCGTGCCGGCCCAGGCCGCGGTCGGCATCGAGGACTCGGGCAACGGTCTGCGCGCACTGCGGGCCGCGGGCATGTGGGCGATCGCCGCGCCTTGCCCCGAATTCCCGCTTTCGCTGGGCATGCGGGCGCTGGCGCACGCCGAGGTGGCCGATCTCGCCGCGGTCACGCCGGCCCTGGTGGCCGGCCTGGCGGCCTGACGCCCGTCCGGCGCCGCAGCACAACCCCACGCGTCCGGCAGCACAAAGATGAACCAGCTCGAACGTCTGAAACGCCACTCGGTCGTGGTCGCCGACACCGGCGACTTCAGGTTGCTGCAGGCCTTCCAGCCCCGCGACGCGACCACGAACCCGTCGCTGATCCTCAAAGCCGTGCTGCAGCCCGAGTACGCCCCGCTGCTCGCGCAGACCGTGGCGGCCCTGCCGGGCCGTCCGCCGGACGAGATCGTCGACGCGCTGCTGGTTCGGTTCGGCACCGAGATCCTGCGCATCGTGCCTGGCCGCGTGTCCACCGAGGTCGACGCGCGCCTGGCCTTCGACACCGAGGCCACGACGAAGCGGGCGCGGCACCTGATGCGCCTGTACGAAGCCCAGGGCATCGCCCGCGAGAGGGTGCTCATCAAGGTGGCCGCGACCTGGGAAGGCATTCGCGCCGCCGAAGTGCTCGAATCCGAGGGCATCCACTGCAACCTGACGCTGGTGTTCGCGTTCTGCCAGGCGGTGGCCTGCGCCGACGCCGGCGCTCGCCTGATCTCGCCCTTCGTCGGGCGCATCTACGACTGGCACAAGCGCGCTGCGGCCGGCCGGTGGGACGAAGCCGCCCATGCGGGTGCCAGCGATCCCGGTGTCCGCTCGGTGGCGCGCATCCACCACCATTACAAGCAGCGCGGCATTCGCACCGAGGTGATGGCAGCCAGCTTTCGAAACGTGGGCCAGATCCTCGCGCTGGCCGGATGCGACCTGCTGACGATCAGCCCCGAGCTGCTGACGCAATTGCAGTCGAGTGATGCGCCGTTCGAGGCCGGGCTTGGGCTTGCCGAGCCCCGCGAATCCGGCGTGACCCTGCGCCTGGACGAGGCGTCGTTTCGGCGCGCCCTCAACGACGATGCGATGGCCAGCGAAAAGCTGGGCGAGGGCGTGCGCGCCTTCGCCGCCGACGCGGTCAAGCTGGACGGCCTGATCGAAGCCTTGCGCTGATCGGCGACGCACTGCCGCCCTAGGGTGCACCCCGACCCGGGCCCGTCGCGCCGCGGCCTAGCATGCTCCTGGCGCGCAGTTGGCGCGTTGCGCGCTGGACCCCGCATGGATCAACTCTCCGGCCTCGACGCCACCTTCCTCTACCTCGAGACGCCCGAGATGCCCATGCACGTGGGTGCGCTGCACGTGTTCGAGCTGCCGGCCGGCAGCCGCGGCCGCTTCGTCACCGCGCTGCGCAAGCACATCGCCGCGCGGCTGCCGGTGGCGCCGGTGCTGCGCCGGCGCCTGTGGTGGATGCCGCTGAACCTGGCCAACCCGGCCTGGGTCGACGCCGAGCCCGACCTGCGGCAGCACATCGTCGAGATCAAGCTGCCGCCCTCGGCGCGCCTGGGCGACGGCCGGGCCGAGCTCGAGGCCGAGGTCTCGCGCCTGCACCCGGTGCTGCTCGACCGCCGGCGCCCGCTGTGGAAGTTCCACGTCTTCGAAGGCCTGGCGCCGTCGGCGGCGGGCCTGCGGCGGGTGGCCCTGTACACCCAGCTGCACCATGCGGCCGTCGACGGCCAGGCCGCGGTGGCGCTGGCCAATGCCATCCTCGACCTCGGCGCCACCCCGCGCGCGATCGAGGCGCCGGCCGGGCGCCGGCCCCCCACCTTCAGGCTCGACATGGCCGAGATGCTGCGTGGCGTGATCGGCAACCAGGCGCAGAAGGTGGCCGAGATCGTGCGCCAGCTGCCGGCCACGGTGGGCACGATGAAGAGCGCGGCGACGTCCGCGGCGGCGCGCTCGTCGCTGCTGGGCGGTGCGGCGCGTCCGAGCAACCTGACGCTGGCCCCGCGCACGGTGCTCAACGCCTCGGTCACGGCCGGCCGGGCCTACGCCACCGCCAGCCTGCCGCTGCACGAGCTCAAGGCCCTGGGCCGCGCGCACGAGGCCACCGTCAACGACATCGTGCTGTTCGTCTGCGGCGGCGCGCTGAGGCGCTACTTCGGCGCCCGGCAGAGCCTGCCGCGCAAGAGCCTGATCGCCGCCGTGCCGATCTCGCTGCGCGAGAAGGGCGACACGCGCGCCGACAACCAGGCCTCGATGAGCTTCATCAGCCTGGGCACGCACCTCGCCGATCCCGGCCGGCGCCTGGCCCACGTGAAGGCGGCCACGGCGGCGATGAAGTCGACCATGGGCAGCCTCAAGAGCATCCTGCCCACCGACTTCCCGTCGCTGGGGCTGCCCTGGCTGATCGAGGCCGCCACCGCGCTGTACGGGCGGGCGCGGGTGGCCGAGCGGCTGCCGCAGGTGGCCAACGTCGTCATCTCCAACGTGCCCGGACCGCCGGTGCCGCTGTACATGGCCGGGGCGCGGATGATCAGCAACCACCCCGCATCCATCGTCGTCCACGGCCTGGCGCTCAACATCACTGTGCAGAGCTACGACCAGTCGCTCGACTTCGGCCTGATGGCCGACGCCCGGGCCATGCCCGACGTGCGCGAGCTGGCCGCCGCCCTGGCCGTCGCGTTCGACGACCTGCGCGCGCTGCCGCGGCCGGGCGAGGGCGACCCCGAGGCCGCCCCGGCCCCCGGCCTGGTGGGCCGCGCCGCGCGCGGCCTCACCGGCGCCATGGGGCAGGCGGCGCGCCAGGCGGCCCGCAAGGCCATGGGCCTGGCAGTGGACACCGCAGTCGCGCAGGTGACGGCGCGGCGCACGGCGGCTGCGCCTAGGGCCAGCGCTCCAACCCGGCGCCGCCGCGCTGGGTAGCATGCGGCCATGACGAGACCGATGCGCCGTCCGGCCCCCGCCCCGTTCACCCTTTTCGATGAGCAGGAGCTGGTCTCGGCCCCCGGCCCGCTGCTGATGCTGCTGGAGGCGCGCGCGCCCTGGGAGTACGCGGCCACGCTGGCCGCCACGCCCTGGCTGGCGCGGCTGCCCGCGGGCGATGGCCACCCGGTGCTGGTGTTCCCGGGCCTGGGGGCGGCCGACTTCAGCACCCTGCCGCTGCGCCGCTTCCTGCGCCGCCGCGGCTACCGGCCCTACGCCTGGGAGCAGGGCTTCAACTTCGGTCCGCGGCGCGGCGTGCTCGACGCCTGCCGCCGCCGCCTGGCCGATCTCGCGCAGCACCACGGCGGCAAGGTCAGCCTGATCGGCTGGAGCCTGGGCGGCCTGTATGCGCGTGAACTCGCGAAGGAGCAGCCCGAGAACGCCCGCTGCGTCATCACGCTCGGTACCCCGTTTGCGGGGCCGCCGCGCGCCACCAACGCCTGGCGCTTCTACGAGCTGGTCAGCGGGCAGTCCACGCAGGACCCGGCGCTGACCGAGCCGCTGCGCCGGCCGCCGGCCTGCCCCACCACCAGCCTGTACAGCAAGACCGACGGCATCGTCGCCTGGCGCTGCAGCCTCAACGAGCCGGCGCCTCACACCGAGAACATCGAGATCCGCGCCAGCCATGTCGGCATGGGCCTGAACCCGCTGGCACTGGCGGCCATCGCCGACCGCCTGGCCCAGGACCCCCAGGCCTGGCGCCGCTTCGACGTCGCCGGCGCCCGGCGCTGGCTGTACAAGCAGACGCAGCCGGCCGCGGCCGGCACGGCGGCCTGACGGCACCGTGCGCATCGTCGCCCGCGGTGTCGCCATCGAGGTCGACGACCAGGGCCCGCCCGGCGGCGAGCCGCTGCTGATGATCATGGGCCTGGGCATGCCGCTGGTGGCGTGGCCGCAGGAGCTGGTGCAGGGCCTGGTGACGCGCGGATTCCGGGTGCTGCGCCTGGACAACCGCGACGCCGGCCTGAGCCAGCGCTTCGACGAGCGCGGCGTGCCCAACCTGGCCACCGCGGCGCTGCGCCACTGGCTGCACCTGCCGGTGCGCGCCCCTTACCGCCTGGCCGACATGGCCGCCGACGCGCTGGGCGTGCTCGACGTGCTGGGCATCGCTCGCGCCCATGTCTGCGGCGCTTCGATGGGCGGGATGATCGCGCAGCACCTGGTCGCCGCTCATCCCGAGCGGGTGCGCAGCCTCACCCTGGTGATGACCACCAGCGGCGCGCGCCGCCTGCCGCAGCCCACCTGGGCGGTGCAGCGCGCGCTGCTGGCGCGGCCGGCCAGCCCGGCCCTGGACGACGTGGTGGCACACCTGCAGCGCATGCTGGCCATCATCGGCAGCCCGGCCTACCCGGCCGATCCGGACTGGCAGCGTTCGCGCCTGCGGGCCATGGTCGCGCGGGGCTGGCACCCTGCAGGCACGGCCCGCCAGCTCGTGGCGGTGGCCGCCGACGGCGACCGCACGCCGCTGCTGGCGCGCATCACGGCACCCACCTGCGTGATCCATGGCCAGGCCGACCCGCTGGTGCCCGTGGCCGCCGGCCACGACCTGGCAGCGCGCATCGCCGGCGCCACCGCCGACTTCGTGCCCGGCATGGGGCACGACCTGCCGCTGCAACTGCTGCCGCGCATCGAGGCGGACATCGCCGCCAACGCCCTGCGTTGATGCGGCCCCCGCTGTCCTGCCGGGCCGTCAGCCCGGCGGGACAGCGCCGCCGCTATTCGCGCGGATGGGCCGGGTGTTCGCGCTCGCGCTCGCGGTTCCGCTCGAGTTCGCGCTCGTGCTCGCGTTCGAGCGCCGCGTGCCGGGCCTTTTCGGCGGCGACCTTGGCCTGATGCTCGGCGGCGCGCTGCGCCCGAGCGGCTTCGGCCTGCGCATGCCGCTGCGCCGCAGGCGTGCGGGCGGCCGGACCGTCCATCGCGGCGGGGCCGCCCTGGGCCTCGCGCCGCACGGCCCGGTCTTCGGCCATCGGCCGCGCTGCGGCCGGCGGTTCGCCGATCGGCTTCGCCTCGGCCGGCAGCGAAGCGGTCCGCCGCGCTTCGACGGGCATCGAACCCACCGGCCGCGCCGCCACCGGTGGCGGGCCGATCGGCGCCGGGGCGGGGGCATGCACGTAGGCCCGCTGGGCCGCGGCCAGCGGGGCCGCCGCCGGCACCCGCGACTCGAAGGCACGCCCCGAAGCCGTGGCGCTCGCCGGCGCGATGATGGTGACGTTCGTTTCGTTCGTGATGTTCGTGACCCGGGATACATTGACGACGCGGGCCTGGATCCGCATGCCCTCGTGGACGATCGGCGGCGCACCGACGACCACGGCCGGCGCGGTGCCGATGGGCGCCGGCACGATCAGTCCCGGCCGGGACCCGGGCGGTGCGGGCACGAAGACGCCCGGCGGGCCGATCGGGCGCGGCCCGGGCGTCACGCCGGCCAGGGCCACCGCCACCTGCAGGCGCAGGGTGGGGGGCGGCGGCACGAAGACGACCCCGGGCGCGCACCAGTGGCCGGCCACGAACACCACGAAGCCGTCGCGGTTCTCGTAGTACGGCGACACCCAGGCGTAGCCGGGCCGCGGCACGGGCGCCCAGCGGCCGGCGGCCCAGACCCAGCGGCCTTGCCAGACCCAGTAGCCCCCGATCCAAACCGCGCCACCGAAGGGCATCGGCGGCGGCGGCTCGACCAGCATCGGCGGAGGCGCCCAGCCGACCACGATGGGCTCGGGCTCGACCAGGGGCGGCTCGACATAGACGCTCACGACGGGCGGCGGCGGGGCCACCTCGATGCGGGCAGGCGCCACCTGCACGGCGCACCCGGCCAGGGCGGACAGCACGGACAGCGTGAGGATCAGCAGCGGCGAGGCCAGGCGTTGGGTCATGGGTTCTGCGGGTGTTGGCGGCCGGTGGGCCGCGGTCGGGGGGCGTTCAGGGTGGAGGTCAGGGTGGCGCTGCCGCGTGGCGGCGTGCGCTGCGCCGGCAGGGGTTTCAGGGCTACGGCGGCAGGGTTGCCGGCTTCACCAACCGTCGGCGCCGCCGGTGTCGATCGAGCCCCCCGGATCGACCCCGGTGTCCCATTGGTCGTCGCCATTGCCGAAGTCGACCGGCGAGTCCTGCAGTGCGCGCTGCGCACCGTCGTCGGGCGGCGCGCCATCGAGGCGACCGGGATCCAGCCCAGGGAACAGCCCGGCTGCACTGGCGCCGGCGGAGCTTGCGCCGCGCCCGTCCAGCAGTCGCTCGGCCAGCATGCCAGCGGCCACGCCGCCGGCCACGGCCAGCCCGGTGTTCAGCAGACCCCCGGCGGGCGGCGGCGCCGCCGCATACCCCGGGCCGTAGGCCGCGGGCGCGGCCGTGCCGGGCCCGGCGGTGCCCGGGCCCGGCGAGGGCATCAGGGCGGCCGGGGCCGGGCGG
>JAGWMW010000066.1 GCA_028871575.1 Burkholderiales bacterium | reverse complement strand
GCGAGCTCGGCGCCGGCGCGGCGCAAGCGCTGCAGCGCCCCGGCGCCGGCCCGGCGCCTGGCGGCGGCGCGGCGGCCGGGCTCGAGCCCGCCGCCGCGGCTGCCTCGCCCTCGGCCTTCATGCAGTGGGACCGCCTGAGCCTGGTCGACGACAAGGAAGTCGAGGCACTGATCTCGGCCGAGCGCTTCGGCCTCGAGATCAGCAGCGCCTGCGAGTGGGAGCTGCGCGAGGTGGGCAGCTACGTCGCCTCGCTGCTGGGCGACAGCCCGGGCGCCCGCCTGCGCAACCCGCTGCGCCCCGAGCTCGTGGGCCATGCGATGACGCGCGGCATCGAGGCCGTCTCCGAGCGCGCCGACACGCGCAAGATCCTGGCCGGCGAGCTCGCCCGCTCGCTCGGCGCGCTGCTGCGCGGCACCTACGCCGACATCGTGGCCGAGCTGCGCAACGCCGGCGTGCAGCCGCGCGGCCTCGAGGTGCGCCACCAGGCCGGCGCCGGACGCGGCCATTCGGGCCACGACCGCCTGGGCCGCCACGACGACGGGCCCAGCACCGCGGCCGGCCTGGGCCTGGGCGCCGAAGGCGACAGCCGGCACGACAGCCGGCACGACAGCCGCAGCGACAGCCGCTACGGCAGCCGCCGCTCGAGCCTGGGCGGCGCGCTCGGCGGCCCGGGCTCGGCGCTGGGCCAGGTCGACCCGGCGGTGATGTCGCTGATCCGCCGCCTCACCCTCGTCGAGCGCGACCGCCCCGGCCCCAGCGGCGCCGGGGGCTTCGGCCGCAGCGGCTTCGGTGACGGCGGCGACGGCGCCGACAGCGGCCGCGGCGCCCTGCCGGCCAACCTGATCCGCGAGCACCGCGACGAGTTGCGCCAGGTCTCGCGCGGGGCGCTCGATCACATGGTGATCGATGTCATCGGCTTCATGTTCGACCAGATCCTGGCCGACCCGAAGGTGCCGCCGCAGATGGCGCGCCAGATCGCGCGGCTGCAGCTGCCGGTGCTGCGCGCCGCGCTCGGCGACGCGGCCTTCTTCTCCTCGCGCCGCCACCCGGTGCGCCGTTTCGTCAACCGCATCGCCTCGCTGGGCGCGGCGTTCGAGGATTTCGGCGAAGAGGGCAGCCGCGCCTTCCTGGCCAAGGTGCGCACGCTGGTGCAGGAGGTGGTCGAGGGCGACTTCGAGCAGATCGAGCTCTACGAGCGCAAGCTGGCCGCGCTCGAGCAGTTCAGCGCCGAGCTGGCCGACCGCGCCAACCCGGCCCAGGTCGAGGCCGCCGCCCTGCTGGCCGAGAAGGAAGACCAGCAGCGCCTGCGCCAGCTCTACGCGCTGCGCCTGGCCGGCGAGCTGAAGGACGTGGCCGCGCCGGCGTTCCTGCGCGAGTTCATCAGCGGCATCTGGAGCCAGGTGCTGCTGCGCGCGGCCGAGCGCGGCGGCGCCGACGGCGAGCAGTCGCTGCGCTTGCGGGCCGTGGGCCGCGAGCTGGTGCTCAGCGTGCAGCCCAAGGCCACGCCGGCGCACCGCAAGGCCTTCCTGGCCACCCTGCCCAAGCTGATGCAGGACCTGACCGAGGGCATGAACCTCATCGCCTGGCCCGATGCCCAGCGCCGCGCCTTCTTCGGCCAGCTGCTGCCGGCCCATGCCGAGGCGCTGAAGTCCACCGGCGGCACGGTGCTCGACTTCAACCTCACCGCGCGCAAGGTCGAGGGCGCGATGGGCAAGCCCCCGCCCTCGCGCGAAGACCTCAAGACGGCGCCGATGCTGCCGGTGCTGACCGAGGAGGTGATCGCGCCGCAGCTCAGCGCCGAGGAGGCGCAGCGCATCGGCCTGGTGCGCGAATCGGCGGTGGACTGGACGGCCCAGGTCGACATCGACCCCACCGCCGCCGAGACCGAGGGCGAGCGCGAGGCCGCGGCGCTGGCGGCCCTGCCCGGCCTGCCCGGCCAGCCGAACCTGCCGCTGGCCACCGACACCGCCGAGCCCACCGAGGGCGCGGCGCTGGCCGACCATGTGCAGATCGGCCACGCCTACCGGATGCACCTCGAAGGCGAGTGGCACAAGGTGCGGCTGGCCCATGTGAGCGCGGCCCGCAGCTTCTTCATCTTCACCCACGGCGGCCGGCACCAGAAGACGGTGTCGCTGACGCAGCGCATGCTGCTGCGCCTGTGCGAGACCGGCCGGCTCAAGGCCTACGAAGGGGCCTACCTGATCGAGCGCGCCACCGCGCGCGCGCGCCGCCAGCTGGCCGCCGTCGCCGCGGGCTAGCCCGGCCCTGCCAGCCGCCGCGCCATCGCCAGCGCGGCGATCAGGCTGGCCGGGTCGGCCCGGCCGGTGCCGGCGATGTCGTAGGCGGTGCCGTGGTCGGGGCTGGTGCGCACGTAGGGCAGGCCGAGCGTGACGTTGACGCCCTCCTCCACGCCCAGGTACTTGACCGGGATCAGGCCGTGGTCGTGCGTCATCGCCACCACGAGGTCGAATTCGCCGCGGCGCGCGCGCATGAACACGGTGTCGGGTGCATGGGGGCCGCGGGCGTCGATGCCCTCGGCCTGCGCGGCCTGCACCGCCGGGGCGATGAAGTCGATCTCCTCGCGGCCGAACAGGCCGCCCTCGCCGGCATGCGGGTTCAGCCCGGCCACCGCGATGCGCGGCTTCGGCAGGCCCCAGGCGGCGGCGGCGCCATGTGCGATGCGCAGCGTCTGCAGCACGGCGTCGAAATCCAGCGCGTCCAGGGCCTGCCGCAGCGCCAGGTGGATCGTCACCAGCACCACCTTCAGCTCCGGGTTGGCCAGCATCATGCGCACCGGCGGCGGCGCGGCCCCCGCTGGCGTGGCCAGTGCCTGCAGCATCTCGGTGTGGCCCGGGTAGGGCAGGCCGGCCGCGGCCAGCGCGGCCTTGTGCAGCGGCGCCGTCACCAGCGCGCCGGCCGCGCCGGCCCGCATCAGCCCGGCCGCGTGCTCGATGCAGCGCGCCGCGGCGGCGCCGTTGCGGGCATCGACCCGGCCGGCCGGCAGCCCGGCCAGGCCCGCCGGCAGGCCGGGCGGCTCGATCACCGGCAGGCAGCCCGGCGGCAGCCGGGCCACGTCCGTCGGGGCCTCGATGCGCGCCGTCATCGGGCTGCCGGCGCGGCGCAGCACGCCGACGTCGCCGATGACCACCGCCTGCGCGAGCGCGCCGCGCTCGAAGGCGCGCACGATGATCTCGGGGCCGATGCCGGCGGCGTCGCCCAGGGTCACGAGCAAGGGCTTCATCGCCGTCGATAATCCTGCATGAGGGGGCGGGTCCGCGAACCCTTCCGACTGCGGCCCGGGTGGCCGCGATTCTGCCGGACCGCAAAACCGCATGTGGCGTCGAAGCTGGCTCCTGTTCTCGCAGGCCGTCACGGTGGGGGTGGCAGCCCTGTTCGTCGTGCTCACCTTCAAGCCCGTTTGGCTGGCCGGCGGCGGGCTGCGCACCCTGCCGGCCCCGACCCTGGTGCAGATGGCGCCGCCGGGGGCCTCGGCGGCCGGCGCGGGCGGCACCGGTGGCGGCACCGGCAACGGCAGCTTTGCGCTCGCGGCGCGGCGCGCGGCACCGGCCGTGGTGAGCATCACGGCCACCAAGATGGGGCCGCGCAACCCTCATGCCGACGACCCGCGATTTCGCTTCTTCTTCGGCGACGGCGGCGAGGGCACGCAGCAAATCGGCCTGGGCTCGGGCGTGATCGTCTCGCCCGAGGGCTACCTGCTGACGAACCAGCACGTGGTGGCCGGCGCGACCGAGATCGAGGTCCAGCTCGCCGACGGCCGCTCCACCCGTGCCACCTTGGTGGGCAGCGATCCCGAGACCGACATCGCGGTGCTGCGCATCGCCCTGTCGCCGCTGCCGGTGATCGCGCTGGGCGACGTGCGCGCGCTGCAGGTGGGCGATGCGGTGCTGGCCATCGGCAACCCCTTCAACGTCGGCCAGACCGTCACCGCCGGCATCGTCAGCGCGCTCGACCGCCAGCAGGCCGATTCGTCGCCGTTCCAGCACTTCATCCAGACCGACGCCGCCATCAACCCCGGCAATTCGGGCGGCGCGCTGGTGGACGCGCGCGGCGCGCTGGTGGGCATCAACACCGCCATCTACTCGGCCAGCGGCGGCAGCCTGGGCATCGGCTTCGCGGTGCCGGTGGACACCGCGCGCACGGTGATGGAGGCGCTGGTGCGCGGCGGCCATGTGCGCCGCGGCTGGATCGGCGTGGTGCCGCGCGACCTCTCGGCCGAGCTGGCCGAGAGCCTGGGCCTGCCGCGCCAGGACGGCGTGCTGATCACCGGCGTGCTTCGCAGCGGGCCGGCCGCGCGCGGCGGCGTGCGCCCCGGCGACGTGGTGCTGCGGGTGGGCGGCCGGCCGGTGCGCGACACGGGCGAGCTCATCGCCGCGGTGGCCGCGGTCGCGCCCGGCAGCCGCACCACGCTGCAGCTGCAGCGCGGCGGCCGGCAGCTCGAGGTGCAGGTGCAGGTGGCCGAGCGCCAGGCCGCGCAGGAAGGCCGCTGAAGGCGCCGGTCGCACCGGCGCCACGGCGCGCTGCGCCGCTACAGCAGCAGCGCCAGCCGCTCGAGGATCAGCACCGCGAAGAAGGCCAGCGCCGCCAGCAGCGTCCACTTCACGATCACGACGCCGCGCCGGCGCCACACCGGCTGCCGGGTGCCGATGTACATCGCGAAGCACAGCACCCCGGCCACCAGCAGCAGCCCGACGACGAGACGGAACAGCAGCATCGGCGCGCGCGGCCCGCGCTACCAGGCCGGCGCCAGTTCGGCGAAGCCGCGCGGGGCCCGGGCCTCGTCCTCGAAGGCGACGATCTCGAACGCCCCCTCGTCGGCCAGCAGCCGGCGCAGCAGCCGGTTGTTCAGCGCGTGCCCGCTGCGAAAGGCGCTGTAGCGCGCCAGCAGCGGCCGGCCGGCGATGTGCAGGTCGCCGATGGCATCGAGGATCTTGTGCTTGACGAACTCGTCGTCGTAGCGCAGGCCGTCGCTGTTGAGGACCCGGTAGTCGTCGACCACGATCACGTTGTCCATGCTGCCGCCCAGGCCCAGGCCGCGGGCGCGCATGGTCTCGACGTCCTTCGTGAAGCCGAAGGTGCGGGCGCGCGCGATGTCGCGCTTGTACTGGCCCTCGGCGAAGTCGAATTCCACCCGCCGCCCGGTGGCGTCGACCGCGGGGTGGTTGAAGTCGATCTCGAAGCTGAGCCGGTAGCCGTGGTAGGGCTCCAGCCGCGCCCACTTCAGAGTGCCGCCCTCGCCTTCGCGGATCTCCACCGCCCGCTTGACCCGCAGGAAGCGCTTGGGCGCGTCCTGCAGCGCGATGCCCGCGCTCTGCAGCAGGAAGACGAAGGTGGCCGCCGAGCCGTCGAGGATCGGCACCTCCTCGGCCGTGAGGTCGACGCGCAGGTTGTCGATTCCCAGCCCCGCGCAGGCCGACATCAGGTGCTCGATGGTCTGCACCTTGGGCGCCTGCGGGTCGCCGCCGGCGCTGATGGTGCTGGCCATGCGCGTGTCGCAGACGGCGAAGGCCGTGACCGGGATGTCCACCGGCTCGGGCAGGTCGATGCGGCGGAAGACGACGCCGGTGTCCGGCGGTGCCGGGCGCAGCGTGAGCTCGACCTTCTGGCCGCTGTGCACGCCCACGCCGACGGCGCGGACCACGGTCTTGAGGCTGCGCTGGCGGATCATGGCCCGATTGTCCCGCAGGGCCCGCCGGGCTGCAGCGCGGCGGCTTCGGGGCCGCCCGGCAGCGCGGCGGCCTCGCTTTCGTCCTTCAGCGCCACGCCGCTTGTGCCCAGGCGCCGGGCCGCGCCCAGCAGCCAGGCCAGGCGGCGCGCCGCCTCGGCGCAGGGCTGGCCGGCGGGGCGGATGTTGCTCACGCAGTTGCGCCGGGCGTCGGTGCAGCCGGGCTGCGGCGCCCAGGTCAGGTAGGCGCCCAGGCTGTCGGGCGAGGACAGGCCGGGCCGCTCGCCGATCAGCACCAGCACCGCCTGGGCGTGCAGCGCCGCGGCCGCCTCGTCGCCGAGCGCCACGCGGGCCTGGGTCGCGACCAGCACCGGGCCCAGTGCCAGCCCCTGCGCGGCCAGGCGCGGCCGCAGCTCGAGCAGCAGCGGCAGCGCGTGGGCCTGCGCCGCCGCGGCCGACAGGCCGTCGGCCACCACCACCAGGGTGCAGCCCGCACCGGCCGGCGCCAGGGCCGCCAGCAGCGCCGCACTGCGCGCCGACAGGCGCCGCCCCAGGTCGGGCCGCCGCAGGTAGGTGGCGCGGTCGGGCGCGGCGCTCTCGATCGCCGTGCCCGGCAGGTCGTGCGCGGCCAGCGCGGCCGCCAGCGCGGCCCCGTCCAGCGCCGCGTGCACGGCATCGCGCGCCAGCGCATGGTCGAGCGAGAACCGCAGCCAGGCCGCCGTGGGCTGGCTCGCGCCGGCGCGGCCGAGCGCAATGCGCGCCGCGGTGTGGCGGCGCAGCGCGGCCCAGGGGTCGGGGGCGGTCATCGCGGCGGGCTCCGTTGCGGGGTTCAGCGCGGGGTTCAGCGCCCCGACAGGTCGGCCAGCAGCGCATGCCGCTGAGGCGCCGGCAGCAGGCGGCCATCGTCGCCGGCGATGCCCGAGCGCGCCAGCCAGGCCTCGAACTCGGGCGCGCGCCGCAGGCCCAGCAGTTCGCGCAGCACCGCAGCGTCGTGGAAGCTGGTGCTCTGGTAGCCGAGCATGATGTCGTCGCCGCCGGGCACGCCCATGATGAAGTTGACGCCGGCGCTGCCCAGCAGCGTCATCAGGGTGTCCATGTCGTCGGCGTCGGCGTCGGCGTGGTTGGTGTGGCAGATGTCGCAGCCCAGCGGCAGGCCCAGCAGCTTGCCGCAGAAATGGTCTTCGAGCCCGGCGCGGATGATCTGGCGGCCGTCGGCCAGGTACTCGGGCCCGATGAAGCCGACCACGGTGTTGACGAGCAGCGGCGAGAAGGCGCGCGCCACGCCGTAGGCGCGCGCTTCCATCGTCTGCTGGTCCACGCCGTGATGCGCGCCGGCCGACAGCGCCGAGCCCTGGCCGGTCTCGAAGTACATGACGTTTCGGCCCACCGTGCCGCGGCCGAGCGACTGCGCCGCGGCCTGCGCCTGGCCCAGCAGCGCCAGGTCGATGCCGAACCCCGCATTGGCCTGCTGGCTGCCGGCGACCGACTGGAACACCAGGTCGACCGGCGCGCCCTGCTCGATCAGGCGCAGCGTGGTCGTCACGTGCGTGAGCACGCAGCCCTGGGTGGGGATGGCGTGGCGCTGGATCACGCCGTCGAGCAGGCGCAGCAGCTCGCCGATCACGGCTGGGCTGTCGCCGGCCGGGTTGATGCCGATCACGGCATCGCCGCAGCCGTACATCAGGCCGTCGAGCACGGCCGCGGCGATGCCGTGCAGGTCGTCGGTGGGGTGGTTCGGCTGCAGCCGCACCGCCAGCCGGCCAGGCAGGCCGAGGGTGTTGCGGAAGGCGGTGACGACGCGGCACTTCTGCGCCACCCGCAGCAGGTCCTGGTGGCGCATCAGCTTGCTGACCGCGGCCGCCATCTCCGGCGTCAGGCCCGGGGCCAGCGCGGCCAGCACCTCGGGGCCGGCGGCGTCCGACAGCAGCCAGTCGCGCAGGCCGCCCACCGTGAGATGCGCCACCGGCGCGAAGGCCGCGGCGTCGTGGCCGTCGAGGATGAGCCGCGTCACCTCGTCGTGCTCGTAGGGCACCAGCGCCTCGTTCAGGAAGGTGGCCAGCGGCAGGTCGGCCAGCGCCGCCTTCGCCGCCACGCGCTCGGTCTCGCAGCCGGCGGCCAGGCCGGCCAGCTCGTCGCCGCTGCGCCGCGGCGTCGCGCGCGCGAGCAGGGTCTTGAGGTCGTCGAAGCGCCAGACCCGGCCGCCCGCGGTGTGCTGCCAGCTCACGGCGCCCGGCCCGCGCTCAGCGGTGCACCTCGGCCTCGCCGTGCGCGGCCAGCAGCTCCATCAGGCTCTTGCGGATCAGCATGCCGGGGCGGTCGCTGTCCATCGAAAACTCGACGCCGCGGCGGCGCGTGTCCACCAGCGCATCGGGGTCGGTGGACTCGAGGATGTCCTTGTCCTCGCGCGTGATCACCTGGTCGAATTCCACCAGCAGGGCTGCCGGGCAGTCGGCCTCGGTGTCGTTGCGGAACAGCCATTGGCAGAGCTGGAGGTGGCCGTCGTCGATGGGCGTGAAGGCGTTGAGGATCACGTGGCGCACGCCGCTGGGGTATTCGATGTCGAGCCGGCGCATGAACGGCCGGTAGTAGGCGTTGCGCATGTGGCGCTGCGTCAGCGGCGCGCTGCTGCCGCTGACGCGGTGGTAGGCGCTCGGGTTGCTCGCGTCGATCACGGTCTCGGCGCAGAAGCCGTCCGCGGTCGGCACCAGCGCGTAGCGGCTGGGCCGCGGCTGGTCGGCCACGCCGAAGGTGGCGCGGTGCACGAAGCTGAAGTGGCTGTTGTCGAAGCTGTTCTCCAGCACCCGCAGCGGGCTCGTGGCCCAGGTCTCGTGGAACTGGAAGATCGTGCGCCAGCCCGGCGCGCCGAACTCGGGCATCGGCGGGATCTCGGCGATCGGCGCTTCCAGCGCGACCCAGGCGTAGCCGTAGCGCGCCTGGCAGCGGTACGCCGGGGTGCGGTACTCGGCCGGGATCTCGCGCCCGGGCTCGTACTGCGGGATGCGGATCACGCGGCCGGTGCCGTCGTAGGTCCAGCCGTGGTAGCCGCATTCGAGCGCACCGGCCACGCAGCGGCCCTTGCTGAGCCGGGCCGTGCGGTGGCAGCAGCGGTCGCGCAGCGCCGCCGGCCGGCCCTGGGCGTCGAGGAAGAGCACGATCGCCTCGCCCAGCAGCGTGAAGGGCTGCGGCCCGTCGTGCAGCATCGACAGCGGCATCACGGCGTGCCAGAACTTGCGGAAGACGGGCTGGCGGGTGGTGAGCATCGGCGGTCGCCTCGCGGGCGGTGGGGGTGCCCCGGGCCGAGGCCGCCGTCGCCCCGAGGACTGTGCGGGCCATGCTAGCAGGGGGCGTGCCACGGGGCGGGCCCAGAATCGGCGCATGCACGGGGGCGTGGGCGGGGACAGCGACGAAGCCGCGAGGGCGAAGGCGGCAGCGGCCGTGGCGGCGCGGGCCGAAGCGGCCGACCGCACACACGAGGTCGTGATCCTGGGCGCCGGCATGTCGGGCCTGTGCATGGCGATCGCGCTCAGGCGCGCCGGCATCGACGATTTCGTCGTGATCGAGAAGTCGCCCGGCCTGGGCGGCACCTGGTGGGACAACCGCTACCCCGGCGCGCAGGTGGACGTGCCGGCGCCGCTGTACAGCTTCTCCTTCGAGCCCAACCCGCGCTGGCGCCAGCGCTTCGCCGCCGCGCCCGAGATCCAGGCCTACATGGCGCACTGCGCCCGCAAGTACGGCATCGGGCCGCACCTGCGCCTGGGCCGGCGCATCACCGAGGCGACCTTCGACGAGGCCGGCGGCCGCTGGCTCATCGACTGCGACGACGGCCAGCGCCTGCGCGCCCGCCACTTCGTCTGCAGCACCGGCCCGCTGAGCCAGCCGCGCTGGCCCGAGATCCCGGGCCTGCAGGCTTTCGACGGCCCGCGCCTGCACACGGCGCGCTGGGACGCCGGGGTGCCGCTGCAGGGCCGGCGCGTGGCCGTGATCGGCACCGGCTCGACCGCGGCGCAGCTGGTGCCGGCGATCGCGCCGCAGCTGGCGCACCTGGGCGTGTACCAGCGCACCGCGAACTGGGTGCTGCCGCGCCTGGACCGCCGCTACCGGGCCGCCGACCGCGCGCTGGCCCGGCTGCCGCCCTATGCCGCCGCGGTGCGGGCCTTCTGGTACCACGCGCTCGAATGGGGCCGGCGCGGCTTCGACGAAGGCCGGCTGGCACGCCGCGGCATGCTCGCCACCGCCGCCGCGCACCTCGAGCGCCAGGTGCCGGACCCGGTGCTGCGCGAGCGTCTGCGGCCGCCCCACGCGCTGGGCTGCAAGCGCCTGATCTACTCGAACGACTACTACCCGGCGCTGGCGCGGCCGCAGACCGAGCTCGTCACCGAGGCCATCGAGCGCGTCACGCCGCGAGGCCTGGTGACCGCCGACGGGCGCGAGCGGCCCTACGACGTGCTGGTCTGCGCCACCGGCTTCGACGTCGCGCACCTGGCGCAGGCGCTGCCGGTCACGGGCCGCGGCGGCCGCCGCCTGGCCAACGCCTGGCGCGATGGCGCGCAGGCCTGGCACGGCACGATGGTGGCGGGGTTCCCGAACCTGTACTTCCTGCTCGGGCCCAACACCGCCACCGGCCACACCTCGACCCTGCTCTACATCGAGCCCGAGGTGCGCTTCGCGCTGCGCGCGATGCAGCGCGTGCAGCGCGAGGGCCGGCGCTGGATCGAGGTGCGAGACGCCGCGATGCGCGAGCACAACCAGGCCCTGCAGGCGCGGCTGGCAGGCTCGGTCTGGGCCGGCTGCCGCAGTTGGTACCGCCAGGGCGACGACGGCCGCATCGTCGCCCTGTGGCCGGGCTTCACCGGCGAGTACGTGCGGGCGCTGGAGCGGGCCGACGGGGCCCTGTTCGAGCTGGGCTGAGGGGCCGGCGGCCGGCTTCAGCCGCAGCAGCGGCCCGCACGCTCGTCGAGCCGCTGCTGCTGCACCGGCGGGCAAGGCACGCTGCCGTAAGAGCAGTAGACGCAGCAGTCGCCCGGCCGCGGCCTGAGCAGCGCGTGGCATTGCCCGCACTCGTAGAACCACTGGCAGGCATCGGTGGGCATGCGTTCGGCCTTGGCGTGGCCGCACTGCGGGCAGGTCAGCGTCGACGCCAGTGCCGGCGCACTCACCGGGCCTGCACCACGGTCGACGGGTAGCCGGCGTCGGTGGTGGCGTGCGTCAGCGCCTGCGCCGTGGTCTTCGCGTCGTCGAACTGGACGACGGCCTGCCGCTTGCCGAGATCCACCTCGCTGCGGCTGACCCCGGGCACCCTTTCCAGCGCCTTTTTCACGGTGATGGGGCACACCGGGCAGTCCATCGTCGGCAGCGACAGGGTGACGGTGCGCGGCACACTCCAGGCCGGCGCCGCCAGCAGCGTGCACAGGGCCAGCGGCAGAATCTTGTTCATCCTCTCGACCTTTCAATAGAACAGCGGCGCAAGCCAGGGAAAGGCCAGCGCCACTCCCACCAGCAGCACGACGGCGCCGAACATCAGCTTGTAGCGCCGGCGCCGATGCGGCAGCGCGCACATCGCGCCCGCGCCGCAGGCCGGCGCCCGGCGCCAGAGGCGCCGGGCGGCCAGGACCAGGGCCGCCAGCGCCCACGCGATGAACAGCGGGCGCCAGGGTTCGAGCACCGTCAAGTCGCCGATCCAGGCGCCCGAGACACCCAGGCCCAGCAGCAGCAGCGGGCCCAGGCAGCAGGTGGAGGCCAGCAGCGCGGCCAGCGCTCCGGTCAGCAGCGGGCCGCGCGCATCGGGGCGTTCGGGGGCGGGGGAGGATGCCGGCGTCGGGGAAGCCATGCCGGCACGATACTTCCGTACTTGAGTACGGAGTCAAGCCCATGCCCGCAACCCCCCAGACGCTCACCATCGGGGCGCTGGCCGCCGAAGTCGGCGTCAACGTCGAGACCGTCCGCTTCTACCAGCGCCGGGGCCTGCTGGCCGAGCCGGCGCGGCCGCCCGGCGGCGTGCGGCGCTACGGGCCCGGCGATGCCGCCCGGGTGCGCTTCGTCAAGTCGGCACAGCGCGTCGGCTTCAGCCTGGACGAGGTGGCGCAGCTGCTGCAGCTCGAAGACGGCACCGGCTGCGGCCAGGCCCGCGCCATCGCCACGCAGCGGTTGCACGACGTGCGCCAGCGGCTGGCCGACCTGCAGCGCATCGAAGCCGCGCTGGCGGCGCTGGTGGCCCGCTGCGCCAGCGCCCGGGGGCGCGTGGCGTGCCCGTTGATCGGCGCCCTGCAAGGCTGAGCCGTGCCGCCATCGAGCCGGCCGGGGCGGCGCTCAGGTGCGCGGCGCAACCCGGGTGCCGGCCTCGTACCAGCCCCGGCTGCGGTGGACGACCCGCACCACGCCCAACATCACCGGCACCTCGATCAGCACGCCCACCACGGCCGCCAGCGCGGCGCCCGACTCGAAGCCGTACAGCGCGATCGCCGTGGCCACCGCCAGCTCGAAGAAGTTGCTGGCGCCGATCATCGCCGACGGGCCCGCCACGCCGTGCGATTCACCGGCCAGCCGGTTCAGGCCATAGGCCAGGCCCGCGTTGAACAGCACCTGCACCAGGATCGGCACCGCGAGCATGGCGATCACCAGCGGCTGCGCGACCAGGGCCTGGCCCTGGAAGCCGAACAGCAGCACCAGCGTGGCCAGCAGCGTGGCGGTGGACCAGGGGCCGAGCCGGGCCAGCACCGCCTCCAGCGCCGCCGGCCCGCGCGCGAGCAGGGCGCGGCGCGCGAGCTGGGCCGCCACGACCGGGATCACGATGTACAGCAAGACCGAGGCGAGCAGCGTCGCCCAGGGCACGACCAGGGACGACAGCCCGAGCAGCAGCGCGACGATGGGGGCGAAGGCGAACACCATGATCGTGTCGTTCAGCGCCACCTGCGACAGCGTGAACAGCGGGTCGCCGTCGGTGAGGCGGCTCCAGACGAAGACCATGGCCGTGCAGGGCGCGGCGGCCAGCAGGATCAGGCCCGCGAGGTAGCCGTCCAGCTGCGCCGCCGGCAGCCAGGGCGCAAAGACGTGGCGGATGAAGACCCAGCCCAGCAGTGCCATCGAGAACGGCTTGACGGCCCAGTTCACGAACAGGGTGATGCCGATGCCGCGCCAGTGCCGCCCCACCTGCGCCAGCGAGCCGAAGTCCACCTTCAGCAGCATCGGCACGATCATCACCCAGACCAGCCCCCCGAGCGGCAGGTTGACCTGGGCGACCGACATCCGGCCGATGGCCTGCAGCGGCCCCGGCAGCCACTGCCCCAACGCGACGCCGGCGACGATGCACAGCGCCACCCACAGCGTGAGCCAGCGCTCGAAAAGGTTCAGCGGCGCGCGGGCGGCGGCGGGTTGGGCGGAAGGAGGTGGCATCGGAGGTGTCGCTCTAGGTTCTGCCGATCGCGTCCAGCGCGGCCTGCAGGCCGGCGCGGTCCAGGCGCTGCAGCGGCAGCGCCAGCAGTTGCAGCACCCGGTAGCCCAGGGCCTGCCGCGTGAGCTCGAAGGCGCGGCGCCGGCCGGCCTCGCCGCCCTCGGCCAGGGACGGGTCGGGGTAGCCCCAGTGCCCCTTGGCCGGCTGGCCTGCGGGGCCGCCGAAGAAGACCGGGCAGGACTCGGCCGCCGCGCGGTCGCACACCGTGACGACGGCCGACAGCGGCGGCGCGCCGTCCGCGGCGAACCCGTCCCAGCGCTTGCTGTTCAAGGCCGCCGTGTCGATGCCGGCCTGGCCCAGCACCTCGAGCGCGCAAGGGTGGACGCGACCGCTGGGCGCACTGCCGGCGCTGTGCGCCTGCACGTCCAAGCCGAGCCGGCCAGCCCAGTGGTTCAGCATCGCCTCGGCCAGCACGCTGCGCGCCGAGTTGTGGGTGCACAGGAACAGGACGTGGGTGGTCATCGAATATGCCGGGCGCGGGCTGCCGCACTCAAGCAAACGTGGCTCTGCCACTTTGCTTGAACCCCCGCAGGGGGCGGGCCGGGCGCAGCCCGGCCCTGGGGGCGCTCAGCAGCATGACTTGGCGGCGCGCACCTCGATGGGCACGGGCCGGCCGGGCACGGCCGGGGCCGGGGCCGGGGCCTCGTGGAACACCGGGATGTTGCCCAGCGTGCGGAAATGCTCCCAGGCCACGCCCTGCGGGTCGGTGACCCAGTGCTTCTCGCTGCGGGCGTAGCAGCAGGTGGTCTGGCCTTCGTCCTGCAGGGCGAGGTCGGCGGCGTCGGCGCGGGCCCTCAGCGCGGCCAGATCCTCCGCGCTGTCGGCCTGGAAGCCGAGATGGTCGATGCCGCTGGCGCCGCCGCGGGTGGAGATCGCGAAGTTCAGCGGCGGGTCGTCGAGCATCCACTTCGCGTAGTCGCTCTCGGTGCGCGCGGGCTCGGCGGCGAACAGCCGGGCGTAGAAGCCGATGCTGGCGGTGAGGTCGTCGACATGCAGGTGGACGTGGAATCGCTTCATGGTGGGCTCCTGAGGGCTGGGGAGGTTCAGCGGGTCGTGCGGGCGGCGGCCCGGGGCACGGCCCTCGCGCCGCCGCGGGGCGGGCAGCAGGCCGCGGCGGCCGCGGCATCGGCCGCCTGGCAGCAGTGGTCGCCCAGGTAGCCCATCAGCGCGTTCATCTGCGCGAGGGCCGGGCGGTAGATGAGGTGGCGGCTGTCGCGCTCCTGCGTGGCCAGGCCGGCCTGCACCAGCACCTTGAGGTGGAACGACAGCGTGGATGCCGGCAGGCCCAGCGTGGCCGCCAGCGCACCCGGCGTCAGGCCGGCAGGCGCGGCGCCGACGAGGGCCCGGAACACCCGCAGGCGCTGGGCCTGGGCCAGCGCGGCCAGCGCCGCCACCGCCATTTGCTCTTTCATCATTCCATCATGCTGGAAATAACAAATGAGGTCAAGGTCGGCGACGCCGACTCGCCGGCCACCCCGGGGCAGCCCCTGCGTCACGCCGCGGTCACGCGGCTGTCACGCGGTTGGCCGACGCTGTCGCATCGCCTTCGCCCCGATGCCGACCCCCGCCATGTCGCTGCTGCTGCACCTGCCCCCGATCCTGGGCCTGGCGCTGGCGCGCGGGCTGCGGCATGCCGGCGCGCTGTGGCCGGGGCTGCGTCAGGCGCCGAGCCTCGTGCCCTGGCGCGCGGCCGTGCTGCTGGTGGTGTTCGACGCCGGCCCGCGCCGCGCGGCCCCGCGGCGGGCCGGGCCCGCGGCCTGGTGCAGCCCACCGTCGCCCGAGGCCGCCTGGCGGCTGGCCTGCGGGCCGCAGACCACGGCCCTGGTGCTGCAGGCCGCCTCCGAAGCCGACGCCGGCGCGGCGCTGGACTGGCTGCAGCGCTGGC
>JAGWMW010000276.1 GCA_028871575.1 Burkholderiales bacterium | reverse complement strand
CCTCCTTCATCGTGAACTCCTTCATCGAGTCGTGCACGGTGTGGCCGTAGGTGTAGTCGGGCACCATGTACACGGCCTTCTTGTTCTTGCCCAGGGTCTTGGCCAGGAAGGGCGCGAAGGCCTTGGAGGCCTGGTAGCCGTAGTGGCACAGGCGGAAGCCGTAGCGCTGGCAGTCGACGCCGGTGGTCTCGTTGGAGCCGCTGATGGCCGCCAGGTACAGCGTCTTCTCGCGGTCGCAGACCTTCTGCAGTGCGATGGCCACGGCGCTGCTGACGCTGCCGCTGATCATCATGGCCTTGTTCTCGTGGATGAAGCGCGTGGCCGCCTGCACCGCCGTGTTGGGCTTGGTCTCGGCGTCGGCGACGCCGGCCACCACCTTCTTGCCCAGCACGCCTTTCTTGGTCAGCGGCGAGATCTTGCGCACCCGTGCGTCGCCGCTGTTGAGCTGCTCGATGGCCAGCTCGTAGCCGCGCTGCTCGTCGGCGCCCTCGGCCGAGTAGGGGCCGGTGAGGTCGACCGTCAGGCCGATGAAGACGGTGTCGCCGGCCACGCCGGCGGGGTAGTTGGCCAGCGGCGGATAGCTGTCGGCGGCAAAGGCCAGCGTGCTGACGCCCGGCAGCAGCGTGGCCGCGGCCACGCCCACGCTGGTCTTGAGGAAGTCACGGCGGGCGTCGGCGCCCAGGGCGTCTCGGGGGTTCATCGTCGTCTCCTTCGCAAGGGTGGGGCGGCGACCTGCCGCCACGGCCAGGCGTCTCGGGCGGGCCCGCCCGAAGGCGGCGGCAACCACCGCGCTAGTGTCCGGATATCGTCAGTTAGCGATTGAATTTACATCGCTCGCCGATACAATGTCAACGTGGCCGGGCTGCGTACAAACACCGAGTTCCGGACGGCCGGCGGGCGCTGCCCGGGTGGGAGACCCATCGCATGAACGAAGAGCGACTGCGGCTGCTGGCCGCCTTCCGCAGCGACCTGCGGCAGTTCCACCATGCCAGCGAGCAGCTCTGCGCCGGCCAGGGCCTGACGGCCCAGCACTACCAGGCCCTGCTGGCCCTGGCCGCGGCCGGGCGCCAGAGCCCGGTCACGGTCTCGGTGCTGGCGCAGCAACTGCACATCAAGCACAACAGCGCGGTCGGCCTGGTCGACCGGATGGAGGGCTTCGGCCTGGCCGAGCGCCACCCTTCCGAGGCCGACCGGCGCAGCGTCGTCATCGAGATCACGGCCCACGGGCGGCAGCTGCTGCGCCGCCTGGCCGAGGCCCACTGGCGCGAGCTGCACCGCCTGGCGCCGGCCTTCCTGCAGCACTTCTCGGTCTTCGCCGCCGAGCCGCCGCCCCGCCGCTGAGCCAGCCGCCGCACGGCCCCGGCCCCGCCACCCGACCCCGGCGGTGACGCGGCCGCGGGCCGCGGCGCACAATGCGGGCCCCGCCGTACCCGTGCCCGTCGCCGGCACCTCCCGCCGCATGCCCCCTGCCGCCCGACCGCCCGCCGAAGACCGAACGCCCGGCGAAGCCGAGCCGGCGCGCCCGCCCGCCAGCGAACGCATCCGCCACCGGCTGGTGGCGGCCGAGCGCCGCTACCACGCCAACGACAACATCTCGGCCTACGTGCAGCCCGGCGAGCTCGAGGAGCTCAAGGCCGAGGTCGAGGCCCGCATGCAGGCCGTGCTGCAGGCCCTGGTGATCGACACCGAGAGCGACCACAACACCCACGAGACGGCGCGCCGGGTGGCCAAGATGTACATCGACGAGGTGTTCCGCGGCCGCTTCGTGCCGATGCCGGCGGTGACCGAGTTCCCCAACGTCGAGCGCCTGAACGAGCTCATGATCGTGGGCCCCGTCACCGTGCGCAGCGCCTGCAGCCACCACATGTGCCCGATCTTCGGCAAGGTGTGGATCGGCATCCTGCCCAACGAGCACAGCAACCTGATCGGCCTGAGCAAGTACGCCCGCATCGCCGACTGGATCATGAGCCGGCCGCAGATCCAGGAAGAGGCGGTGACGATGCTGGCCAACGAGCTGCAGGAGCGCGTGCGCCCCGACGGCCTGGCCATCGTGATGGAGGCCGACCACTTCTGCATGCACTGGCGCGGCGTCAAGGACACGGACAGCGCGATGACCAACAGCGTCATGCGCGGCGCCTTCCTCAAGGACGCCAACCTGCGCCGCGAATTCCTCTCGCTGCTCTCGCGCAAGCAGGGCTGAAGGACCGACTCCCATGCTCGTCAGACTCATGTACGCCAGCCGCGCGCTGCCCGCCGTCGACCAGGAGGCCCTGGTCGCCATCCTGCGCAAGAGCAAGGCCAACAACCCGGCCCAGGGCGTGACCGGCGTGCTCTGCTTCAGCCAGGGCATCTTCCTGCAGGCGCTGGAAGGCGGGCGCGCGGCGGTGAACGCGCTCTACAACCGGATCGTCGCCGACCCGCGCCACACCGAGGTCACGCTGCTGAGCTACGAGGAGATCGGCGAGCGCCGCTTCGCCGGCTGGTCGATGGGCCAGGTGAACATGGCGCGGCTGAACCCGGCGCTGCTGCTGAAGTATTCCGAGCGGGCGATGCTCGACCCCTTCGCGGTCTCGGGCCAGGTCTCGCTGGCCTTGTTCCAGGAGCTGATGGCCACGGCCTCGATCGTCGGCCCGGCCTGAGAGGCTGAGCGCCTTTCGAACATGCCCGCTCACCACGCCCAAAGCCGCCCGCTCGTCGTTGCAAATGCTCGCCATAGCCCAAGCTATGGCTGTGCTTTGCGCCTAGATCGAACGCCTTTGGG
>JAGWMW010000275.1 GCA_028871575.1 Burkholderiales bacterium | reverse complement strand
GGTGCGCCGGGACCGGCCACCGCGGCAATGCCGCCAACGGCGCAGGGGCCGCCGCGGGCGGCGCCAGCGCCCGCACGTGCAGCACCGGGCCCGCGTCTCGCCCCGGCCCCGGCACGGGCGCGGGCTTGCGAGGCAGCGCCGAGAGCAGCCAGCCATGGGCCGCGAGCACGGCGGCGAGCACGCCGGCAGCGGCGCGACGCCGGGACACGGGCGGGCTGGAGATCGGCATCGAGCAGGAGGGCAGGTCGGCAGGTGCGGGCGGACGCAGGGCGCAGGGTCGGCCGGCGCGGGCGGCGCCGCACAATAGCCTCGCCCCGACCCACCCCGCATCCCCATGAAGCTGGCCACCCTGAAGGACGGCTCGCGCGACGGCCAGCTGGCCGTCGTCTCGCGCGACCTCGCCCAAGCCCATTTCGCCACCGGCATCGCCGGCACCCTGCAGCAGGCGCTGGACGACTGGAACTTCGTCGCCCCGCAGCTCGAGGACCTGGCGGCGGCGCTGGCGGCGGGCCGGGCCCGCCGGGCCTTCGCCTTCGACCCGCGCGGCTGCATGGCGCCGCTGCCGCGGGCCTTCCAGTGGGCCGACGGCTCGGCCTACCTCAACCATGTCGAGCTCGTGCGGCGCGCCCGCGGCGCCGAGATGCCGGCCAGCTTCTACGACGATCCGCTGATGTATCAAGGCGGCAGCGACGACTTCCTCGGCCCCTGCGACGACGCCCCGTTCGGCAGCACCGACTGGGGCATCGACTTCGAGTCCGAGATCGCCGTCGTCACCGGCGACGTGGCCATGGGCACCGGCCCCGACAGCGCGCTGGACAGCGTGCGGCTGCTGATGCTGGTCAACGACTGGAGCCTGCGCGAGCTGATCCCGGCCGAGCTGGCCAAGGGCTTCGGCTTCGTGCAGGGCAAGCCCGCCACCGCCTTCGGCCCGGTGGCGGTGACGCCCGACGAGCTCGGCCCGGCCTGGGCCGGCGGCCGCCTGCACCTGAGCGTCGAGAGCCGCTGCAACGGCCATCGCCTGGGCCTGACCGAGGCCGGCCCCGAGATGAGTTTCCACTTCGGCCAGCTCATCGCCCACGTGGCCAAGACGCGCCGCCTGCGCGCCGGCAGCATCGTGGGCAGCGGCACCGTGAGCAACAAGGACTGGAGCCACGGCGTGAGCTGCATCGCCGAGCAGCGCGCCATCGAGATGATCGAAGCCGGTGCCGCGCGCACGCCCTACCTGCAGTTCGGCGACGCCGTGCGCATCGAGGTGCTGGGGCGCGACGGCGCCAGCGTCTTCGGCGCCATCGACCAGCGCGTGGTGGCGCTGGCGGCCTGAGCGGACCGGCCCGCTCAGGCCTGGCAGCGCCATGCGGTGGCGGCCCCTGCGCAGCCTGCGGCGCCTCGCGGTGCGGATGGCCGCCGCGCTGCTGCTGCTGGGGCTGGCCGCGGCCGCGACGGCCGTGTGCCCGCCCCAGGTCGCGCCGGCGCCGGCCGTGGCGCGCGACCGCGGCCTGCTCTGGCGCCTCACGCGCGACGGCCACACCAGCTGGCTCTTCGGCACCCTGCACGTGGGCAAGCCGGCCTGGCGCGGCTTCGGACCGAAGCTGCAGGCCGCGATGCGGGCCAGCGACGTGCTGGCGCTGGAGATCGACCCCGACGACCCCGCGCTGGCCGCGGCCCTGGCCGACACCGGGCCGGCGCCGACGCTGCCGCCGGCGCTGCAGGCCCGGCTGGCGCTGGCCTACCGGCAGGCCTGCGTCGCGCCCGAGGCCCTGGCCGCGCTGCACCCCGTGCTGCAGGCCACCACGCTGACGGTGCTGGACGCGCGCTGGCTGGGCATGGACGCCAACGATGCGATGGAGCAGCTGCTGCGGCAGCGCATGCGCGCGCTGGGCCACACCGTGGTGGCGCTGGAGACGCCGGCGCAGCAGCGCGACGCCCTCGTGCCGTCCGACCCGGCCCAGGCGCGCGCCCTGCTCGAGCAGACCCTGTCCCAGCTCGAGGACGGCAGCGGCCGCCGCGTGCTGGCGCACCTGGCCCGGGCCTGGGAGGCGGGCGACCTGCAGACGCTGGAGCATTACGACCGCTGGTGCGAGTGCAGCGACGGCGCCGACGAGCGCGACTTCATGCGCCACCTCAACGACGCGCGCAACCCGGCGCTGGCCGACGGCATCGCCGCGCTGCACGCGCGCGGGCTGCGCGTGTTCGCCGCCGTCGGCGCGCTGCACATGACCGGGCCGCAGGCCCTGACGCGGCTGCTGCGCGAGCGCGGCTTCCGCGTCGAGCGCGTACGCTTCGGGCCTTGAGCGCGGCGGCTCCCGGTCCGCCGGCGCGGACCGGCGCGGATGAGAATGCCCGGCCCGGCCCGGCCCGGCCACGCCCACCCCCGCGCCCGCGCCCGCGCCCGCGCCGGGCTGAGCGATGGCGCGCACAATGGCCGCGCCTGGCAAGAGGAGACGACGACGATGGCTGGCCCGACCGACCTGACCCGGCTGGTGCCGGGCTTCGACTTCCTGCAAGGGCTGATGAAGAACGCCGGCGCCGCGCTGCCCGGCATGGGCCAGTGGATCGCGCCCACGCTGGAGCCGGCCGAGCTCGACAAGCGCATCCAGGAGCTGCGCACGGTGCAGTTCTGGCTCGAGCAGAACGCCAAGCTGCTGGCCGCCACGATCCAGGCGCTGGAGGTGCAGCGCATGACGCTGTCGACCCTGCAGTCGATGAACCTGCCGATGGCCGAGCTGCGCGCGGCCCTCACGATCAAGCCGCCCACGCCCGCTGCGCCGCC
>JAGWMW010000274.1 GCA_028871575.1 Burkholderiales bacterium | reverse complement strand
CTGGCCGACATGGCGGTGTTCGCGGTGGCCACCGGGCTGCGGCAGGCCAACGTGAAGGGTTTGGAGTGGCAGTACGTCGACCTCGGCCGGCGTCATGCCTGGATACCCGGCGCGCGGCACAAGAACGGCAAGCCGCACTCGGTGCCCTTGAACGAGATGGCGCTCTCGGTGCTACGGAAGCAGATCGGCAAGCACCCCTCGCGGGTGTTCACCTTCCGAGGTGAGCCAGTCAGCCAAGTCAACACCAAGGCGTGGACGGCGGCGCTCAAGCGGGCCGGGATCGAGGACTTCAAGTGGCACGACCTGCGGCACACCTTCGCGACTTGGCACCGCCAGGCCGGGACACCGACCTACGAGCTGCAGAGGCTCGGGGGCTGGAAGACCGGGGCGATGGTCGAGCGCTACGCCCACGTGGCGCCCGAGGCGCTGCAGGGGGCGGCGGCCAGGCTGGATGCGTTCGGTGGGTACGATGCGGCTACGCCACAAACACCAACGGCCTAGGCGCATCGCCTAAGCCGTTGATTTTGTTGGTGGGCCCTGACAGATTCGAACTGTCGACCAACGGATTAAGAGTCCGCTGCTCTACCAACTGAGCTAAGAGCCCCGGGGATCCGGCGTTTCGCGTGGTGGGTCGTGCGTGACTCGAACACGCGACCAACGGATTAAAAGTCCGCTGCTCTACCGACTGAGCTAACGACCCGTCCGCAGAGCCTCACAGTATAACCCGAACGTGACGCCTCAATCGCGGGCGGCCGGGCCGAGCGCCAGGGCCAGGGCCTCCCCCGCGGCCACCATCCCGAAGCTGGCGGTGACCATCACGCTCGAGCCGTAGCCGTGGCAGTTCAGGCCGCGGTCGACCGCGCCCGGCCCCCCAGGCGCGGCCACGGCCTCGCGCGAGAACACGCAGCGCAGCCCGATGCGGCCCTGGCGCGGCGCCACGGCGTCGCGCCGCAGGCGCTGCCGCAGGCTGGCCAGCAGCGGGTCGTGGCTGGCCTCCGCCAGGTCGGCCACTTCGACGTCCTGCGCCCGGCGGCGGCCGCCGGCCGCACCCACGCAGACCAGGGGCTGCGCCTCGCGCAGGGCCCAGGCGGCGACGGCGGCCTTGGCGCGCACCTGGTCGCAGGCGTCGATCACCGCGTCCACCGGCGCCGGCAGCAGCGCCGGCCAGTTGCCGGCATCGACGAAGGCGTCGACCACCTGCACTTCGCAACCGGGGTGGATGTCGGCGATGCGCTCCTGCAGCGCGAGCCCCTTGTGCTGGCCCAGCGTGCGGCCCAGCGCCTGCACCTGGCGGTTGATGTTGGACTCGGCGATGTGGTCCAGGTCGATCAGCACCAGCCGGGCCAGGCCGCTGCGCGCCAGGGCCTCGGCGGCCCAGGCGCCGACGCCGCCCAGTCCGATCACGGCCGCGCTCGCGGCGCGCAGTCGGCCGTAGGCGGCGTCGCCGTAGAGCCGGCGCAGGCCGCCGAAGCGGCGTTCGAGATCGGCGTCCGGCAAGGCGCGAGCCCTCGGCACCGCGCGCCGGCCGCTGCGCTCAGCGCAGCGAGCCCAGCCTTTCCTTGGCCGCCCGTGCCGCGTCGGACTGGGGGTAGGTCTTCAGCAGCTCGGCCAGCGTGCGCCGGGCGGCCTTGGTGTCCTTCATCTCGGCCTGGCTGTTTGCCATGGCCAGCAGGGCGTCGGGCGCGTGCGGGCTGTCGGGTGCCGCGGCCACGTAGGCGCGGAACGCGGCGATGGCGCCTTTGTAGTCGCGCTTGCCGTACAGCGCGTTGCCGAGCCAGAAGCGCACCGAGTCGGCGTAGCCGCTGGCGGGGTAGGCGGCCTGGAAGGCGGTCAGCAGGCTGGCCGACTTGTCGAAGTCGCCACCGCGGATGGCCGCGATCGCGTCGTCGTAGGCGCGCTTCTCGTCGGGGCTGACGGTGAAGTCGCGGCCGTCGACGCTGACCTTGGTGGGCTCGAGCTTGCGCAGCCGGTCGTCGAAGGCCTGGGTGGTGTCCTGCTGCTTGCGCTGCAGGTCGGAGAGGTCGCGCGCCAGCTGCTCCTTGTCGCCGCGCAGCGTGGCGAGCTGGCTGCGCAGGTCTTCGAGCTGGTTGCTCAGGTCGAGCACGCTGCGCCGCAGGGCGCTGAGCTGCTCGGCGCTGGCGGCGGCGGCGTCGGCCTGGGCCTTGTTCTGGTTCTCCAGCGCGGTGACGCGGTTGCGCAGGTCGACGATGGCCTTGCGGGCCTCGTCGTCGTCGAACAGTCCGGCGCGGGCCGGGCCGGCGGCCAGCGCGAGCCACAGCCCGAGGGCCAGCGCGGGCCAGGCCGCGATCCGCTTGCGGGGCAATGTCATCTCATTCGTCCTTCAGTTCGGCACGCCGGTTCTTGGCCCAGGCGGCCTCGTCGTGCCCGTCGACGGCCGGGCGCTCCTTGCCGAAGCTCACCGCCTCCATGCGCTGGGCCGGCGCGCCCAGCAGCACGAGCACGCGCAGCACGGCCTCGGCCCGCTTCTGGCCCAGGGCCAGGTTGTATTCGCTGCCGCCGCGCTCGTCGGTGTGGCCCTCGATCACCAGCCGGCCCGCGGGCCGCGCCGCCAGCGCCTTGGCCTCGGCCTCGAGCAGGCCCTGGTACTCGCTCTTGATGGCGAAGCTGTCGTAGTCGAAGTAGACGACCTTCGCCGCGCCGGCGGGGCCGGTGCCGCTGCCGCCCGCCCCGCCCGCCGAGCCGCCCAGCGCAACGCCCGCCACCCGCGATTGCGGCATCACGCCGCCGGCATCGGCACCGCCGGGGCCGGCG
>JAGWMW010000065.1 GCA_028871575.1 Burkholderiales bacterium | reverse complement strand
AGCACCGGGCCGAAGAAGGTGCCGGTGCCGCCCAGCAGCGTCATCAGGATGACCTCGCCCGAGGTGCCCTGCATGACGTCGGTCAGGCTCGCCAGGCCCAGGGTCAGCGACTTCAGCGAGCCGGCCAGGCCGGCGATGGCGGCCGACAGCACGAAGGCCAGCAGCTTGTAGCGGTTGACCTCGTAGCCCAGCGAGACGGCGCGCGGCTCGTTCTCGCGGATCGCCTTGAGCACCTGGCCGTAGGGCGAGTGCACGATGCGGCGGATGAACAGGAACACGGCCACGAAGACCGCCAGCACGAAGTAGTACATCGTGTCGTCCGAGCGCAGCGAGACCAGGCCGAACAGCGAACCGCGGTGCACGCCCTGGATGCCGTTCTCGCCGCCGGTGAACGGCGCCTGCAGGCAGACGAAGTAGGTCAGCTGGGCCAGGGCCAGCGTGGTCATCGCGAAGTAGATGCCCTGGCGCCGGATCGCGATGGCCCCGATCACCAGGCCCATGAGGGCCGCCACCGCCACCCCGGCCCCGATCGCGGGCACCGTGTCCCAGCCCAGGCCGGTGACGACCCAGCCGGTGATGTAGGCGGCCACGCCGAAGAAGGCCGCGTGGCCGAACGAGAGCATGCCGGCATAGCCCAGCAGCAGGTTGAAGGCGCAGGCGAACATCGCGAAGCACAGCAGCTGCATCGCGAGCACGGGGTAGATGCCCAGCGCCGGCACGGCCAGCGCCAGGGCCAGCAGCACGAGCAAGGCGGCGGTGCCGGCCGAGGGGGTGCGCATCAGGTCCGCCCGAACAGGCCGGCCGGGCGCCAGATCAGCACCACGGCCATGATGAGGAAGACGACCACGCTGGAGGCCTCGGGGTAGACCACCTTGGTCAGGCCCTCGACCATGCCCAGCACCAGGCCGCTGACGATGGCGCCGAAGATCGAGCCCATGCCGCCGATCACGACCACCGCGAAGACGACGATGACCAGCGAGTTGCCCATCATCGGCGAGACCTGGATCACCGGTGCGGCCAGCACGCCGGCCAGCGCCGCCAGGCCCACGCCGGCGCCGTAGGTGGCCATCACGATCAGCGGCACGTTGGTGCCGAAGGCCTGCACCAGGCGCGGGTTCTCGGTGGCCGCGCGCAGGGTCGAGCCCAGCCGCGTGCGCTCGATCAGGAACCAGGTCGAGAAGCACACCGCGAGCGAGGCCACGATGACCCAGGCGCGGTAGATCGGCAGGATCATGAAGCCCAGGTTGAACACGCCGCCCAGGGCGCGCGGCACGGGGTAGGAATCGCCCGAGGAGCCGAAGTAGTTGTGCATCACCCCCTCGGCCATCAGCGCCAGGCCGAAGGTCAGCAGCAGGCCGTACAGCGGGTCGAGCTGGTACAGGTGGCGCAGCAGCAGCCGCTCGAGCACGATGCCCAGGGCCCCGATCAGCAGCGGCGAGAGCACGAGCGCGAACCAGTAGTTCACGCCCAGCAGGTTCAGCCCCAGGTAGGCCGCGTAGGCGCCCAGCATGTAGAACGCGCCGTGCGCGAAGTTGACCACGCCCAGCAGGCCGAAGATCACTGCCAGCCCGAGGCTGAGCATGGCGTAGAAGGAGCCGTTGACCAGGCCCAGCATGAGCTGGCCCAGGATCACCGGCAGCGGGTAGCCGAAGACTTCGGTCATGGGTGGGCGGGCACGGGGTGGGCGGGCGCCGCAGGCGCCGGCGCGGCGCCTGCGGGCCTCAACTCACTTCTTGGCGAATGAGCACAGGCCGGTGATGGGGCCGAAGGCCTCTTCGCCCGGCATCACCTTCAGCACCCTGTAGTAGTCCCAGGGGTACTTGGACTCGGCCGGCGTCTTGACCTGCATCACGTACATCGGGTGGATCATCACGCCGTCGGCGCGGATATAGCCGCCCTTGACGAAGAAGTCGTCGATCTTCATCTTCTTCATCTCGGCCATCACCTTGTCGGCATCGGTCGAGCCGACGGCCTTGACCGCCTTGAGGTAGTTCATGGTGGCCGAGTAGTACGCGGCCTGGTTCATGGTCGGCTCCTTCTTCATGATGTCGAAGTAGCGCTTGGCCCAGGCCCGGGTCTCGGGGTTGAGGTCCCAGTACCAGCCGGTGGTCAGCACCAGGCCCTGCGCCGTCTTCAGGCCCAGGCCGTGGATGTCGCTGATGAAGGCCAGCAGCGCGGCCGGCTTCATGGTCTTGGTGATGCCGAATTCCTGCGCCGCCTTCAGCGAGTTGGTGAAGTCGGCGCCGGCGTTGGCCAGGCCCAGCACCTGCGCGCCCGAGCCCTGGGCCTGCAGCAGGAACGAAGAGAAGTCCGAGGCGCCCAGCGGCACCCGCACCTCGCCCAGCGACTTGCCGCCGTGGGCCACGACGACCTTGGTCGCGGCGTCGCGCAGCTGGGTGCCGAAGGCGTAGTCGGCGGTCAGGAAGTACCAGGTCTTGCCGCCCTCCTTGACCAGGGTGGTGGCCGTGCCGTTGGCCAGCGCCGTGGTGTCGTAGGCGTAATGCACGGTGTAGGGCGTGCAGTCCTGGTTCGTCAGCGAGGCGCCGGCGGCGCCGATGGCGATGAAGGGCACCTTCTTGGCCATCGCCACCTTGGCCATCGCGATCGAGACCCCGGTGTTGGAGCCGCCCAGCACCATGTTCACGCCGTCCTGGTCGGCCCATTCGCGGAACTTGGAGGCGCCCAGGTCGGGCTTGTTCTGGTGGTCGGAGGTGAGCAGGACGATCTTCTTGCCCAGCACGGTGCCGCCGAAATCGGCGATGGCCATCTTGGCGGCCTCGATGCCGCCCTGGCCGATGACGTCGGCGTAGACGCCGGAGAGGTCGTCGATGTCGCCGATGACGACCTCGTTGCCTGCGGCGTGCGCGGCCGTGCCGGCGAAGAGGGCCGCGAGCGCGAGCGTGCAGGCGGCGGCGATCTTGTTGCGTTTCATGCGGAGTCTCCTGGAGTGGGTCGGGGGGTGTGGAAGGCGGGGGCGGGCGTTCAGACGCCCAGGTATTCGTGCAGCTTGTCCATGCGCGAGGGCAGCTCGGCCTGCGTGAACTGCTGGATCACCTGGCCGTGCTCGACCACCAGGAAGCGGTCGGCCAGCGGCGCGGCGAAGCGGAAGTTCTGCTCGACCATCAGGATCGTGTAGCCCTGGCCGCGCAGCGCGGTGACCATCTCGGCCAGCTTCTGCACGATCACCGGCGCCAGGCCCTCGGAGATCTCGTCCAGCAGCAGCAGCCGCGCGCCGGTGCGCAGGATGCGCGCCACCGCCAGCATCTGCTGCTCGCCGCCCGACAGCCGGGTGCCGGGGCTGGCCGCGCGCTCGCGCAGGTTGGGGAACATCGCGTAGATCTGCTCCACGCTCATGCCGCCCGGGGCCAGCACCGGCGGCAGCAGCAGGTTCTCCTCGGCCGAGAGGCTGGCGAAGATGCCGCGCTCTTCGGGGCAGTAGCCCAGGCCCAGGCGGGCGATGCGGTGCGTGGCCAGCCCGATCGTCTCGCGTCCCTGGACGCGGATGCTGCCCTTGCGGCTGCCGATCAGGCCCATGATCGCCCGCATCGTGCTCGTGCGCCCGGCGCCGTTGCGCCCCAGCAGCGTGACCACCTCGCCCTCGTCGACGTGGAAGTTCATGCCGTGCAGCACATGCGACTCGCCGTACCAGCCCTGCAGGTCGGCAACCTCGAGGAAGCGGGCCATGTCAGTGGGGCCCTTGAAGCGCGACCTGCGCCGTGCCCATGTAGGCCTCGATCACCGCCGGGTTGCGGCTGACCACCTCGTACGGGCCCTCGGCCAGCGTGGCGCCGCGCTGCAGCACGGTGATGGTGTCGGCGATGCTCGAGACCACGCTCATGTTGTGCTCGACCATCAGCACCGTGCGATCGGCCGCCACCTTCTTGATGAGGGTGCGGGTGCGATCCACGTCTTCCAGGCCCATGCCCTGCGTGGGCTCGTCCAGCAGCATCAGCTTGGGGTTCATCGCCAGCGTGGTGGCGATCTCCAGCGCCCGCTTGCGGCCGTAGCTCAGCTCGACCGCGGTGACGCCGGCGTAGGGCTCGAGGTCGACCTCGTGCAGCAGCGCCAGCGCGCGCGCGTTCAGGCCGTCCAGGCTGCGCTCGGCGCGCCAGAAGTGGAACGAGGTGCGCAGCGTGCGCTGCAGCGCCACGCGCACGTTCTCGAGCACGGTGAGGTGCGGGAACACCGAGGAGATCTGGAACGAGCGGATGATGCCGCGCCGCGCGATGTGCGCCGGCGTCTCGGCCGTGATGTCGTGGCCCTCGAACAGGATCTGCCCGCGGGTGGGCGCGAGGAACTTGGTCAGCAGGTTGAAGCAGGTCGTCTTGCCGGCGCCGTTGGGGCCGATCAGGGCATGGATCGTGCCGCGACGCACCTTCAGGTCGACCTCGCTGACGGCGACGAAACCCTTGAACTCCTTGGTCAGCGCGCGGGTTTCGAGGAGGGTGTCGTCGGACATGCAGGTCGGGTCGCCGAGCCGGTTTCGAGAGCCTGCGAGTTTAGGGGTGGCGGGCGGCGGTCTCCCTGAGGCGGCCCGCTCCGTCCGCGCTTTTCCGATCAGTGCATACCCTCGGTCTCGGCGGCAGTTTGGCGAGGCGCTCGCGGATGGGGTGATTCCATGCGCGCGATCACGCCGCCGCCCAGGCAGACCTCGCCGTCGTACAGCACGGCGCTCTGGCCCGGCGTCACGGCCCATTGCGCCGCATCGAAGTCCAGTCGCAGCTGCCCGCCCTCGACGGCCGCCAGGCAGCCGGCGTCGGCCTGCCGGTAGCGCGTCTTGGCCGCCAGCCGGCCCGCGGCGGGCGGCTGCCCGGCGATCCAGCTCAGGTCGTCGGCCTCGAGCCAGCGCGACAGCAGCCACGGGTGGTCGTGGCCCTGCACCACGTGCAGCGCGTTGCGCGCCAGATCCTTGTGCGCCACGTACCAGGGCGCGTGGGCGCCGCCGCCCTCGCGCACGCCGCCGATGCCCAGTCCCTGGCGCTGGCCGCGGGTGTAGAACGACAGGCCGACATGCCGGCCCAGCGCGCGGCCCTGCTCATCCAGCATCGGGCCCGGGGCCTGGCTCAGGTAGCGCTGAAGGAACTCGCGGAAGGGCCGCTCGCCGATGAAGCAGATGCCGGTGGAATCCTTCTTCTTCGCGTTCGGCAGCCCGATCTCGGCGGCCAGGCGCCGCACCTCGGTCTTGCGCAGCTCGCCCACCGGGAACAGCGTCCGGGCCAGCTGCGCCTGGCTCAGCCGGTGCAGGAAGTAGCTCTGGTCCTTGGCCGGGTCCAGCCCCTTGAGCAGCTCGAAGCGGCCGCTGCGCTCGCGCACCCGGGCGTAGTGGCCGGTGGCGATGCGCTCGGCGCCCAGGCGCAGCGCGTGGTCGAGGAAGGCCTTGAACTTGATCTCGGCGTTGCACAGCACGTCGGGGTTGGGCGTGCGGCCGGCGGCGTATTCGCGCAGGAAGGCGGCGAAGACGCGGTCCTTGTACTCGGCGGCGAAGTTGACGTGCTCGAGCTCGATGCCGATCACGTCGGCCACGGCCGCGGCGTCGACGAAGTCGATGTTCGACGCGCAGTACTCGCTGTCGTCGTCGTCGTCCCAGTTCTTCATGAACAGGCCGACGACCTCGTGGCCCTGCTGCTTGAGCCGCCAGGCGGCGACGGCGGAGTCGACCCCGCCGCTCAGCCCCACCACCACGCGCTGCCCGCCCATGCGGCGGATTATCCCGCCGCGGCTCGCAGGCCTGCGGTCAGCAGGCGAGCATGGCAGAGCGGCTGCGGATGAGCTCGCGGGCCCGGTTCATCGCGTAGTGCAGCGCCTCTTCGGGCGAGCGCCAGCGGTAGCCGCAGGCCAGGCTGTCGTCGCGGAAGGCCTCGGGGTGGCGGCCCGGGGTGCCGTGCACGCGGTTGACGATCAGCGCGGCGATGTAGCCCTCGCCGCGCGGCGCGTCCAGCGCGCCGACGAAGATGCGGTAGTCGCCCTCGTGGGCCTCTTCGAATCGCATGGTGCAGTCCTCGGTCTCGGGCGCCGTCGCATGGCGGGCCCGGCGGCCGGGATGATGGGCCGGCACCGCGGCGGCGGGCATCCCTCGGGGGAGGGACGGCCGCGGCGCGGCTACAACGGCCGTGTGCTGGGCCGGGCGAGGTAGAACCACTCGTGCCCGGGCTGGGCGGCGACATCGGGGAACACGATGTAGCCGGCCTGCGGCGCGCGCAGCTCGGTGCCGTCGGCGCGCCGCGCGATCAGCTCGCCCTCGGCCAGCGGGTCGAAGCTGGTCCAGGGCCGGGCAAATCGGTCATCGGCATGGAGGCGGTCGACCACCTCGGCCAGGGTCAGGCACTCGAAGGCCGGCGCCGGCGGCTCGAGCGCCAGGTCGGCCAGGCCGAGCAGCGCCAGCGTCTGGCGGATCGCGCGCCGGGCCACCTCGGGCCCGGCCGGGTCGTCGTGCTGGCCGCATTCGAGCGTCAGGCCCCAGCCGCCCACCGAGCGCATGTATTCGGTGGTGCCCACGCCGTAGCTCGGGTCCTCGTGCACCGCGCCGGGGGTCAGGCCGCGCGCGCGGCGCCGCGCCACGCCGCCGGCGTAGGCGTCCATCCAGCCGTCGACGATCCGGCTCGGGCCCAGGTGCGCGGCCAGCCGCGCCTCGGCCGCTGCGTGGGCGAAGGGCTCGAGAGTGCCGCGGTTGTCGGCCGGGCCGCGCATCACGAACGGCTGCCCCGGGCTGCGGAAGCTGTGCAGGTCGAGCAGCACCTCGTGCTCGGCCAGCCAGCCGCAGAGCACGTTGGCGATGCGGTCTTCGTAGTCCTGCGGCGTGGCCGTGGGCTGCAGCCGGCGGTTCAGGTTGCGATCGCCCATCCGCCGCGCCTGCGCATAGGCCAGCGGGTTGCACACCGGCACGAAGGTGACCGTGCCGCGCACGATCTCGATCTCGCCGCGCTCGATCTCGGCCAGCACGCGCTCGATGCCGCGCGTGCCGGCGGTCTCGTTGCCGTGCACGGCGCCGGTGACGATCAGGCGCGGCCCGCGCGCGCCGCCGTCCAGGCCGGCGTAGCGATGCGCGCGCAGGCTGTGCCGCGAAACCGGCGCTGCCGCCGTCATGCCGCGGCCCCGCACAGCAGCCGGTACGCGGTCGCGTAGCGCTCGTGCACGCCGAGGATCACCTCGTCCGGCAGGTCGAGCGCCGCCTGCTCGGCCCCGCCGGTGACGCCGGTGCGGCCGAGCCAGTCGCGCAGCGGCTGCTTGTCCAGGGCCACGATGCGGCCCTGCGCCAGCTCGTCGGCGAGCCACAAGCGCGACGAGTCGGGCGTCAGCACCTCGTCCATCAGGGTCAGCCGGCCGGCCTCGTCGAGGCCGAATTCGAACTTGGTGTCGGCGATCACGATGCCGCGCGTCAGCGCGTAGGCGCTGGCAGCCTGGAACAGGCGGATCGCGGTGTCGCGCACCTCGGCCGCGCGCGCTGCGCCCAGCACGGCCTCGAGCTGCGCGAACGAGATGTTCTCGTCGTGCTCGCCCACCGCGGCCTTGGTGGCCGGCGTGAAGATCGGCGCCGGCAGCGGCTGCGTCATCGCCAGGCCCGGGGGCAGCGCGATGCCGCAGACGCTGCCGCTCTTCTGGTAGGCCTTCCACCCCGAGCCGGCGATGTAGCCGCGCACCACGGCCTCGCAGGGCAGCGGCGCCAGGCGCCGCACCAGCATCGAGCGGCCCTGCACTTGCGCCACCTCGTCGGGCGCCACCACGCTTTCGGGCGCGTCGCCGCTGAGGTGGTTGGGCACCACGTCCTTCAGCCGGTCGAACCAGAACAGCGCCATCTGCGTCAGCAGCCGGCCCTTGCCCGGCACCGGCGCCTTCATCACCACGTCGAAGGCACTCAGGCGGTCGCTGGCCACCATCAGCAGCCGGTCGCTGCCGACGGCGTAGAGGTCGCGCACCTTGCCGCGCGCAATCAGGGGCAGCGAATGCAGGGCCGTGGCGGCCACGGCGGGGCCGAGGGCGGCCAGGGAGGCGGGGGCAGCGTTCATGCGGGCGGGTTCTCGGGGCGGCGCGCTATTTTGCGTGCGCGCCGCGGCGCCAGAATGTCCGTCATGCGAACCTCTGCCCGGCGTCGGGCCTGCGGCTTGGCGGGCTGGGTGCTGGTCGGGATGCTGGCCTGGGTGCTGGCCGGCTGCGCGACCCGCGCGCCCTTGCCCGAGCCCGATCCGGCGCGGGTGGACGCGCCCCTCGCGCCGGCCGGCATCGCGGTCGACGCCGAGTGGCTGCTGCCGCCGGCGCCGGCGGCCGGGCTCGTGCTGCTGCAGCACGGTTTCGATCGCTCCTGCGCCAACCTGCGCGGCCTGGCGGCTTCGCTGAGGCAGCGCGGCCTGGTCGTGCTGTGCCGGCGGGCCGACATGGCCGGGGGCGGCCGGCCGGCGCTGGCGCGCGCCCTGGCCCGGGCGATCGCGCTCGGCCTGCGCGCGCCCGACGGCACCGCGCTGCCGCCGGCCGTGATCGTGGCGGGGCATTCGGCCGGCGCGGCCTTCGCGGCCCGCGTCGGGGCCGCCCTGGCCGCCCTGGCGCCCGGTCGCCTGGCCGGCGCCCTGCTGCTCGACCCGGTGACGACGCCGGGCTTCGCCGACGCGCTTCAGGCGATCGCCGGCCGCGGCCGCCCGGTGCTGGCCCTGCTGGCCGAGCCGGGCCGCTGCAGCCGGCACGGCGATGCGCTGCCGCTGCTGCGCGGCTTGCCGCAGCCCTTCATCGGCCTGCGCATCCCCGGTGCCACGCACCTCGATGCCGAGGGCGAGGACACCACGGCCCTGGCCGTGGCGGCCTGCGGCCAGGGGCGGCCGCAGCCGGGCCCGGTGGCGGCGTTGCGCCGCATCGCCGCGGACTGGGCGCTGGACCTGGCGCAGGGCCGGCCGCCGCGGCCCGAGGCCGGCGGCCTGCCGCTGCGGTAGGCCGCCCCGGCCGGCTCAAGCCCCGGCTTCGAGCAGCCGGTGGATCTGCGCCCCCAGCGCCGGCGTGCGCCAGGTGGTGGCGCAGCGCGGATCGGGCGCGTAGCGGGTGCCCAGGCTGCTGAGCCAGGCCACGATGTAGCGGTGCCCCTCGAACTGCACGAGGCCGGCGTCGGAGGCGTAGTTCTCGGTCGTGCCGGTCTTGTGCGCGAAGGCCGGGGCGTCGGGCAGCCCCGGCACCCAGCCCGGCACCTCGCGCAGCGAGCCCGAGGACAGCACCTCGTTCAGCGCCTGTCGCCGCAGCACCTGCAGCAGCTGCTCGGCGGTGCGGTGCTTCAACAGCCGCTCGTGCGGCGCCAGCCAGGGCGGCGGCGGCGCCTGGGGGTCGATCAGCCACAGCAGCCGCGCCGTGTCCCAGGCCGTCATGTGGATCCGGCCGACGCCGGCGCCGTCGGCATTGCGCCAGCCGCCGTCGGGCCGGGTGCCGTGGATCTGCAGCGTGTGCAGCCCGAGCTGCGCGAAGCGATCGTTCAACGCGCGCATCATGCCGACGCGGTGCAGCAGCGCCACGCACTCGGTCGTGGCGTCGTTGTCGCTGACCACGATCATCGGCAGCAGCGCGGCCGGCCAGTCGTCGATCCGCCCGCGGTCCAGTGCCAGCCCCAGGCCCACCGCGACCATCAGCTTGAGCAGCGAGGCCGGGTACGGCGCCACGAAGCGCAGCGCGCCGCGGCCGGCCAGCGGCACGAAGGGCAGGCGCGACCAGTCGGCGTCGGGGGCCCAGGCGACGGAATCGCCGTTCGCACCCTGCAGGTCGCCGTCGAAGCGCAGGTTGGCGGCCGACCCCGCGCGCGCGCCCAGCGCCGCCACGACGCCCTGCGGGTGCTCGCGCGAGAACAGCACGTTGGCCCAGCGCGGCGGCCGGCCGCCGCCGGTGCCGAAGTCGACGACGGCCAGGTCCAGGCTCGGGAAATGCGCCACCGGCGCGCCGCCGCGCGCGCTGTCGGCGGTCGACCCGAAGTCCTGCGCGCGCACGGCGTCGAGCAGCGAATGGGCGAGATCGGGACGGGGCGGGTGCATGGTGGGGGGCTCGCCGCAGCGGGCCGCAGCCGGCCGAAACGAGCTGAAAAAAAAGAAAGGGCCTCCGAAGAGGCCCCGAGGCTAGCGCGAAAGGGGTGGCGAAAGGGCTGGCGTCAGAAGAACTTGTAGCCCGCCTGCAGCAGGAACGAGCGCAGCCGCGGATCGGCCACGCGCGGCTCCCAGGAGCTGCCGGCGCCGGTGTCGGTGTCGTAGGTGGCGCTGAACGGCGGCTTGGTGTCGAACAGGTTCTTCACGCCGGCCAGCAGCGTGAGGTTCTTGATGCCGGTGTAGGTGACGCTGGCGTTGTAGAGCACGTAGGCCTTGACGCGCGGGTTCCAGTCGGGCGGCGAGACCGAGCCGTTGGCCACGCCCGGCAGCACGAAGTCCTGGTAGCCACTGCGCCAGACCTGGCTCAGGCTGCTGCTCCACACGCCGCGCGCGTAGGTGAGCTCCAGCGTGTGCTTCCAGCGGATGCCCAGGTCGCCGGTGCGGGTGGCCACGGCCACCTCGCTCGGCCCCCAGGGCGCGCCGGGCACCACGCGCGAGCGCTTGTCGAGCAGGTACGACAGGTCGAAGTTGGCGCCCCAGCGGCCGCCGAACGCCGCGCCGTCGGCCTTGGCGGTGAGCTCCAGGCCGCGCGTGCGCGTGCCGCCGGCGTTGATCCAGCGGTCGTCGATGGTGACCAGGTTGCCGCTGGCGTCGCGGATGAAGGCGCCCTGGAACGAGGCGTAGTTGGCCAGCAGCGTCGTCAGGTCCAGGCTCTGGATGGTGCCGGTGCGCTCGATGCTCCACCAGTCCAGGCTGCCGCTGAGGTGCGGCGTGGGCTGCCAGACGAAGCCCAGGTTGGCCATCTTGGCCTTCTCGGGCCCGAGCTCGGGCTTGCCGCCGGTGAGGATCTGCGGCGTGATCGAGGCGCAGCCCGGGGCGCTGGAGACCACCAGGCTCGGGCAGCTCTGCGGGTCGACGAGGTTGGCGCCGGTGTACTGCGACTGCGTCACGCCGAAGAACTCCTGCGCGAAGGTCGGCACCCGGAAGCCCGTGCTGTACGAGCCGCGGAACATCAGCTGCTGCAGGGGCGCGTAGCGCGCCGCCACCTTGGGGTTGGTGGTGCTGCCGAAGCCGGTGTACTTGTCGATGCGCGCCGACAGCGTCAGCTGCAGCGCCTTCGTCACCGGGATCTGCCACTCGGTGAAGGCCGCCGAGATGTTGCGCTTGACCGGGGCCAGCGTGTTGATGCTGTCGAACGGGGCGTTGAAGATCTGCGACTGCGTGGCCAGGTCGGTGGCGTTGCCGTTGAACTGGTATTTCTCGCTGCGCAGGTCCACGCCCACGGCGGCCATCAGCGGGCCTGCCGGCAGGCTGGCCACGGTGCCCGAGAACGTGGCGTCGGCCTCGGTCGAGGTGTACTTGCCGCCGTACAGCGTGACGCCGTTGGCCGAGGTCGCGGCCAGCGCCGACAGCGCCGCCGGCGTCTGCGAGATGCCGTCGGCCGGGAACGGGTTGAGCACGCCGGTGTTGATCAGCGCGGCGAACGGCACGCCGTAGAAGTAGCCGCCGGCGAGCTTGGACTTGGAGTCGCTGTAGGCGCTGGACAGGCCGGCCCGGTAGTCCCAGTCGCCCAGGCCCAGCGGGCCGTTGGCGCCCACCACCACGCGCCCGGTGTCCGAGGTGGTGCCGATCTGGCGGTTGCCGCAGGGCATGCAGCGCCAGCGCAGCGGCATCGGCAGCCCGTTGTTGGCCGCCAGCTGCGGGAAGGTGCCCACCAGCGCGTTGAACACGCCGGCGTAGGCCGCGCCGGTGCTCGGGTAGCCGAGCTTGTAGAACGGGCTGCCGCTGAAGTTGCTGCTGGTGATCTGGTTCGGCGAGAAGCTCTTCTGCGTCTTCACCTGCGCCGCGGTCGCCTCGATGAAGAGCTCGTGCTCGCCCAGGCGCAGGGTGCCGCGCGCCAGCACGTTGGCGTTCTTCACCGGCTGCTGCAGCGCCGCGGCGCGGCCGGTGTCCCAGGCGCAGCCGTAGCGGGCGCCGGGCGAGCTCCAGAGGTCGTAGGCGTACGGCCCCATGCCGGCGATGCTGTTGCAGCCGGGCTGGCCGGGCAGGTTCAGCGTGTTGATGCCGTTGTAGGTCTGGGTGCCGCCGGGCAGCGTCGGGCCGGTGCCGCGGCCGCTGCCGTTGAGGTTGTCGCGGCTGAGCACGCCATAGACGCTGCTGATCGCGAACAGCGTGGCGTAGGGGTCGCCGCGGGTGTCGGGCGAGAGCCCGCGGTTGGGCTGGAAGGTGTTGACGAAGTTGCGCTGGTCGCCGCGCAGCGCCTGGTTCTCGGTGTAGGCGGCGGTGACGAGGACGTTGTAGTGGTCGCTGTCGAGGTTGCCCTTGCCGGCCGTGAACGAGGCCTTGGCGATGTTGCCGCCGGCATGCTGGGTGAGGTCGGCCAGGCCCGTGACCTGCAGCCCGCGGTAGTCCTTGCGGGTGATGAAGTTGATGACGCCGCCGATGGCGTCCGAGCCGTACAGCGACGAGGCGCCGTCCTTCAGCACCTCGACCCGCTCGATGGCCTCGAACGGGATCTGCTGCAGGTCGACCACGCCGCCGCTGAGGCCGGCGATGGCCACCCGGCGGCCGTTGAGCAGCACCAGCGTCGCGTTGGCGCCCTGCATCCGCAGGTTGGCCGCCGACAGGCCGTTGTTGCCGCGCGAGGAGCCGGCGGCGACGTCGGAATTGCTGGCCAGGTTGTCGACCCCGTTGCCGTTGACGTTGAGCTGCAGGATCAGCTGCTCGGCCGTGGTGATGCCCTGGCGGTCGAGCTCCTTGCGCGTGATCACCTGCACCGGCAGCGCGCCTTCGGCGTCGATCTGCTTGATGCTCGATCCGGTCACCTCGACCCGCTGCTCGGCGGGGCTGCCCTGCGCAAGCGCGGGGCCGGCCAGCCCGAGCAGGGCGATGGCGCTGGCGATGGCATTCGTCTTCATCGTGACTCCTCTTGTGTGTTCGATGTCCGAGCCGGTGGCGCGCCCTACCGTCCATTGCACGCGCGGTCACACGGGCTCACAGTGTTGCAGCACGAGCCATGCCAGCCAATCCGGGTCGACCTCAGCGCGGCGCGGGCGCAACAGGCCGCTGCGCCGAGGCCGCGTCGGCGATCCATGTGAACATCCGCGCCATGCCCCTGACCCGAGCCGCCGCTTGAGGCCGACGCGCGCGCCCCCGTCCCCCTGGCGCTGGATCCCCACGCTCTACTTCGGCGAGGGCCTGCCCTACGTGGTGGTGATGACGCTGGCCGTCGTCATGTACAAGAACCTGGGCATCTCCAACACCGAGATCGCCCTCGTCACCAGCGGCGTGTACCTGCCCTGGGTCGTCAAGCCGCTGTGGGGCCCCCTGGTCGACCTGCTGGGCCGCAAGCGGCGCTGGATCGTGGCGCTGCAGTGCCTGCTCGGGCTGGCGCTGGCGGGCGTGGCGCTGGCCCTGCAGGGGCCGCATTTCCTGGCCTGGACGCTCGCCGTGCTGTGGCTGCTGGCGCTGGCCTCGGCCACCCACGACATCGCCGCCGACGGCTTCTACATGCTGGCCCTGCCCGAGCGCGCGCAGGCGGCCTACGTCGGCGTGCGCAGCACCTGCTACCGGCTGGCGATGATCGCCGGCCAGGGCGGGCTGGTGGTGCTGGCCGGCTTGCTGGCCGCGCGCAGTGGCGATTTCCACGCTGCCTGGGCCGGCGTGTTCGCGGGGCTGGCGGGCTTCTTCCTCGCCCTGTCGGCCTGGCACGCCTGGGCGCTGCCGCGGCCCGCAGCCGACCGCCCGGCGCCGCGCGGGGCGCCGTTCTGGGCCGACTTCGGCCGCGTCTTCGGCGCCTTCTTCCGCCAGCCGGGCATCGTGCGCGTGCTGGCCTTCCTGCTGCTGTACCGCTTCGCCGAGGCGCAGCTGCTCAAGCTGGTCGTGCCCTTCCTGCTCGACCCGCGCAGCGCCGGCGGCCTGGGCCTGCCGACGCAGGACGTGGGCATCGCCTACGGCACCGTGGGCGTGGCGGCGCTGACGCTGGGCGGCCTGCTCGGCGGCTGGGTCGTGGCGCGCGCCGGCCTGGCGCGCACGTTGTGGCCGCTGATGCTGGCCATGCACCTGCCCAACCTGGTGTTCGTCGCCCTGGCCTGGGGGCAGCCGGGCAGCCTGTGGCTCGTCGGCGCGGCCATCGGGCTCGAGCAGTTCGGCTACGGCTTCGGCTTCACCGCGTACATGGTCTACATGCTGATGGTGGCCGGCGGGCCGGCGGGCGACAACCCGCACAAGACGGCGCACTACGCGCTGTGCACCGGCTTCATGGCGCTGGGGATGATGCTGCCGGGCCTGTGGGCGGGCTGGCTGCAGACGCTGCTGGGCTACCGCGGCTTCTTCGTCTGGGGCTGCATCGCCACGCTGCCGTCGTTCGCGGCGGCGGCGGGGGTGCGCATCGCGCCCGGCTACGGGCGCCGGCCGGCGCCGCCGCCACCGGGCGTGCGGGAGACCGGCGCACAGGCCGGGGTGTAAGCCCGAAGCCGGGGGCAGGACGCAGCCGCGGCTCGAGGTCTGCGGTCGCACAGCGCAGGAGGCCTCGAAGCCCCGGGGCACGCCGTACGATGCCCGGCATGTGCCTGGCCGCCGTCGCCGTCGCCTGCAGCGACCGGTTTCCCTTCGTCGTCGCGTCCAACCGCGACGAGTTCCATGCCCGCGCGGCGGCGCCGCTGGCCTGGTGGGTGCCGGCCCCGGGCGCCGCGCCGGTGCTGGGCGGGCGCGATCTCGAAGGCGGTGGCACCTGGCTCGGGCTGAACGCCGCCGGCCGGCTGGCGCTGGTGACCAACGTGCGCGAGCCGGGCCGCTTCGACCCCGCCGCGCCGACCCGCGGCACGCTGGTCACGCAGGCGCTGGGCGCGCCTCGGGCCGACGAGCGCTGGCTCGACGGCGTGCTGCAGGTGCCGCGCAACGGCTACAACCTGCTGCTGGCCGAGCTCGGCGCGCCGCAGCTGCTGTGGGCCGGCAACCGCGCCGGCCCGGCGCGCCGCCTCGGCCCTGGGCTGTACGGCCTGTCGAACGCGGCGCTGGACACGCCCTGGCCCAAGGTCGTGCAGCTCAAGGCCAGGCTGGCCGACGCCCTGGCGCTCAGCCGCGACGCGGCGGCCCTGGCCCCGGCGCTGTTCGCGGCCCTGGCCGACCGCCGCCCCGCCCCCGATGCCGCGCTGCCCGACACCGGCGTGCCGCCGGCGCGTGAGCGGCAGCTCTCGCCGGCCTTCATCCACGTGGGGGGCGACGGCGGCGCCGGGGCCTACGGCACGCGCTGCTCGACCCTCGTCATCGCCGAGCGCCGCGGCCGCGGGCTGCACACCCGGGTGATCGAGCGCCGCTTCGACCCCGCCGGCGCCGTCGAGGGCGAGACCATGGTCGAACTGCCCTGAGCGCGACGCGCTGGGGGGCCTGCTTGCGGATCCGGGTTCCCCGGTCCGCAAGAGCGCCCCCTCGGGGGGCAGCGGGCGAAGCGAGCTTGGGGGCTCAGCTTGCGGATCCGGGTTCC
>JAGWMW010000064.1 GCA_028871575.1 Burkholderiales bacterium | reverse complement strand
GAAGTCTTCGAGGAACAGCGCGGCCGTGATCGCCCCGGCCAGCCCGCCCTTGCCGGTGTTGACGATGTCGGCGATGTCGCTTTCGATCTGGCGGTGGTAGCCCGCCCACAGCGGCAGGTGCCACAGCGGGTCGTGCAGGGCCAGGCCGCGGTCGACGAGCTCGCGCGCCAGCGCCAGGTCGCGGCAGAACAGCGCCGGCAGCTGCGGCCCCAGCGCCACGCGCGCGGCGCCGGTGAGCGTGGCCAGGTCGATCATCAGCGCCGGCCGGCCCTCGGCGCCGTAGGCCAGCGCGTCGCACAGGATCACGCGACCCTCGGCATCGGTGTTGCCGATCTCGACGTGCAGGCCCTGGCGCGTCTTGAACACGTCGCCCGGCCGGTAGGCATTGCCGGCCACGGCGTTTTCCACCGCCGGGATGAGCAGCTGCAGCCGCACCGGCAGCTCGAGCGCCATCACCATCTGCGCCAGCGCCAGCGCGTTGGCCGCGCCGCCCATGTCCTTCTTCATCAGCCGCATGCCGTCGGCGCTCTTCAGGTCGAGCCCGCCGGTGTCGAAGCACACGCCCTTGCCCACCAGGGTCAGCCGCGGGTGCCGGGGCTTGCCCCAGGTCAGCTCGATCAGGCGCGGCTCCCGGCCCGAGGCCCGGTCGGCGGCGCGGCCCACCGCGTGGATGGCCGGAAAGCCCGCCGCCAGCAGCTTGTCGCCCACGATTTGCTTGAAGACGGCGCCATGCTGGCGCGCGACCAGGCGCGTCGCCTCGGCCAGCTCGGCCGGGCCCATGTGCTCGGCCGGGGTGTTGACGAGGTCGCGCGCCGAGGCGATGGCCGCCGCCACGATCAGTGCCCGCCGCGCGGCCTCGCTGGCCGGCAGGTGCAGCTGCGCCGGCTCGCGCGGCGCGGCCTTGTAGAGGTCGAAGGCGTAGCCGCCCAGCTCCCAGGACAGCGCCGCGGCGCCGGGCTCCATGGCCAGGCGGCCCGGCCCTACGGCCAGGTGATAGGCACCGGCCGGCAGCGCGCGGGGCAGCGCCGACAGGGCCCAGGGATGCGCGGCGTCGTGCACGCCGGCCCAGACCGCGGCGATGCCGCCCTGCGCATCGGGCAGCAGCGCATGCTGCTCGGGCCGGCCGTCGAAGCCCACGGCCTGCAGCCAGCGCCGCGAAGCCGGGTCGAGCGCCGCCGCGTGCTCGGCGAACTGCGCCTTCGTGGTGGCATGGATGGCGATGCTGCCGCGGCGCGGCTTGGCGAGGTGGACGGTCATGGGCGGTGGCGGGGTGGCAGGCAGAGCACCGATTGTCGGCGCGATGCAGGCCGTCGCCCCGGGCGGGCGATCGGCCCGCGCCGGCTGCAACTCGTCGGCACGCCGGTGACGACCGGCCAGCTGCGGCGTACATTGCGCTCACCGCCCGTCCTGGAGCCCGCCATGCGCGCCTCGCGATACGTCTTCAGCCCCGTGCACGACATCTTCCGCGCCGTCACCCTGCCCTTCAAGGCGCTTTTCGTCATCGCCCTGACCGGGGTCATCAACTACATGACCTACGACGGCCAATGGTGGTTCAAGTGGGTCGCCCTGGGCATGGGCATCGCCGTGCTGGTGGCGTTCGCGCGCGCGGCGCGCTCGCTGCTGCTGCTGGCCCTCGTGGCCTGGGTCGGCACCAAGATCTACCGCCGCTGGGGCGCGGCCGCGCGCCAGCAGTTCGACGACTGGGTGCAGCGCACCCAGCCGCGTGCGGCCCAGGTGCTGCAGGCGCTGAACACGCCCGGCGGGCCGGGCGGGCCGCGCCAGGTCTGACCTAGCCCCAGACCTCGGCCGCGGTCTCCACCACCAGCCGCAGCTTGGCGCGCTGGGCTTCCACGGCGATGTTGTTGCCGTGCACGGTGCTGCTGAAGCCGCATTGCGGGCTCAAGGCCAGCTGCTCCAGCGGCGCGTACTTCGCGGCCTCGTCGATGCGGCGCTTCAGCGTGTCCTTGCTCTCCATCTCGCCGAACTTGGTCGTGACCAGGCCCAGCACCACGGTCTTGCCCTTGGGCAGGTAGCGCAGGGGGCGGAAGTCGCCGCTGCGGTCGTCGTCGTACTCCATGAAATAGGCGTCGAGCTTCATCTCGGCCAGCAGGGCCTCGGCCACCGGCTCGTAGTTGCCGGCCGCGGCATGGGTGCTCTTGAAGTTGCCGCGGCACAGGTGCATGGCCAGGGTCATGCCCGGCGGCTTGTGCGCCACCACCTTGTTGATGAAGCCGGCGTAGCGGTGCGGCAGCTCGTTGGGATCGTCGCCGCGCTGGCGCGCCGCCTCGCGCATCTTCTCGTCGCAGAGGTAGGCCATGTTGGTGTCGTCCATCTGCACGTAGCGGCAGCCGGCGTTGTAGAGCGAGCGCAGCTCCTCGCCGTAGGCCGCGGCCACGTCGTCGTAGAAGTCGGGCTCGAGCTCGGGGTAATGCGCCTTGCTGATGCCGGCGCGGCCGCCGCGGAAGTGCAGCATCGTCGGCGAGGGGATCGTGACCTTGGGCGTCATGCCCGGCGCCACCTGGCGCTTGAGGTATTCGAAATCGGCGCGCTGGATGTCCTTGACGTGGCGCACCTTGTCCACCACGCGCAGCACCGGCGGCGCCAGCTCCTCGCTGCCGTCGGGCTTGCGAACGGTGACGGGGATGTCGGTCTTCACGCCGCCGAGCTGGTCGAGGAAGTCGATGTGGAAGTAGGTGCGGCGGAACTCGCCGTCGGTGATGCTCTGCAGGCCCACGTCCTGCTGGAACTTCACGATCTCGGCGATCGCCCGGTCTTCCACCGCGCGCAGCTGCTCGGCGGTGATCGACTTCCTGACGAAGAACTGCTCGCGCGCGTCGAGCAGGTACTTGGGGCGCAGGAAGCTGCCGACATGGTCGGCACGGAAGGGCGGCGTGGTGCGCAGGGTCATCGGGACTCTCCTTCGAAAGGGGTTCAGTGTGCGGCAACGCCGAGCCAGGCGTGCAGCGGCGAGGGGTCGGCCAGCAGGCTGGCGCTGCGGGCGCGGCACGCGATGCCGCCGCGGTCGAGCACGAGGGCGTCGTCGGTCACGCCCAGCACCAGGTGCGGGTGCTGCTCGACCACGATCGCCGGCAGGCCCTCGTCGCGCGCGACGCGGCGGATGGCCTGCAGCAGCTCGTGCACGATGATCGGCGCCAGCCCCTCCAGCGGCTCGTCCAGCAGCAGCAGCTTCGGGTTCAGCATCAGCGCGCGGCCGAAGGCCAGCATCTGCTGCTCGCCGCCCGAGAGCTGGGTGCCCAGGTTGCCGCGCCGCTCGGCCAGGCGCGGGAAAAGCTCGAACACGCGCGCCGCGGTCCAGGGGCCGGGGCGGGCGACCGCGCTCAGGTTCTCGGCCACCGTCAGCGACTTGAAGATGCTGCGCTCCTGCGGCACCCAGCCCAGGCCCAGCGCCGCGCGGGCGCGCGGCGGCAGCGACTGGATCTCGCGCCCGGCCAGGCGGATCGTGCCGGCATGGCGCCGCGCCACGCCCACCAGGGTCTCGATGAGCGTGGTCTTGCCGCTGCCGTTGCGGCCCAGCAGGGCCAGCGAGCGGCCGGGCTCCACCGTGAAGCCGACCTCGGACAGCACCGTGGCCTCGCCCCAGCCGCAGGCCAGGCCCTGCACCTCGAGCAGCGGGGCCGCAGGCGTCGGGGGCGCCGCCGGCGCGGCCCGCCCCTCAGCCATGCCGCACCTCGGGCTGGCCCAGGTAGACGGCCTGCACGCGGGCATCGCCGGCGATCGACGCCGGCGTGCCCTCGGTCAGCACGGCGCCGTTGACGAGCACCGTGATCCGCGAGGCGAAGCTGAACACGAGGTCCATGTCGTGCTCGATCAGCAGCACCGACACGTCGGCCGGCAGCGCCGCCACCGTGGCCAGGATGTCGGCGCGCTCGGCCGCGGGCACGCCGGCGGCGGGCTCGTCCAGCAGCAGCACGCGGGGCCGCTGCGCCACCGCCAGCGCGATCTCGAGCAGCCGGCGCCGGCCGTAGGGCAGCTCGCGCGTGGGCCGCGCGGCGTCGTCCTGCAGCCTGAACTGTGCCAGCAGGGCCTCGCATTCGGCGGCGACGGCGGCATCGGCACCCACCGGCTGCCACCAGCGCGCCGCGGCGCCGCGCTGCGCGGCCACCGCCAGCGCCAGGCTCTGCAGCGGCGTGAGCGTGGCGAAGAGCTGGTTGATCTGGAACGTGCGCACCAGGCCCAGGCCCACGCGCTGGTAGGGGGCCAGGCGCGTGATGTCGCGGCCCTGCAGCTCGATGCGGCCGGCGCTGGGCGCGAGCATGCCGGTGAGCAGGTTGATCAAGGTGGTCTTGCCCGCGCCGTTGGGCCCGATCAGCGCATGGCGGGCGCCGCGCTCCAGCGCCAGCGACACGCCGTCGGTGGCCGCGATGCCGCCGAAGCGGCGCACCAGGCCGTGGGTCCGCAGCACGACCTCGCTCACCGCCGGGCCCACCAGGTCCAGGGCCGCAGCATGCGCTCGCGCCCCACCCGCATCAGCAGCACCAGGAAGGCGCCGATCCAGAACGTCCAGTACTCGGGCGTGAGCGCCGAGACCAGGTCGTGCAGCACCTTGAAGGCGATGGCCCCGACCAGGCCGCCCCAGAGCCAGCCCGTGCCGCCGATCACCAGCGCCAGCAGCACGTCGGCGCTGCGATGGAACTCGAACACGTCGAGCGAGACGAAGCCCGTGGTCTGCGCCAGCAGCGCACCCGCGGCGCCGGCCAGCGCAGCACCCAGCGTGTACGCCGCGGCGAGCCGGCGCTGCACCGACAGGCCGATGGCCGCCAGGCGCAGCCGGTTGTCGCGCAGCGCCCGCAGCGACAGGCCCAGCGGCGAGTGCACCACCCGGCGCAGCAGCAGGAAGGCTGCGAACAGCACCGCCAGCGCATACCGCGCCGCGACCTGGCCGCCGAGGTCGAAATCCCAGCGGCCCAGCAGCGGGCCGATGACCACGCCCTGCAGGCCGTCGGCGCCGCCGGTGATGTTCTCGAACCGGTTGGCCAGCTCCAGCAGCACGCCCGCCACGCCCATCGTCACCATCAGCCGCGTGAGGTCGCTGCCGCGCACGATCATCGGGCTGGTCGCCAGGCCCAGCACCGCGGCCAGCGCGGTGCCCACGGCCAGGCCGACCAGGGGGTCGGGCATCACCCCCTTGGCGAACAACGCCGCGCCATAGGCGCCGACGCCGAAGTACGCGGCATGGCCGAGCGAGACGATGCCGGCGTAGCCCAGCACCAGGTCGAGCGAGAGCGCGAACAGCGCGAAGATCGCGATCTCGCTGATCAGCGCACCCTGGCTGGCGAAGACGAAGGGCGCGGCGGCCATCGCCAGCCAGGCGGCGCCCTCCCAGGCGCGCCAGCGCGAAGGCTCGCGCAGGGCCGCTGCCGCCTTCATCGGGCGGACTCGCGCGTGAACAGGCCCTGCGGCCGCCACAGCAGGATCGCGATCATCAGCACGTAGACGATGAAGGCGCCCAGCTTGGGCAGGTAGTACTTGCCCATCACGTCGGCGATGCCCAGCACCAGGGCCGCGACCATCGGCCCGGTGAGGCCGGCCGTGCCGCCCACGGCGCAGACGATGAGCACGTAGACCATGACCTTGAGCGGGAACGAGGGGTCCATGCCCATCACGTCGGCCCCCAGCGCGCCGCCCAGCCCGGCCAGGCCCGAGCCCACCGCGAACGTGGCCAGGAAGACGCGGTCGACCGGGATGCCCAGGCCCGCGGCCACGCGCGGGTCGTCCACCGCGGCGCGCAGCCGGCTGCCGAAGCGGGTGCGCGTCAGCACCGCCTGCAGCGCCAGCGCCAGCACCAGGCACAGCCCGACGATGAGCAGCCGGTAGGCGCTCATGCCCAGCTGCCAGCCGCCCTGGCCGAGCTCGAAGCGGTGCAGCAGGAAGCCCGGCAGCTGCACGTTCTGCGGCTGCGGGCCCACGAGCCAGCTCACCGAGGCGATGGCCATGTAGGTCAGGCCGATCGAGAACAGCACCTGGTCCAGGTGCGGCCGGGCGTACATCGGGCGGTACAGGGTGCGCTCGAGCAGGGCCCCGGCCAACGCGGTGGCGGCGAAGGCGGCCGGCAGGCAGGCCAGGAAGGGCCAGCCCCAGCGCTGCATCAGCACGATCAGCAGGTAGCCGCCGGCCATCGCAAAGGCGCCATGGGCCAGGTTGATGAAGTTCATCAGGCCCATCGTCACCGCCAGCCCGAGGGCCAGCACGAACAGCAGCATGCCGTAGGCGATGCCGTCGAAGACCAGGGTGGGCATGGCGCGGCGACTCGGCCGGGCCGCGCCTACTTCGACTTGCCCGGGTCCTTCACCGAGGCGATGGTCTCGAACTCGACGTTGTAGAGCTGGCCCTTGACGCGCTCGACGCGCCGGATGTAGACGTCCTGCACGATGTCGCGCGTCTGGGCATCGATCAGGATCGGGCCGCGCGGGCTCTCGAAGACCTGGCCCTTCATCGCATCCAGCAGCTTCTGCCCGCCCGCGCCGTGGGTGGCATTGAGCGCGTCGTAGATGAGGTGCATGCCGTCGTAGCCGCCCACGGCCATGAAGTTGGGGCGGAACTTGTTGGCCGCCTCGAAGGCGGCGACGAACTTCTGGTTCATCGCGCTGGGGTGCGCCGCCGAATAGTGGTGCGCGGTGACCACGCCCAGGGCCACGTCGCCCATCTGGTCGAGCTGGTCGTCGTCCGTGACGTCGCCGGTGGCGATCAGGCGGATGCCGGCCTTGTCCAGCCCGCGCTCGGCGAACTGCTTCATGAACTGCGCCCCCTGGCCCGAGGGCAGGAAGACGAACAGCGCGTCGGGCGCATCGTCGCGCACCTTCTGCAGCACCGGCGCGAAATCGGGGCTGCGCAGCGGCGTGCGCAGCTTTTCGACCACGGTGCCGCCGTCCAGCGTGAAGCGATCGGCGAAGTACTTCTCGGCGTCGTTGCCGGGGCCGTAGTCGCTGACCAGGCTGACCACCTTGCGGATCTTGTTCTTGGCCGCCCAGTCGGCGATGCTGACCGACACCTGCGGCAGCGTGAAGCTGGTGCGCACGATGAAGGGCGAGGCCTCGGTGATCGACGAGGTGGCGGCCGCCATCACCACCATCGGGGTCTGGCTCTTGGTGGCGATCGGCGCGGTGGCCATCGCCGCCGGCGTGATGCCGAAGCCGGCCAGCACCGCCACCTTGTCGTTGACCACCAGCTCCTGCGCCAGCCGGCGCGTGGTGTCGGGCACGGTGGCGTCGTCGCGCAGGACGATCTCCACCGTCTTGCCGCCGGCCTTGTTGCCGTGCTGGGCCATCCACAGCTTGATGCCGGCCTCGACCTCGCGCCCGGTGCTGGCCTGCTGGCCCGTCATCGGCAGGATCACGCCGATCTTCACGGTGCCGCCGTCGGCCCGGGCCGCAGCGGCTCCAAGCAGGGCCAGGCCCGCCAGCGCGGCGCCGGCGAGGCGGTGGAGGGAATGTCTGCGCGTCTTCATCGTCGTCTCCTCGCGGGGTGGGGTTGTCTTGGTCTCGTCGGCCGGGGCGTCAAGCCGCGCGGCGCTCGATTCGGCTCCGGTCGCGCTGGGCCCGAGTCGCCTCGAGCCGCGCTGCGCTCTGAGCCTTCCTAAGCCGCGCTGCGCTCGGCGTGCCAGTCGACCAGGCGGCGCATGTTGGCCAGCGACACCCAGTGCAGGTGGATCAGGCCGAGCACGCCGTTGCGGTGCAGCTCCATCACCACCGCCTCGGGCAGGTCGGTGACCTTGCGCTCGTCCACGGTCAGGAAGCCGTCGACGCTGTGCTTGCGGCCGTCGGGCAGGGTGGCGTCGAAGCGCATCTCGCGCAGCAGGTCGAGCTCGACCAGGCGGTGGCCGATGACGCGCGTGCGCTGGATGTCGGCCTCCAGGCTCTCGAGCGCGGTCGTGGCCTGGGCCAGCAGCGGCGACTTCTCGCCCTCGGGCGTGAACAGCGGCTGGCCGTCGGGCGCATCGACGCCGGCGTAGGCCATGTCCAGGCAGATGGCGAAGCGCTGCTCGTCCAGCCGCCCGATGCCGAAGGGGTAGTTGCGCAGCACGGCGGGCATCGACTGCGCGCGCCAGCGCTCGCCGCTGAGGTAGAGGTTCTCGTTGTGCGTCAGGCCCAGCACCGCGATCGGCGCCACCGCCTCGCGGCCGTCGGGCTCCTTGCCGGCGCGCACGAACACGATCGGGAATTCGCGGCAGGTGTCGCCGAACTCGATCGCCGAGACGAAGATGGCATTGAGCTGGCTGGCCACCGACCAGTCGGTGACGGGCAGGCGCAGCCTCAAGCCGCGGTGCAGCGCGCTGTCCAGCGCCGTGGGCTGGCGATGCAGCAGGGTGTTGATCAAGCGGTTTCTCCAGGGGTTTCGTCGGTGCGCGAGACCAGCACCTTGTCGACGCGCTTGCCGTCGAGGTCGACGACCTCGAAGCGCCAGCCCTGCCATTCCACCGCGTCGGCGGTGGCGGGCAGGCGGCCGAGCAAAAGCATGATCATGCCAGCCAGCGTGTTGTAGCGGCCCCGCTCCTCGTCGGGCAGGCCCTTCAGGCCCAGCCGGTCCTTCAGCTCGGGCACCGGGATCAGGCCGTCGAGCAGCCAGCTGCCGTCGGCGCGCTGCACGGCCCAGGCGTCCTCGTCGCTGGGCGCGCCGAACTCGCCCGTGATCGCCTCGAGCAGGTCGCGCTCGGTGATCACGCCCTGCACCGCGCCGTACTCGTCGACCACGAACACCAGCTCGACGCGGGCGCCGCGGAACTGCTCGAGCAGCTCCATGCCGGTCAGCGTCTCGGGCACGAAGACGGCCGGCTGCAGGTGCTCGGCCAGGTTCGGCCGCTGGCCGCGCGCCAGCGGCGCGAGCAGGCTGGCCACGCCCACCCAGCCCTGCACGTCGTCGAGCGAGCCGCGGCACAGCGGCAGACGCGCGTGGCCGCTGTCGGCGATGACCTGCAGCTGGTGCTCGAGCGTGTCGGCCAGGTCGAGCCAGACGATCTCGGCGCGCGGGATCATCATCGAGCCGATCTGCCGGTCGTCGAGGCGGAAGACGTTGCGCACCATCTGGTGCTCCTGGGCCTCGATCACGCCGGCGTCCACGCCTTCCTCGAGGCTGGCCGCGATCTCGGCCTCGGTCACCAGGCGCGAAGGCCCCTCGCGCACGCCCAGCAGGTGCAGCACGGCATCGGTGGCCAGGCTGAGCAGGCTCACCAGCGGCCGCACGCCGGTGGACAGCCAGTTCATCGGCCGCGCCACCAGGCGCGCCACCACCTCGGGGTACATCTGGCCCAGGCGCTTGGGCACGAGCTCGCCGAAGATGATCGTCAGCACCGTGATCAGCAGCACCACCAGGCCGGTGGCCGTGATCGCGGCCCCACGCGCGGGCGCATCGAAGGTCTGCACCAGCCAGGTCGCCACCGGCTCGCTGAACGCGGCCTCGCCCACGATGCCGTTGAGCACGCCGATCGAGGTGATGCCGATCTGCACCGTCGAGAGCCAGCGCGTGGGGTTCTCGTGCAGCGCCATCGCCGCGGCGGCGCCGGCCTGGCCGCTTTCGACCATCACCTGCAGCCGCGCCTTGCGGCTGGCGGTGAGCGCCATCTCCGACATCGCGAAGAGGCCGTTGAGCAGGATCAGAAAGACCAGCAGCGTGAAGTTCATGCGCGCCGCCCGCAGCGGCGGGCGGTGGCGTCCAAAGGTGGCGGGGGAGCGTAGCAGAATCGATCCATGATCCATCTCGTGGGCGACGTGCAGGGCTGCGACGAGGCCCTGGGCCGCCTGCTCCAGGCAATCGGCTTCTCGCCCTCGCGCGACCGCCTGGTGCTGCTGGGCGACCTGGTCAACCGCGGCCCGGCCTCGCTGGCCGTGCTGCAGCGCCTGGCCGCGCTAGGCGACGCCGCGGGCTGCCTGCTCGGCAACCACGACCTGCACCTGCTGGCCGTGGCCCACGGCGTGCGGGCGCCGCACCGCAGCGACACCTTCGGCGACGTGCTCGCCACGCCCGCCCGCCAGGCCTGGATCGACTGGCTGCGCCGCCAGCCTCTGGCGCGCGTGGAAGCCGGCTGGTTGTGCGTGCACGCCGGCGTGCTGCCGCCCTGGGATGCCGCGCAGACGCTGGCGCTGGCCGCCGAGGTGCAGGCCCTGCTGGCCGGGCCCGCCCTGGCCGAGTTCCTGCCGCTGATGTACGGCAACGAACCGGCCCGCTGGGACGAGGCCCTGCAGGGCCCCGAGCGCTGGCGGCTGGTGATCAACACCCTCACCCGGGCCCGCTACTGCCACGCCGACGGCACGCTCGACTTCAAGGCCAAGGAAGGTACCGAGCGCGCGCCGCCCGGCCTGCGGCCCTGGTTCGAGATGCCCGGCCGGCGCACCGCCGGCCAGCCCATCGCCTTCGGCCACTGGAGCACGCTGGGCCTGATCGACCGCCCCGACCTGCTGGCCCTGGACACCGGCTGCGTCTGGGGCGGCGCATTGACCGCCGTGCGCGTGGACGGCGGCCGGCGCGAGGTGGTCCAGGTGCCCTGCCCGGCTGCGCAGCAGCCCGGGCCGGGCCGATAATCCTGCTCGAGGAAGCGTGGCAGAGCGGTCGATTGCACCGGTCTTGAAAACCGGCGGCCCGCAAGGGCCCGTGAGTTCGAATCTCACCGCTTCCGCCACCTTCACCTATGAAGACTCGGCGGAAACGGCCTCTCGCCCCCCTTTTCTGTCCCCTTCCGGCGATGCCCAGCAAGATGGCCCCCAGGCGCCTCGCGGCGGCCGACCCGCCACTACGCCGCCGGACCCGGGAAACCGCCGCTGCGGCCGTTCTGGTGGCCCGGGCACACTGCCTGACGCGCCCAAGCTGGCGCCTGGGGAGCCGCCATGTCGACCGATGACACCAAGCCCGAGCAGCCGGCGCTGCGCCTGCGAGCCCTCACGGGCGACGCCGACGAAGACACGGCCATGCTGGCCGAGCTGTTCAAGGCGCTCACCGGGCGTGACGCCACGCCGGCCGAGCTGGCCGAGGTGCGCGCCGGGCTGGAGAGCGCGTGATGGGCTTTCGCTTCCGTCGAACCATCCGGCTGTTCAAGGGCCTGCGCCTGAACGTGAGCAAGGGCGGCGTGTCTGTCTCTGTCGGCGAGCCGGGCGCCACCGTGAACATGTCGAAGCGCGGCACCAAGACCACGGCAAGCCTGCCAGGCACCGGCCTGAGCTACAGCTCGCAGAGCAGACGCACCAAGCCGGCGAAGCCGGAAGTGAAGCTGGAGCCCAAGCCCACCGACCGCGTGAGCCCACGCTTCAAGGCGAAGCTGCTCATGTACGTGCTGTGGGCAGTGCTGCTCCTGAGCCTGATGGCGCGCCGCGGCTGAAGGCGGCCCGGCTGCCACTACTTGACGGCCAACTCGGAGCGCTCCGCAAAGGCGGCCCCGCCGCGCGTGCGCAGCAGGAAGCGAAGTAGCTCGCCGTCGCCTGCCTGGGCGCGCTCATAGGCGACCCAGCCTGAGACCTGTGCCTTGCACGAGGGCGCCTTCGGTCGGGCGGTCGTGCTGGAACTGCGGGACGATCTCGTCGCTCATGCACACGCCGAGACCCGGCTGGCGCTGTGGCTCGGCGGCGCGCGGGTCGAGGCGCACGTGGGCTCGCAACTCGTGCAGTACGGCGAGCAACTCGCGCTCGGCACCAACGCCTACGAGTCGCACGATGCGCGGCTGCTCGACCGCAGTGGGCCCGCGGTCTTCCTCGTCCTCTACGTCTTCAAACCGTGGCTGGACGAGCGGCGTGCCGCCAGCCGAAGGCCATTCTTCTTCGCTGCGCCAGGCATCCCCATCGACTCGGCGGTCAGGCAAAGCTGCTGGAACGTGCTGGACCTCATCGTGTCACCGCTGCGGCATTCGGATGCGGACATCGACGGCGAGGTCGAGCGACTGCTGCTTGCCGCCATCGATGCTTCACAGGCACCGGCCGAGGCACAAGGCCTGACCCCGACGGCCCCTGTGCTCGACCGCAGGCTGCGAGCGGCCATCACCTACATGCGCGAGCATGCAAGCGAAACGGTGAGCGCAGAGGATGTGGCTGCGCGTGTCGGGCTGTCGAGAGGCCACTTCTTCGCCCTGCTTCGTGACCAGTTGAACACGACGCCACAGGTCTTCCTGAGCGCTGTCAGGGTCGAAGAAGCGGTGCGCCGCCTGGTTGAACAGGAAACGCCCCTGACCTCCGTTGCCATGGACCTGGGGTTCTCGACACCCGGCAACTTCTCGCGCTTCTTTCGCGAGCACATGGGCGTCACGCCCTCTCGCTTTCGGCGCGCCGCCACACGCAGCGCGCCGCACCTGCTGACGGGCGTTTCCTAGCCCTGCAGCTCGCGCAGCGCGATCTCGCTCGAAGCCTGCGGCGCCGCCTGCGGCCTGGCGCCCTTGCGCGCCAGCGCCCGCGCCGAGGGCGAGCCGAGGTCGCCCTGCATCTCGAATTCCGACGGCGCGGCGTCGCCCAGGGCGGCGTAGGCGGCGGCCAGGTCCTCGTGCAGGTCCAGCGGCGCGGGGCCGGTGTCGGCCAGCGCGGCATAGGCGGCGGCCAGCAGGTCGTCGTCCGACGATGCCGCCGCGGCCGCCGCAGCCGCGGTGCGCGCCGGGCGCGCCGGCGGGGGGCCCGCGTCCGGCAGGTCGCAGGCGGGAGCGTCGGCCAGCGCCGCCACCGCCGCCACCGCGGCCAGGCCGTGCGTCTGGGGCTCGGCGGGGTCGGCGGCCGGCACCTGCTCGCGCGCCATCAGCAGCACCGCCAGCCGCGAACGCAGGCTGGCCAGGCCCACCGGCGACCAGTTCGTCACCAGGCCTTCCAATTGCTCCAGCGCGCGCGCCAGCAGCTCGGTGGGCAGCTTGGCCAGGGCCCGGAAGCCCTTCTTCTGCAGCGCCTTCTCGACGAAGACCAGGTGGCGCATCGCCGTGCGCGTGCCCGGCACTTCGTCCAGCAGCGCGCTGAGCTGCTGTCGCGTCAGGGCCAGCTCCTGCGTGTCCTTGGCCACCGCTTTGGCTTCGCGGCTGGGGGGCTTGGGCTTGGGCGGCGGCGCCGGACGTTCCTCGAGCACCAGGCGCACGCCGTCGTCGGCGCGGCGCAGGGCCAGGTCGTGCTTGAAGAACGCGATCACCGCCGCGCGCAGGGCGAGGAAGAGGCGCAGGAGGCGGGCAAGGGCTCTCATCGGCAGGGGGCTGGGTGGGCGGGCTGCGGCCTGGGGCCGGGCCGCCGCGGCAGGCGCATGCGGGGCATGCGAGGGCTATCGGCCGGCGCCGCCCGGCCCTTGAGCCGCAGTTGTGTGCAAGTGCGACCGCGCGGCGCCCTCCGCGGCCGGCCGCTCAGGTTCCGGATCCGGGTCCCCCGGGCCGGAACGCGCCCCCTCGGGGGGGTGAGCCTGCGCCGAGCGAGCGCCTGCGCGCTCGCGAGTGGCTGGCGAACGCAGCCGGGCTTGCAAGCCCGGATGCCGCGAGCGCAGCGAGCTCGGGGGCTCAGGCCACGCAGGTGCGGTTCTTGCCGGTGCGCTTGGCCTCGTACAGGGCCTCGTCGGCGCGCTCGAGCGTGGTCTGCAGCGGCTCGCCCGAGCGCCAGGCGCTGACGCCGGCCGAGAAGGTGACGAAGACCTCGCGCCCCTCGTGCAGGAACAGCGCCTCGCTCAGGCTGCGCTGCAGCCGCGTCAGCACCTGGCGCGCCTCGTCCAGCGCGGTGGCCGGCAGCAGCACGACGAACTCCTCGCCGCCGAAGCGGGCCAGGTGGTCGGCCGGGCGCAGCCGCTCGCGCACGGCGGCGGCCAGCGACTTCAGCGCGACGTCGCCCGCGGCATGGCCCAGGGTGTCGTTCAGGCGCTTGAAGTTGTCGATGTCGATCAGGCCCACGGCCAGCGGCGGCGCCGCGTCGCCGTCGGCCTGGAGCCGGCGCTGCTGGCGGGCGCTCTCGGCCTCGAAGGCCTGGTCCAGGCCGCGCCGGTTGGCCACCTGGGTCAGCGCGTCGGTGGAGACCTCGTCGGAGAGCCGGCGCAGCTCGGCCTCGAGTTCGCGCACGCGGGCCTCGAGCTCGCCGGCGCGGGCCTGGTCGGCCTGCAGGCGCTGCTGCGACTGGCTGACCGCGCTCTGCACCGTGCGGGTGTCGTCGATCATGGCCCGCACCACGCCGGCCAGGCCTTCCAGGCTGTCGGCGCGTTCGATCGCCTCGGCGTGGCGGGCGGTGGCGAGCTGGAACCGGCCGGCGTGGTCGCCGAGCTCGCCCACCTCGTGCAGCATGGCCTGGATCAGCTGCTTGAGCGCCGCTTGCGCGGCGCGGCGGTCTTCGCGCACGCGCTGCTGCTGGCGCCGCGTCTGGGCCAGCATGGCACCGGCGGCGCGCACGCCGCGCACGCTGGGACCCTGGGCCAGGTCGGCGTCCAGCCGGGCCTGCAGGCTCTCGCACTGGCCGCGCACCCAGCTGTCGTCCTCGGCCAGCTCGGCCAGCCCCGCGCCCAGCGCCTGGCACAGGGCGGCGAGCTCCTCGACCAGGCGGTGGCGGTGCGCGAACAGCCGGCGCGCGCGGGCGCAGACGGCCTCGATCGCGGCCACGCGCTCGGCGCTGGCGCCCTCGGCCGCGACCGCGTCGGCCAGCGCGCCCAGCTCGGCCGCCAGCTCGGCCGCGCGCGGCTCCTGCTCGGCCAGGCCGGCGCGCACGGTGGACTGCAGCGCACCGACCAGCGGCGGCCAGTGCAACGGCGCCGCAGGCGGCACCGAGACCGCCACCGGCTCGGCGGGGCCCGGCTCGCCCGCCGGCGGACCGGCCGGCCAGGCCGCGGCGGGGGACGCCTCGGCCCCGGGCGGCAGGTCGCCGAAGCCGGTCTCGGCCGCCTCGGCGGGGCGGTCGGCCTCCCAGGCGCCCATCAGCGACTGCAGGCGCTGCAACAGCCGCTGGGCGTCGCTGCGGCTGCCGTCGAGCACGCGCTGCAGGCTTTCCTTGCGCCGCGCGCCGGTCCACTGGCGGCCGCCGCGCTCGAGGTTGCGCGCCAGGCGCTCGACCAGCGCCGCCCAGGCCGCGCCCTGGGTGCGCGGGTCGACGCCGGCGGCCGGGGCGGCCACCGGCGGGCCGCCTTCGTCGGCGTAGGCGCGCGCGTAGTTCTCGGGCGTGGGTTCCTGCTGCAGCTGGGCCAGGCGGCGCAGCGCGGCCTTGGCGAGCTGGGCGGGCGCCGCGGCGCCGGGGGCGGCCACTAGCGGCGCGGGCGCGCGGCCGCGACGCGCGCCGGCCCGGCCCCGTCGGCCGAGCCGGTGTCCTCCGCCGCCGCCGAGGCGCCGATCCAGGCCGCGCGGCGCGAGACCACCTCGGCCTCGTTCCAGCGCTGCAGTTCGTCGGGCGGCACGGCGCGGCTGAACAGGAAGCCCTGCATCAGCCAGCAGCCGGCCTTGTGCAGCACGTCCTGCTGGCGCAGCGTCTCCACGCCCTCGGCCACCACGCGCAGGCCCAGGGCCCGCGCCAGCGCGATGATGGCCGTGACCACCGCCGCGCTCTGGTGCGTGATGCCCAGGTCGCGCACGAAGCTGCGGTCGATCTTGAGCTCGGAGATCGGCAGCGAGGTCAGGTAGGCCAGCGACGAGTAGCCGGTGCCGAAGTCGTCGATCGAGATCTCGACCCCGATCTCGTTGAGCC
>JAGWMW010000063.1 GCA_028871575.1 Burkholderiales bacterium | reverse complement strand
TCATCACCGGCGCCAGCCGCGGCATCGGGCTGGCGATCGCCCGGCGCGCCGCGGCCGATGGCGCCAACATCGTGCTCATCGCGAAGACGACCGAGCCCAACCCCAAGCTGCCGGGCACGCTGTCCAGTGCCGCGGCCGAGGTCGAGGCCGCCGGCGGCCAGGCGCTGGCCGTGCCCACCGACATCCGCGACGAGGGCGCGGTGGCCGCGGCGGTGGCCGCCGCGGTGGCGCGCTTCGGCGGCATCGACATCCTGGTCAACAACGCCAGCGCGATCAGCCTGACGCCCACGCCGGCCACGCCGATGAAGCGCTTCGACCTGATGTTCGGCGTCAACGTGCGCGGCACCTATGCCTGCACCCAGGCCTGCCTGGCCGAGCTGGTCAAGAGCGCGCAGGCCGGCCGCAACCCGCATGTGCTGAACATGAGCCCGCCGCTGTCGATGCGCGAGCACTGGTTCAAGGGCCACGTGGCCTACACGATGGCCAAGTACGGCATGAGCGAGTGCACGCTGGGCCATGCCGGCGAATTCCGGCCCCACGGCATCGCCGTCAACAGCCTGTGGCCGCGCACCGCCATCGCCACCGCGGCGCTGCAGATGATCCCGGGCGTCGAGCTGGACCGCTGCCGCAGGCCCGAGATCCTGGCCGATGCGGCCTGGTTCATCCTGACCAGCGACGCGAAGTCGAACAGCGGCAACTTCTACATCGACGACGAGCTGCTGGCCCGCCACGGCGTGAGCGACCTCGACCGCTACAGCGTCGTGCCGGGCACGACGCAATTCATCCCCGACTTCTTCGTCGATTGAGCCCCCGCGCCCTCAGCGCGGCACGGGCCGCGGCTGGCCCTGGGCGTCGATCGCCACGTAGGTGAGCTCGGCCTCGGTCACCTTGACCACCTGCAGCTGCATCGGGTTGCGCTCGGCGTAGACCTCCACCCGCACGCTGATCGAGCTGGTGCCGATGCGCGTGATGCGGGCGTAGAAGCTCAGCAGGTCGCCCAGGCTCACCGGCTGCTTGAACACGAACTGGTTCACCGCCACGGTGGCGATGCGGCCCCGGGCCAGGCGCGAGGGCAGCACCGCGCCGGCGAGGTCGACCTGGGCCATGATCCAGCCGCCGAAGATGTCGCCGTTGGCGTTGACGTCAGCCGGCATCGGCATCACGCGCAGCACGAGCTGGGCGCCGCCGGCCAGCACGGCCGGGGCCATCGGGGGTTGGGTGATGTCGGTGGCGGGGTGGGGGTCGGTCATGGGGCGGCCGGGCTTTGTCAGGGGGGGCAGCGACAATCGCGGCATGCGCGCACCGGATCGCCTGTCGGCACCCACTGTAGCCGCCCCCGCCAGTGCCGGCGGCGCGGCGCCCGCTGCGGCGCGCAAGTCCGACTGGCAGACGCTCGCACGGCTGCTGCCCTACCTCTGGGACTACCGCTGGCGGGTCGGCGTGGCCCTGGTCTTCCTGGTCGGCGCCAAGGCCGCGAACGTGGGCGTGCCGCTGCTGCTGAAGCGCCTGGTCGACGCCCTGTCGATCAAGCCCGGCGACCCGCAGGCCCTGCTGGTGGTGCCGGTGGGGCTGGTGGTGGCCTACGGCCTGCTGCGGCTGTCGACCACGCTCTTCACCGAGCTGCGCGAGCTGACCTTCTCCAAGGCGACGCAGGGCACCGCGCGCACGATCTCGCTGCAGGTGTTCCGCCACCTGCACGCCCTGAGCCTGCGCTTCCACCTCGAGCGCCAGACCGGCGGCATGACGCGCGACATCGAGCGCGGCACCCGCGCCGTGCAGTCGCTGATCTCGTACTCGCTCTACAGCATCTTCCCGACCCTGATCGAGGTCGCCCTGGTGCTGACGCTGCTGGCGGTGAAGTTCGACGTCTGGTTCGCCGGCATCACCGTCCTGGCGCTGGCGTTCTACGTCACGTTCACGATCGGCGTCACCGAGTGGCGCACGCAGTTCCGCCAGCGCATGAACGAGATGGACTCGACGGCGAATTCGCGCGCCATCGACTCGCTGCTGAACTACGAGACCGTCAAGTACTTCAACAACGAGGACTTCGAGGCCCGCCGCTACGACGAGAACCTGGAGAAGCTGCGCCGCGCCGCGCTCAAGAGCCAGACCACGCTGAGCCTGCTCAACACCGGGCAGCAGCTGATCATCGCGGTGGCGCTGGTGGCGATGCTCTGGCGGGCCACGGTCGGGGTGGCGGCGGGCCGGCTCACGCTGGGCGACCTGGTGATGATCAACGCCTTCATGATCCAGCTCTACATCCCGCTCAACTTCCTGGGCGTGATCTACCGCGAGCTCAAGCAGAGCCTGACCGACCTCGAGAAGATGTTCGGCCTGCTGGAGAAGCACCGCGAGGTCGACGACCGGCCCGGCGCGCAGCCGCTGCAGGTGCGCGAGGGCCGCGTGCGCTTCGAGCACGTGAGCTTCGCCTACGAGCCGGCACGCCCGATCCTGCACGACGTGAGCTTCGAGATCCCGCCCGGCAAGACGGTGGCCGTGGTCGGGCCCTCGGGTGCGGGCAAGAGCACGCTGGCGCGGCTGCTCTACCGCTTCTACGACATCACGTCAGGCGCCATCACCATCGACGGCCAGGAGCTGCGCAGCGTGACCCAGGCCAGCCTGCGCGCGGCCATCGGCATCGTGCCGCAGGACACGGTGCTGTTCAACGACACGGTGGCCTACAACATCGCCTACGGCCGCCCGGGCGCCACGCAGGCCGAGGTCGAGGCCGCGGCGCGCGCCGCGCACATCCACGCCTTCATCGCCGCCACGCCGCTGGGCTACGCCACCATGGTGGGCGAGCGCGGCCTGAAGCTCTCGGGCGGGGAGAAGCAGCGCGTGGCCATCGCGCGCACGCTGCTGAAGAACCCGCCCGTCCTGATCTTCGACGAGGCCACCTCGGCGCTGGACTCGGCCAACGAGCGCGCGATCCAGGCCGAGCTGCGGCGCCTGTCGCAGGGCAAGACCGCGCTGGTGATCGCGCACCGGCTGTCGACCGTGGTCGACGCGCACGAGATCGTGGTCCTGGAGGCGGGCCGGGTGGTCGAGCGCGGCCCCCATGCCGAGCTGCTCGCCCGCGGCGGCCGCTACGCGCAGATGTGGCGGCTGCAGCAAAGCGGGCAGGACGGCCCCGCCGCCGCCGGGGCCGCGCCGGCGGCGCCCGCGCTTCAGTCGAACCCGACGTAGGTGTCGCCCGCCACCGGCGCGCAGCCGCTGGCGATCGGCGTCCAGCCCGGGTGGACGACCATGGCGTAGGCGGTGTGGCAGAACTCGATCCGCCGCGCTTGCGGCAGCCGCGCCTGCACGAAGGCCTCGATCGAGGCCGGCATGCTGACGCTGAAGCGCAGGGCGTCGAGATCGCTGGCGGGGTGGTCGTCGGCGTGGATCCAGCGGATGAACAGCGGGCCCAGCGCCATCAGCCAGCGCGAGCCGACCTCGAACTCGGTGGGCTGGTAGCCCTGCCCGCGCAGCCAGTGCTGGGCCCGGGCACGCTCGTCGGGGCCGGGCGCCAGGTCGCCCCAGGCGCTGGCCAGCAGCTCCATCACCCACTGGTTGCAGTTCTGGTAGCGCGTGCTGTAGGGGTAGGCATTGGCGCTGTAGCGGCCGCCCAGCAGCTGCAGGGCGCCGCGGTCGTCGAGCGCGGCCTGCGCCAGCGCCGCCGCGGCCGGCGCGGGCAGCAACAGCACCGAGACATAGCCCAGCGCCGCATCGTCGGTGCCGAGCACGAAGGCCGACAGGCCCTGGTCGTAGAGCCGCGGGCGCTGCTCGTCGCAGGCGAAGTAGAGCTGGCGCACCGACCAGGGCGCCTCGGGGCCGTGGCGCAGGCTCACGCCGGCGTGCGAGTAGCGCTGGCCGAAGCGGCTCAGGTCCAGGCCCGAGCGCGAGACCAGGGCCGCCTCGGTGCCCGCGTCGGCCAGCGTCTGCCGCACCAAGGCGCCGAACTGCAGCAGCCGGTCGCGCTCGGCCACGCTCAGCGCGGCCGGCGGATTGCAGGCCCCGAGCGTGCTGGCGCGGGCGCCGGCGCAGGCCAGCAGCAGGAACTGCAGCAGCAGCATCGGCCGTCGTGGCAGCCGAAGCAGCTGCAGCATCGGCAGCCGCAGCATCGGCAGCCGGAGCCGCCGTCGCAGCGACATTGGCACCGGCCGACCCGGGCGCAGGCCCCGCGTCAGAGCGGGACGGCGCGCGTGCGCAGGTCGCGCCAGGCGGCGTCGTCCAGCGCCAGGAAGAAGGCCTGGCCGTCGTCGCCGCGCGCGAACTCCAGGCCCCACGGCCGGGCGCGGGCGTTGACGATCTGCCCCGCCGCCAGGCGGGCGCGCTCGGCCGTGGCCTGCGGCAGCGTCAGCTGCAGCTCGCCCGCGGCGCCGGGCCGGTCCAGCGCCTGCAGCGTCAGCCGCAGCGCGCCGGGCTCGCCCGCGGCCTGGGCCATGTCGACGATGCGGTAGTCGCCGGCGGCCTGGCGGTCGTCGGGCGAGGAGGCGTTGCTCGACTTCTGCAGCGAGGTCGAGAGGCTGCCCACCGATTGCGAGGCGCTGTCGGAGGCGGCCGACGATGCCGAGCTGGCGGCCAGCGCCGGCCGGGTGCCGAGCAGGGCAGCGAGCAGGGCCGCAGCGGCCCCGGCCAGGCGCCAGGAAGGCGGCAGCCGGCGCATCGAGCGTGGGGTCATGGAGGCCTTTCGAAGCGGGTGGGGCAGGGCTCGTGCACAGCATAGCAGCGGCACCCCGGCGGCCGCGCCCGGCCGGCAGCGGCCGATACACTGCTTGCCTGTGGAAACCAAGTGGCTCGAGGACTTCGTGAGCCTGGCCGAGACCCGCAGCTTCTCGCGCTCGGCGCAGCTGCGGCATGTCACGCAGCCGGCGTTCTCGCGCCGCATCCAGGCGCTGGAGGCCTGGGCCGGCATCGACCTCGTCGATCGCTCGTCCTACCCCACGCGGCTGACCCCCGCCGGCGAGACCCTGCACGCGCAGGCGCTGCAGATCCTCGACGAGCTGCAGGCCACGCGCAACCTCATGCGCAGCCACCAGGCCGCGGGCCAGGACACGATCGACTTCGCCGTGCCGCACACGCTGGCCTTCACGTTCTTCCCGCACTGGCTGATGGCGCTGCGCCGCGGCTTCGGCGCGATCAAGACCCGGGTCACGGCGCTGAACGTGCACGACGCGGTGCTGCGGCTGACCGAGAGCGGCTGCGACCTGCTGATCGCCTACCACCACCCCTCGCAGCCCCTGCCGCTGGGCGACGATCGGTACCAGATGCTCAGCCTGGGCAGCGAGACGCTGGCGCCCTACGCCCGGGCCGGTGTCTCCGGCGCGCCGCTGTTCGCGCTGCCGGGGCGGGCGCAGGACCGCGTGCCGCTGCTGAGCTTCGCGCCCGGCGCCTACATGGCGCGGCTGGTGGAGCTCATCGTCAAGCAGGCGGGCGAGCCGCTGCACCTGGAGACGATCTACGAGACCGACATGGCCGAGGGCCTGAAGGCGATGGCGCTGGAAGGCCACGGGCTGGCCTTCCTGCCGCACAGCTCGGTGCGCCAGGAGCTGGCCGCGGGCCGCCTGGTGCCGGTCTCGGCGGCCGGCGCGCTGACGCTGACGATGGAAGTGCGCATCTACCGCGAGCGGCCCCAGACGGCGCGCCATGTCAAGCCCGGGGTGCAGGCGCTCTGGGACTACCTGGGCCGCCGCGACGGCTCCTGAGAGTCCCCTCGGGGGCCGGGCTGCGCCCAGCCCGCCCTCCCGCGGGGGTCAAGCACAGTGGCCGAGCCACGTTTGCCAGGGCGCCCTGCGGCGGCTGGCCCGGGCCTTGCATGAGCGCCACGGGCTGCGGCCTAGCGCCCATCGCGGAGTGCGCAGCGCCGGCCGGTGCCGGCCGCCCGAGCGCGGGTTGACGCTGAGGGGCCGCGGCCCGGCGCTTCCTAGAATCCGCGCTTCGATGGTTTCACGACGAGGAGGAGTTCGATGAAGACGCTGCTCGCGGCCGCCCTGGCCGCCGCCACGCTGGCCGCCCTGCCCGCGCATGCCGAGGACACGCTGGCCAAGATCAAGTCCACCGGCACCGTGACGATGGGGGTGCGCGAATCCTCCGGCGCGCTGTCCTACACGCTGGGCGACGGCAAGTACGTGGGCTTCCACGTCGAGGTCTGTCATCGCGTGCTGGCCGACATCCAGAAGCAGCTCGGCCTGGCCAAGCTGGACATCAAGTACCAGCCGGTCACCTCGCAGAACCGCATCCCGCTGGTGGCCAACGGCACGGTGGACATCGAGTGCGGCTCCACCACCAACAGCGCGGTGCGCCAGAAGGAGGCGGCCTTCGCCGTCACCACCTACGTCGAGGAGGTGCGCATCGCCGTGCGCGCCAACTCGGGCATCACCTCGATCGCGCAGCTCAACGGCAAGACGGTGGCCACGACCACCGGCACGACTTCGGTGCAGTTGCTGCGCAAGAACGAGCGGGCCAAGGGCATCGACTTCAAGGAGCTCTACGGCAAGGACCATTCCGACAGCTTCCTGCTGCTCGAGTCGGGCCGCGCCGACGCCTTCGTGATGGACGGCCAGATCCTGGCCGGCAACATCGCCAAGGCCAAGCACCCGGCCGACTTCAAGATCGTCGGCGAGCCGCTGTCGGTGGAGCCCATCGCCATCATGCTGCGCAAGGACGACCCGACCTTCAAGAAGGCGGTCGACGACAGCATCATCGCGATGATGAAGTCGGGCGAGATCGCCAAGCTCTACGACAAGTGGTTCATGCAGCCCATCCCGCCCACGAACACGGCGCTGAACCTGCCCGCCAGCGAGGCCACCAAGTACGCCTGGGCGCACCCGAACGACAAGCCGGTCGAGGACTACGAGAAGAAGTGATCGGTCGGCGCGCCGCCCGCTTACCGCGGGGCGGCGCGCCGTCGGGCACCCTGAGGGAGCAGCCACCGCGTGGCCTGGGACTGGCAGACCTTCTGCAAGGAGACGACCAGCGGCGACATCATCGCCGGCTGCATCGGCCATGGCCGCGACGTCACCTACCTCGACTGGCTGCTCTCGGCCTGGGGCTGGACGCTGTCGGTCTCGGCGCTGGCCCTGGTGGTGGCCTTCGTGGTGGGCTCGGGCGTGGGCATCCTGCGCACCGCGCCCGACCGGCGCCTGGTCGCGCTGGGCAACGCCTGGACCGAGCTGTTCCGCAACATCCCGCTGCTGGTGCAGATCTTCCTGTGGTACCAGGTGCTGCCCTCGATCTTCCTGCCGCTGCGGGCCCTGCCCAGCTTCGTGCTGGTGGTGTTCGCGCTGGGCTTCTTCACCTCGGCCCGCATCGCCGAGCAGGTGAAGGCGGGCATCCAGAGCCTGCCGCGCGGCCAGCGCCTGGCCGGCCTGGCGATGGGGCTGACGCTGCCCCAGACCTACCGCTGGGTGCTGCTGCCGATGGCCTTCCGCATCGTCATCCCGCCCCTGACCAGCGAGGCCATGAACATCATCAAGAACTCGTCGGTGGCCTTTGCGGTCAGCGTGGCCGAGCTCACCATGTTCGCGCTGCAGGCCGGCGAGGAGACGGGCCTGAACATCCAGATGTACCTGGCCGTGACGCTGCTGTATTTCGTCTCGGCCTTCGCCGTCAATCGCGTCATGCAGTGGGTCGAGCGCCGCGTGCGCGTGCCCGGCATGATCGGCGGCAAGTGAAGCGCGGGGCCCGGGCGTGCACCTGCTGAACCTCGACTTCGGCTTCCTGACCTGGGGCGTCCTCTCCGACTTCGTCCTCAAGGGCTTCCTGTTCTCGCTGCAGCTCACGGGGGTGGCGATGGTCGGGGGCATCGTGCTGGGCACGCTGCTGGCGCTGCTGCGGCTGTCGGGCCGGCCGGCGATGGTGCTGCCGGCGGCGGCCTACGTGAACCTGATGCGCAGCGTGCCGCTGGTGATGGTGATCCTGTGGTTCTTCCTGCTCATCCCGCTGCTGATCGGCCGCCCGCTGGGCGCGGAGTGGTCGGCCGTCATCACCTTCACCCTGTTCGAGGCGGCCTACTACGCCGAGATCATGCGCGCCGGCATCCAGAGCGTGCCCAAGGGCCAGGTGCATGCCGGCTACGCGGTGGGCATGAGCTATGCGCAGACCATGCGGCTGGTCGTGCTGCCGCAGGCCTTTCGCAACATGATGCCGGTGCTGCTGACGCAGACCATCATCCTGTTCCAGGACACCTCGCTGGTCTATGCCATCGGCGCCTACGACCTGCTCAAGGGCTTCGAGAACGCGGGCAAGAACTTCAACCGGCCGGTGGAGACCTACCTCGTCGCCGCCGCCGTGTACTTCGTGATCTGCTTCAGCCTGTCGATGGGGGTCAAGCGCCTGCAGGCCAGGATTGCCATCATCCGATGAGGAGCCCGTCGTGATCGACATCAAGAACGTCAGCAAGTGGTACGGCAGCTTTCAGGTGCTGACCGACTGCAGCACCACCATCAGGAAAGGCGAGGTGGTGGTGGTCTGCGGCCCCTCGGGCTCGGGCAAGAGCACGCTGATCAAGACCGTCAACGCGCTCGAGCCCTTCCAGCAGGGCGACATCGTCGTCGACGGCATCTCGATCTCCGACCCGAAGACCAACCTGCCAAAGTTGCGCGCGCGCGTGGGCATGGTGTTCCAGCATTTCGAGCTGTTCCCGCACCTGTCGGTGACCGAGAACCTCACGCTGGCCCAGATCAAGGTGCTGGGCCGCAGCCCGGAAGACGCCAAGGCGCGCGGCCTGAAGATGCTCGACCGCGTGGGCCTGATGGTGCACAAGGACAAGTTCCCGGGCCAGCTCTCGGGCGGCCAGCAGCAGCGGGTGGCGATCGCGCGCGCGCTCAGCATGGACCCGATCGTGATGCTTTTCGACGAGCCCACGAGCGCGCTCGACCCCGAGATGGTGGGCGAGGTGCTCGACGTGATGGTGCAGCTGGCGCAGGAGGGCATGACGATGATGTGCGTCACCCACGAGATGGGCTTCGCGCGCAAGGTCAGCCACCGCGTGATCTTCATGGACGCGGGCCGGATCGTCGAGGACTGCCCGCGCGACGACTTCTTCGGCCGCCCCGAGGCGCGCTCGCCGCGGGCCAAGGACTTCCTGTCCAAGATCCTGCAGCACTGAGGCGCCTGGCCGCGTGGCGGGCGATGGGACAATCGGGCCGATGTCTCTGCCGCCGACCTCGCTGACCCTCGCCCGCCCCGACGACTGGCACCTGCACCTGCGCGACGGCGCCGCGATGGCGGCCGTGCTGCCCTACACCGCGCGGCAGTTCGGCCGCGCGATCGTGATGCCCAACCTGCGGCCGCCGGTCACGACCACCGCGCAGGCGCTGGCCTACCGCGACCGCATCGTGGCCGCGCTGCCGCCCGGCGCCGCGTTCACGCCGCTCATGACGCTGTACCTGACCGACCGCACGCCGGCCGACGAGATCCGGCGCGCGAAGGACGCCGGCATCGTCGCGTGCAAGCTCTACCCCGCGGGCGCGACCACCCACAGCGACGCCGGCGTGACCGACATCCGCCATGTGCACGGCGTCCTCGAGGCCATGCAGCGCGAGGGCCTGCGGCTGCTGGTGCACGGCGAGGTCACCGACGCCGAAGTCGATGTGTTCGACCGCGAGGCGGTGTTCGTCGAGCGCGTGCTGCAGCCGCTGCGGCGCGATTTCCCGGCGCTGAAGATCGTGCTCGAGCACATCACCACGGCCGAGGCGGCGCAGTTCGTGGCCGAGGCCGATGCGGGCCTGGCGGCCACGGTCACCGCGCACCACCTGCTCTACAACCGCAACGCGCTGTTCACCGGCGGCCTGCGCCCGCACTACTACTGCCTGCCGGTGCTGAAGAGGGAGCGGCACCGCCGGGCCCTGGTGCAGGCGGCCACCTCGGGCAGCTCGCGCTTCTTCCTCGGCACCGACAGCGCGCCGCACGCGGCGGCCCTGAAGGAGCAGAGCGTCTGCGGCGCCGGCTGCTTCACCGCCCCGGCGGCGCTGGAGCTCTATGCCGAGGCCTTCGAGGCCGCCGGGGCGCTGGACCGGCTCGAAGCCTTCGCCAGCTTCCACGGCGCCGACTTCTACGGCCTGCCGCGCCCCACCGACCGCGTGACGCTCAAGCGCCAGCCCTGGGCGCTACCCGAGGCGCTGCCCTTCGGCGACGCGCTGATCAAGCCGCTGCGCGCCGGCGAAACCCTGCACTGGAAACTCGCATGAGCCAAGAACGCGTGATGCTGCTGATCGACGCCGACAACGTGTCGGTGGACGTGATGGAGCAGGCGGTGAAGCTGCTGCTCAACCAGCATGGCGCGCTGCACGTGCGCCGGGCCTACTGCACGGCCGAGAGCGCGGTCAAGCACCAGGCGATCTTCAAGCGGCTGTCGATCAAGCCGATGGTGAACCTGGCCGCAGGCAAGAACTCCACCGACATCGCGCTGGCAGTGGACGCGATCGACCTCGTGCTGGCCGAGCGGCCCGACGTGGTCGTGATCGCCTCCTCGGATTCCGATTTCGCGCCGCTGGTGGCGCGGCTGCGCGAGAAGGGCTGCGTGGTGCGCGGCATCGGCCAGCAGGGCAAGACCGGCGCCGAGACGCAGGACGCCTACGACGACTTCACGGTGCTCGAGCACCATGCCGCCAGCGGCGCGCCCGCGCCGGCACGCAGCACGGCCCGGCGCGCACCGGCCAAGGCGCCGGCGGCCAAGAAGGCCGCTGCCAAGAAGGCGGGCACCAAGACCGCCGCGGCCAAGGCGCCGGCGGCCAAGAAGGCGCCGGCGCGCAAGACGGCGGCCCGCAAGTCCGCGGCGGTGGCCGAGCCCCAGGTCGAACGGCCCGACGATGCGCGAGCCCCGGCTCCCGAGGCCCGGCCCGCGCCCGCGCAGGACCCAGCGCCGGCCGAGCCCGTGGCGGTGCCGTCCGAGTCGGGCCACCGCGGCAGCGCCTCGGCCGCAGCGGTGCTGGCCTGTCTGCCCGAGCTCGCCGCGGGCCAGGCGCTGGCGCTGAACGTCGCGGTGCAGCGCCTGCGCGAGGCCCAGCTGCTGGGCCGCAACAGCTCGTCGCTGAAGCTGTTCTCGCAGCTCAACGACCGCTTCGAGCTGCTGCCGCCGGACAAGCCGGCCCAGGTGCGCCTGAAGCGCTGAACCCCCGTCGGAGGGAGGCGGCCGGCGCTTGAAACCCGGGCCGGCAACCCCAGCTCCAAGGGGTCCGCAAACGTCACCGGCCCGCCGCGGCCCGACCTGCCATGAAGCGCATCCTGCTGTTCGTCGCCACCAACCTGGCCGTGATGCTCGTGCTGAGCGTGGCCGCCAGCGTGCTGGGCGTGAACCGGTTCCTCAGCGCCAACGGCCTGCAGCCCGGGCTGCTGCTGGGCTTCGCGCTGGTGTTCGGGTTCGGTGGCGCGATCGTCTCGCTGCTGCTGAGCAAGCCGATCGCCAAGTGGTCCACCGGCGCGCAGATCGTCAACGACTCGCCCGACCCGGGCCACCGCTGGCTCGTGGCCACGGTGCAGAAGCTGGCCGCCCAGGCCGGCATCGGCATGCCCGAGGTGGCCGTGTACGAGGGCGAGCCCAACGCCTTTGCCACCGGGGCCTTCAAGAACTCGGCCCTGGTCGCGGTCTCCACCGGGCTGCTGCGCGGCATGACGCGCGAGGAGGTCGAGGCCGTGCTCGGCCACGAGATCAGCCACGTCGCCAACGGCGACATGGTCACGCTGACGCTGATCCAGGGCGTGATGAACACCTTCGTCGTCTTCCTGTCGCGCGTGATCGGCTACTTCGTCGACCGCGTGATCCTGCGCAACGACCGCGAGGGCGTGGGCATCGGCTACCTCGTCACCACCGTCGTGCTCGACCTCGTGCTGGGCGTGCTGGCGGCCGTCATCGTGGCCTGGTTCTCGCGCTGGCGCGAGTACCGCGCCGATGCCGGCTCGGCGGCGCTGCTGGGGCGCCGCCAGCCGATGATCAACGCGCTGTCGCGGCTGGGCGGCCTGACCCCGGGCGAGCTGCCCAAGAGCGTGGCGGCGATGGGCATCGGCGGCCGGCCGGGCGGCGTGATGGCGCTGCTGGCCAGCCACCCGCCGATCGAAGACCGCATCCGCGCGCTGCAGCAGCTGCCCTGAGCCTGGGGCGGCCGAAGGCGGCGGCCCGGTCCCGCGTTGCCCGCGTTCAGGCCTTGGCGCGGGGCACGCGGCCCATCAGGTAGAACTCGTCGTTCGGCCGCATGCCGGTCAGGTTGGCCATCCGGTTGGACAGGCCGAAGAAGGCCGTGATGGCGCCGATGTCCCAGGCGTCCTCGTCGCTGAAGCCGTGCGCGCGCAGGGCCTCGAAGTCGGCCTCCTCGAGGCGGTGCGAGTCGGTGCAGACCTTCATCGCGAAGTCGAGCATCGCGCGCTGGCGCGGCGTGATGTCGGCCTTGCGATGGTTCACCGCCACCTGGTCCGCGACGAGCGGTTGCTTCTCGTAGACGCGCAGGATCGCGCCGTGCGCCACCACGCAGTACAGGCACTGGTTGGCCGCCGAGGTGGCGACGATGATCATCTCGCGCTCGCCCTTGCTCAGGCTGCCCGTGTCCTTCAGCAGCAGCGCGTCGTGGTAGGCCATGAAGGCGCGCCATTCGGCGGGCCGGTGCGCCAGCGCCAGGAACACGTTGGGCACGAAGCCGGCCTTGGCCTGCACCTCGAGGATGCGCTCGCGCAGGTCGGGCGGCAGGTCCTTCAGCTCAGGCACCGGGTAGCGCGAGATCGGGGCGGGGGAGCTCATCGGGGCGGCCTCCTCAGGTGCGGAACTGCATGGCGTGCAGTCTGGCATACAGCCCGCCGGCGGCCAGCAGCTCGGCGTGCGTGCCCTGCTCGGCCAGGCGGCCGGCCTCCATCGCCAGCACGCGGTCGGCATGCTCGATGGTGGACAGCCGGTGCGCGATGACGAGCGTGGTGCGGCCCTGCATCAGGCGGTCGAGCGCGTCCTGCACGGCGCGCTCGGATTCGCTGTCCAGCGCCGAGGTGGCCTCGTCCAGGATCAGCACCGGCGCGTCCTTGGCCACCGCGCGCGCGATCGCCAGCCGCTGGCGCTGGCCGCCCGAAAGCTGGCTGCCGTTGTGGCCGATCGGCGTGTCCAGGCCCTGCGGCAGGGCCTCGACGAAGTCGAGCAGGTTGGCCGCGCGCAGCGCGTCGCGCACGGCCTCGCGCGGCATGTCGGCGCCCAGGCTCACGTTGGCGGCCACCGTGTCGTTGAACAGCACCACGTCCTGGCTCACCAGCGCGAACTGGCGCCGCAGGGCGTGGATGTCCCAGTCGGCCAGGGGCACGCCGTCCAGCGTGATCCGGCCGGCCGTGGGCTCGACGAAGCGGGGCAGCAGGTTCACCAGTGTGGTCTTGCCGGCGCCCGACGGGCCCACCAGGGCCACGGTCTCGCCGGCGCGCACGCGCAGGCTCAGGGCGTCGACGGCGGCGGCGCTGTCGTCGCGGTAGCGCAGGCTGACGCACTCGAACGCGATCTCGCCCCGGGCGCGGCCGGCGTCGAAGGCCCCGCCGGCCTCGGCCGGGCTGTGCTCGATCAGGTCGAGCCCGCGCTCCACCGCCGCCAGGCCGCGGGTCAGCGGCGCCATCACGTCCGACAGGTGCTTGACCGGCGTCACCAGCTGCAGCATGGCCATCACGAAGGCGACGAAGCTGCCCACCGAGGCGCCGCCGTGGCGGCTTTGCAGCAGGGCCAGCACGATCACGGCCGACAGCGCGCAGGCGGCCAGGATCTGCGTCACCGGCGTCATGGTGCCGCCGGCCACCACCGCCTTGATCATCAGCCGGCGCACGCGGTCGGCACGCGCCATGAAGCGCCGCCCCTGCGCTGCCTCGGCACCGTGCAGGCGCACGATGCGCCAGGCCAGCATGTTCTCCTCGACCACGTAGGCCAGCTCGTCGGTGGCCGCCTGCCCCTCGACGGTGAGCCGGTGCAGGCGCCGGCCCAGCGCCCGCATCGCCAGCGCCACGGCCGGGAACAGCAGCGCCACGAACAGCGTGAGCTGCCAGTTCAGCGTCAGCAGGTAGACCAGCAGTGCCAGCAGCGTGAGCGAGTCGCGCACCAGGGTCAGCAGCGAGCTGACGAGGATGGTCACGCCGGTCTGCGACTCGTAGACCACGGTGTTCGTCATGCCGCTGGCGGTCTTGTTCGAGAACAGCGCCGGCGCGCTGGCCAGCAGCCGCGCGAACATGCGCTCGCGCAGCACGAGCACGGCGCGGTTGGCGGTCCAGGCCAGCCCGTACTGGGCCAGGAAGCCGGCGATGCTGCGCAGCCCGAACAGGCCGACGATGGCCAGGGGCACCAGCCACAGCGCCAGCCGGCCCTGGGTGAAGCCCTGGTCCAGCAGCCGGTTCATCAGCGCCGGGATCAGCGGCTCGGTGGCGGCGCTGACGATGGAGCCGCACAGGGCCGCCACCAGGCCGGCCCGGCTGGCGCGGATGTAGGGCAGCAGGCGCGCGAAACGCTGCAGGAGTGTGGGCATGGGCGGGTGGGCGGATTATCGGTGCCGCGCCGCGGGCACCCAGGGCACCCAAGGCACCCTGGGCACGCTGCCTACAATCGCCGCCATGCAAAGGCTGTCGATCGCATCCGCATCCGCATCCGGGGCCGGCGCGCCCCCTCGGCGCCTGCGCGCCTTCCGCGGCGCCGCCGCGGCGCTGCTGCTGAGCCTGGGCCTGGTGGCCGTGCCGCGGCCCGTGGCGGCCGAGTTCAGGGTCGAGATCGCCGGCGTCGGCGCCAACCAGATCCCGCTGGCGCTGGCGGCCTTTCGCGACGAGGCCGCCTCGGGCGTGGCGATCTCGCAGGTGATCCGCGCCGACCTCGAGCGCAGCGGCGTGTTCCGCATCATCCCCACCGATGCCAAGCTCGACGAGACCAGCGCGGTCGACCTCGGCCCCTGGCGCGCTGCCGGCGCCGATGCGCTGGCCGCGGGCTCGGTGACGCGGCTGGCCGACGGCCGCTTCGACGTGCGCTACCGGCTGTGGGACGCCGTCAAGGGCGACCAGCTGCTGGGCCAGAGCAAGGTCGTGCCGGCGGCCGACCTGCGTCTGGCCGCCCACCGCGTGGCCGACGAGATCTACGAGAAGTTCACCGGCATCCGCGGCGTCAACGCCACCCGCATCGCCTATGTCTCGCGCAAGGGGCCGCGATCGACCCTGTTCGTCACCGACGCCGACGGCGAGGGCGCGCAGGTGGCGCTGTCCAGCCCCCAGCCCATCATCTCGCCGGCCTGGTCGCCCGACGGGCGCAAGCTGGCCTACGTGTCCTTCGAGACGCAGAAGGCCGTCGTCTGGACGCAGGACCTCCTCACCGGCCAGCGCCGCATCGTCGCCAACTACCGCGGCTCCAACAGCGCCCCGGCCTGGTCGCCCGACGGCAGCCAGCTGGCGGTGGTGCTGTCGCGCAGCGGGTCGTCGCAGATCTACACCGTGCCGGCCGGCGGCGGCACGCCCACGCGCGTGACTCAGGGCGCCAGCATCGACACCGAGCCGCTGTACGCCCCCGACGGCCGCAGCCTGTACTTCGTGAGCGACCGCGGCGGCGGCCCGCAGATCTACAACATCCCGCTCGGCGGCGGGCCGGTGCAGCGCATCACCTTCGACGGCGACTACACCCTCAGCCCGGCGATCAGCCCCGACGGCAAGCAGCTGGCCTACGTCACGCGCCAGGGCAACAGCTTCCACCTGATGCTGATGGACCTGGCCAGCGGCACCGTGCAGGCCCTGACCGACACCGACGACGACGAGAGCCCGAGCTTCGCGCCGAACGGCCAGCTCATCATGTATGCCACCCGCAGCGGCGGCACCGGCGCGCTGATGACGACCACGCTCGACGGCAAGTTCAAGACCCGGCTGTACACCAGCAGCAGCGACGTGCGCGAGCCGGCCTGGGGGCCCTATGGACGATGAATCGAACCCGGCCCGCCGCGCCGCACCGCGCCGGCCCGGCCGC
>JAGWMW010000273.1 GCA_028871575.1 Burkholderiales bacterium | reverse complement strand
GCGCGCAGTTCGGATGCTTTCATGGTCGGTCTCTTTCGCTTCAGGCGCCGACCTGGCGCGCGACGAAGGTCGTGCGCAGCGGCAGCTTGGCCGAGGCCAGCAGGAAGGCCTCGCGCGCCAGCTGCTCGGGCACGCCGTTGATCTCGTACAGCACCTTGCCGGGCTGGATCTCGGCCACGTAGTACTCAGGGTTGCCCTTGCCGTTGCCCATGCGCACCTCGGCCGGCTTCTGGGAAATCGGCTTGTCGGGAAAGATGCGGATGAAGATGCGGCCGCCGCGCTTGATGTGGCGGCTGATGGCCCGGCGGGCGGCTTCGATCTGGCGCGCGGTGATGCGGCCACGCTCCGTGGCCTTGAGGCCGAATTCGCCGAACGACACCGCGGCGCCACGCGTGGCGATGCCGGTATTGCGGCCCTTGTGCTCCTTGCGGAACTTTCGACGTGCGGGTTGCAGCATCGTCATTCTCCTTTGGTCTCGCCCGCGGCTGGCGTTGCCGGCGGCGCAGCGCGGCGCACGCGCTTGACGGCCGGGCTCTTCGGGCCGGTGGGGCCATCGGCGGACGGGGCCGCCGGCGCGGCGGCGACGGCATCGGTTCGGGGCGCCAGGCGTTCACCGGCAGGGCGACCCCGGCCCGCCGGGGCGCCGGGCCGGCCGTCGGGACGCGGGCCGCGGCGGTCGCGGCGCTCGCCGTCGGCATCGGTCTTGGGCAGCTGCGGCGCCTCGCCGTTGGCCAGCCGGTCGCCGCGGTAGACCCAGACCTTCACGCCGATCACGCCGTAGGTCGTCTTGGCTTCGGAGAAGCCGTAGTCGATGTCGGCCCGCAGCGTGTGCAGCGGCACGCGCCCTTCGCGGTACCACTCGCAGCGCGCGATCTCGATGCCGTTGAGGCGGCCCGAGCTCATGATCTTGATGCCCTGGGCGCCCAGCCGCATCGCGTTCTGCATCGCGCGCTTCATGGCGCGGCGGAACATGATGCGCTTCTCGAGCTGCTGCGTGATGCTGTCGGCGATCAGCTGCGCATCGACCTCGGGCTTGCGGATCTCCTCGATGTTGACGGCCACCGGCACGCCCAGGCGGCGCGCCAGCTCGGCCTTCAGGTTCTCGATGTCCTCGCCCCGCTTGCCGATGACCACGCCCGGCCGGGCCGAGTAGATCGTGATGCGGGCGTTCTTGGCCGGCCGCTCGATGAGCACGCGCGACACCGCCGCGCTCTTGAGCTTGGCCTTGAGGTACTCGCGCACCTTCAGGTCTTCGGCCAGCATGCCGGCGAAGTTGCGGTGGTTGGCGAACCAGCGCGACTGCCAGGCACGGGTGACCGCCAGTCGGAAGCCGGTCGGGTGGATTTTCTGTCCCATGTGTTCTTCCCAGCTTGCTCAGTTGCCGACGGTCACGTAGATGTGGCAGGTGCCCTTGCTGATGCGCGCGCCGCGGCCCTTGGCCCGCGCCGAAAAGCGCTTGAGCACCGCGCCCTGCTCGACGTAGATGGCCTTGATCTTCAGCTCGTCGATGTCGGCGCCGTCGTTGTGCTCGGCATTGGCCACGGCCGAGTCGACGGCCTTCTTGATGATCCCGGCGGCCTTCTTCTGCGTGAAGGTGAGGATGTTCAGCGCCTGGTCGACCTTTTTGCCGCGGATCATGTCGGCCACCAGCCGGCCCTTGTCGGCCGACAGGCGCACGCCACGCACGACGGCCTTGGTTTCGGTTGCCATTTCGGTGGCTCCTTACTTCTTGGCCTTCTTGTCCGCGGGGTGACCCTTGAACAGGCGGGTGAGGGCGAATTCGCCGAGCTTGTGGCCGACCATCTGGTCGGTCACGTAGACCGGCACGTGCTGCTTGCCGTTGTGCACCGCGACCGTCAGGCCGATGAACTCCGGCAGGATGGTGCTGCGGCGCGACCAGGTCTTGATCGGCTTCTTGTCCTTGATGGCGGCAGCCTTCTCGACCTTGGCCATCAGGTGGTGGTCCACGAAGGGACCCTTCTTGAGTGAACGCGTCATGGTGGTGTTCCCTCGGGCCTCACTTCTTGCGCCGCGAGACGATCATCGTCTGCGTGCGCTTGTTGCTGCGGGTGCGGTAGCCCTTGGTCAGCGTGTTCCACGGCGAAACCTGAGGCTGGCCCTCGCCGGTGCGGCCCTCGCCACCGCCGTGCGGGTGGTCGATCGGGTTCATGGCCACGCCGCGCACGGTCGGGCGGATGCCCTTCCAGCGGATGGCGCCGGCCTTGCCGTACTGGCGCAGGCTGTGCTCTTCGTTGCTGACCTCGCCGATGGTGGCGCGGCAGTCGATGTGGATCTTGCGCACTTCGCCCGAGCGCAGCCGCAGCTGCGCGTAGATGCCCTCGCGCGCCATCAGCGTGACCGAGGCGCCGGCCGAGCGCGCAATCTGCGCCCCCTTGCCGGGCAGCATTTCGACGCAGTGCACGATCGAGCCCACCGGGATGTTGCGGATGGGCAGCGTGTTGCCCGCCTTGATCGGCGCCTCGGCGCCGCTGAGCAGCGTGGCGCCCGCCTCCACGCCGCGCGGCGCGATGACGTAGCGGCGCTCGCCGTCGGCGTACAGGACCAGCGCGATGTGCGCGGTGCGGTTCGGGTCGTACTCGATGCGCTCGACCTTGGCCGGGATGCCGTCCTTGTTGCGCAGGAAGTCGACGACGCGGTAGTGGTGCTTGTGGCCCCCACCCTTGTGCCGCATCGTGATGTGGCCGTTGTTGTTGCGGCCGGACTTCTGCTTCTGCGGCTCGAGCAGCGACGATTCCGGATCGCCCTTGTGCAGGTGGGCGTGCACCACCTTGACCACGGCGCGGCGGCCGGGCGAGGTGGGCTTGACCTTGATGACAGCCATTTAAGCGGCCTCCCCGGAGAAATT
>JAGWMW010000272.1 GCA_028871575.1 Burkholderiales bacterium | reverse complement strand
CCCGGCAAGATCGCCGCCGAGGAGCTCGAGAAGGAGGCCGGCGGCAGCGGCCTGCGCTACTCCTTCGACATCCGCAACGGCAAGTCCACGCAGGAAGTGGGCGTGGATGCGCAGACCGGCAAGGTGCTCGAGGACAAGACCGAAGGCGCGCACCCGGATTGACGGTCCCCGCGCCCCCGCGGCAGGGGTTGCGGGCGGTTAGAGTGCTGTATAAATATACAGTCATCGCCAGCGCAGGCGGCGCGGTCATCGCGCCGCCTGCGCGCCTGGGCGCTCCCTCCAACCGCTCGCAAGACCCCAGTCGTGCCGCGCTCCAGCCGCCTGCCGCCCCTGCCCGGCTACGCCGAGCTGCACTGCCGCAGCAACTTCAGCTTCCTCGGCGGGGCCTCGCACCCGGAGGAGCTGGTGGCGCGCGCGCGGGCGCTGGGGTACGCGGCGCTGGCGATCACCGACGAGGGCACGCTGGCCGGCGCGGTGCGCGCGCATGCGGCCTGGATGGCGCTCGACGAGGCCGAGCGCCGGCGCTTCAAGCTCATCCTGGGCGCCGAGATGCAGCTCCACCATGGCGAGGCGGAGGCCGTTGCGGATGCGGATGCGGATGCGGGTTCGGGTGCCGATGCGGATGACGCGGCCCCGGCCGGCCCGCGCCTGCTGCTGCTGGCCCAGTCGCGCCGCGGCTGGGGCAACCTGGTGCGCTGGATCACGCTGGCCCGACGGCGCGCCGCCAAGGGCGGCTACCGGGCGCTGTGCGCCGATCTCGAAGGCCGCTCGCCCACCGCGCCCATGCTCGCCGGCCTGCCGGGCTGCCAGGCCCTGCTGGTGGCCGCGCCGGTGCTGGCCGCCGGCGAGCCGCTCGATGTGCTGCTGGCGCAGGCGCGCTGGCTGGGCCGCTGGTTCGGCCCCGATCGCGCGGCGCTGGCGCTGACGCTGCTGCGCGGCCCGCACGACGCGCTGCTGGTCGAGATCACCGAGCGCGTGGCCGCGCTCACCGGCCTGCCCATCGTCGCCACTGGCGACGTGCGCATGCACCTGCGTTCGCGCCAGCCGCTGCTGGACGTGCTCACCGCCACCCGGCTCGGCCGGCCGGTGGCCGAGTGCGGCCTGGCGCTGGCGGCCAATGCCGAGCGCCACCTGCGCTCGCGCCTGCGCCTGGCCCGGCTGTACCGGCCCGAGTGGCTCGAGGCCGCGCAGGCCCTGGCCGCGCGCTGCGGGTTCTCGCTCGCCGAGCTGCGCTACGAATATCCGCGCGAGATCGTGCCGGCGGCGCACACGCCCGAGAGCTGGCTGCGCGCGCTCACCGAGCAGGGCGCGCGCGAGCGCTACCCGGCGGGGCTGCCGGCCTCGGTGCGCCGGCGCATCGAGCACGAACTGGCGCTGATCGGCCGGCTGGGCTACGAGCCCTACTTCCTCACCGTGGCCGACATCGTGCAGTGGGCGCGCCGGCAGGGCATCCTGTGCCAGGGCCGCGGCAGCGCGGCCAACTCGGCGGTGTGCTACTGCCTGGGCGTGACCGCGGTCGACCCCGAGGTGCACCAGATGCTGCTGTTCGAGCGCTTCATCAGCGCCGAGCGCAACGAGCCGCCCGACATCGACATCGACTTCGAGCACCAGCGGCGCGAGGAGGTCATCCAGTACATCTACCGCAAGTACGGCCGCGAGCGCGCCGCGCTCACCGCCGTCGTCATCTCGTATCGGCCGCGCTCGGCCCTGCGCGACGTGGGGCGGGCCCTGGGCATCGACGCGCACCGCATCGCCGCCGTGGCCAAGAGCCAGCACTGGTTCGACGGCCGCACCATCGACCCCGAGCGCCTGCGCGAGAACGGCTTCGACCCCGCTGCGCGGCTGACGCAGCTCTGGGTCTCGCTGACCGAGGCGCTGATCGGCTTTCCACGCCACCTCAGCCAGCACCCGGGCGGCTTCGTGATCGCGCGCGACGACCTGGCCGAGCTGGTGCCGGTGGAGAACACGGCGATGGAGCGGCGCACCGTGATCCAGTGGGACAAGGACGACCTCGACACCCTGGGTCTGCTCAAGGTCGACATCCTGGCCCTGGGCATGCTGAGCGCGATCCGGCGCGGACTCGAGCTGGTCGGTGCCAAGCAGCGCTGGCCCATCGCGCTGCACCAGGTGCCCAAGGAAGACCCGGCCGTCTACCGCATGCTCGGGCGCGGCGACAGCGTGGGCGTGTTCCAGGTCGAGAGCCGGGCCCAGATGAGCATGCTGCCGCGGCTGCGGCCGCGCTGCTTCTACGACCTGGTGATCGAGGTGGCCATCGTGCGGCCGGGCCCGATCCAGGGCGGCATGGTCCACCCCTACCTGCGCCGGCGCAACGGCCAGGAGCCGGTGGACATCCCGTCGCAAGAGCTCGAGCCGGCGCTGGCGCGCACGCTGGGCGTGCCCATCTTCCAGGAGCAGGTGATGCAGATCGCCATCCACGCCGCCGACTTCACGCCCGGCGAGGCCGACGCGCTGCGCCGCGCCATGGCGGCCTGGAAGCGCAAGGGCGGCCTGGGGCCGTTCCGCCAGCGCCTGGTCGGGCGCATGGTCGAGAAGGGCTACGCGCGCGATTTCGCCGAGCGCATCTTCCAGCAGATGGAGGGCTTCGGCGACTACGGCTTCCCCGAAAGCCACGCCGCCAGCTTCGCGCTGCTGGTCTACGCCAGCGCCTGGATCAAGTGCCACCACCCCGACGCCTTCCTGGCGGCGCTGCTGAACAGCCAGCCGATGGGCTTCTACGCCCCCGCGCAGCTGGTGCGCGACGCCCGCGCCCATGGCGTGGTGGTGAAGCCGGTGGATATTCTCCAAAGTGAGTGGGATTCGGTGCTCGAAGGCGAAGGCGAGGTCGAAGGCGAGGGCGAAGGCGAGGACGAGGGCG
>JAGWMW010000062.1 GCA_028871575.1 Burkholderiales bacterium | reverse complement strand
TTGCGCAGCATCTCCAGGCCGATCTCGCCGGCGGCGATCTCGCGCAGGGCGGTCACGCCAGGCTTGTTCTTGGTTTCGATCTTGGGTGCGTGGCCCTGGCTGAGCATGCGCGCGCGGTAGGTGGCGGCCAGCACGAGCTGGAAGCGGTTGGGGATCTTGACGAGGCAGTCTTCGACGGTGATGCGGGCCATGGGTGCCTTCGGGGGGTGAGCGGGGGTTCAGAGCAGGCCGAGCGCAGCGAACACCTGCGATCGGTTGCGCGCCTGGGCGGCGTACTTCAGGCGCTGCGAGTGCACGACCGTCTTGAGGTCGAAAAGCGCCGTCTCGAACAAGCTGTTGATGATAACAAAGTCGAAGTGCCGGGCCTGGGCCACCTCGTGCCGGCCGTTGGCCAGCCGGGTGGCGATGACGTCGGGCGGATCCTCGCCGCGCCGGTTCAGCCGCTGCGCCAGCTCGTCCCAGCTCGGCGGCAGGATGAAGATCAGCACCGCATGCGGGAACAACTGCTTGATCTGCAGCGCGCCCTGCCAGTCGATCTCGAGCACCACGTCGTCGCCATGGGCCAGCCGCTCCTGGATCGCCCGCCGGCTGGTGCCGTAGAGGTGGCCGTGCACCTGGGCGTGCTCGAAGAATTCGCGGCGCCCGATCATGGCGCGGAACGTGGGCTCGTCGACGAACCAGTACTCGCGGCCGTTCACCTCCTGCCCGCGCGGGGCCCGCGTGGTGTGCGAGACCGAGACCGCCAGCCGCGAGTCGAGCTCGAGCAGCGCCTTCACGAGGCTGGACTTGCCGGTGCCGCTGGGTGCGGCGACGCAGAAGAGGTTGCCGGGGGTTTCCATCGCCGGATTTTCCACGAAGGCGGGCCGCGCCGTTGACGCCCGTCAAGCGCCACCGGGGCTTCCTTGCCTAGGCTGGAGCCGAAGGTCGACGTGCCGACCGCCGCGGCGCCGCAAGGGGCGCATCGGCAGGTCCGGTCCCGCCAGACCTCGATGACTGCAGAACCCACGACTGCCGCGCCGTGCCAACCAGGAGCCTGAACATGAAGTCACCGCCGTCTCGGGATAGCGCTCCACCGCCGGGCCCGAACTGGTCCCGCATCAACCAGTGCGTGTTGTGGCTTGGGCTGGCCGCGGCCGTGGCCTGGATGTTCTTTCGCCACAACGAACATCTCGGCCCCTTGCTGCCGTTCCTGATCCTGCTGGCCTGCCCGCTGATGCACCTGTTCGGGCACGGCGGCCACGGTGGACATGGCGGACACGGCGGACACGGCGGCGGGTCGGACACGAGGCCCAAGGACGACACGCGCCAGCTGTCGCCCGATGGCCAGGGTGGCCACGCGCACTGAAATCCAGGGAATCCCAAGATGCCAACCACTGAACTCAAAGTCGACGGCATGACCTGCGCGTCCTGCGTCGCCTCGGTCACCAGGGCGCTCGAGCGCGTGCCGGGCGTGCAGGACGTCGAGGTCGATCTCGGCAGCGGCATCGTGCGTGTCCACGGGGAGCACGTCGCGCAGCAGGTGCCTGCGCTGATCGCCGCACTGGGTGAGGCCGGCTACGGCGCCGGCGCCGCGGCCGGCGCGCCGGCCGTGCATCAGCACCGGGCCGGCGGGTGTGGCGCGCGTGCCGGCGCGGCCGGCAAGGGCCGCAGCGGCTGCTGCTGCGGCTGAGGGGTCATGCCGATTACGGGCGCTGGGGCTGGGGACGCATCCGGGGATCTCGCGCCGGGGATCTGGCTCGCCCGCTACGGGCTGGACGCACTCTGGCGCGCCATTGCGACGGCCGACACCCTGCGCGAGCGCGCGGACAACATGCGCGCGCACGAGGCCGCGGGCATGCCACCGCTGTTGCACTTCGAATCCGAGCCGGTGGCGGATGGGCGGGACCTCGTCCCACCGTCGAACTACCGCTTGCTGCGGGTCACGCGCTGTGGCAGCGACGCGCTCGAGAAGCACGTGCGCAAGGGCGCCACGCCGGTGATCGTCGTCGATCCGCGGGCCGGCCACGGCCCGGGCATCGGCGGCTTCAAGCGCGATTCGGAAGTCGGCATGGCGCTGCTCGAAGGCCACCCCGTCTACTTCGTCGTCTTCGATCCGGAGCCGGTGGAGGGGCAGACGATGGGGGCCGTCGTGCAGACATTGGCGGCCTTCATCGACAACGTCGCCAAGCGCCATCGCGGCAAGGCGCCGATCGTCTACGGCAACTGCCAGGGCGGCTGGGCGATCACGCTGGCGCTGTCGCATTGCGAGCATCGCGCGGCGCTGGCGGTGCTGAACGGATCGCCGCTGTCGTACTGGGCCGGCGAGCGCGGCCTCAACCCGATGCGCCTGCTCGGTGGCTTCACGGGCGGCGTCTGGCCGGCGCACTGGCTCTCGGACCTGGGCAACGGCCGCTTCGACGGCGCCTGGCTCGTGCAGAACTTCGAGGCGCTGCGGCCGGAGGGCGTGTTCAAGAAGTACGACACGCTCTTTGCGCAGCCGCAGGCCGAGCACGACCGCTTTCTGGAGTTCGAGCGCTGGTGGAACGGGTATTACCAACTGGCGCGCGAGGAGATGCTTGCCATCGCCGGGGACCTGTTTGTCGGCAACCGCCTCGAGGACGGCCAGATCGTCGTCGATGGCCATTGCCGCGCCGACCTCAAGCGCATCGGCGCCCCACTGGTGATCTTCAGCTCCTATGGCGACAACATCACGCCGCCGCACCAGGCGCTGGGCTGGCTCCGGGCGGTGTTCGCCACGACCGAGGACTTGGTGGCTGCCGGCTTGCGCGTCGTCTACCTGCTGCACCAGCAGGTGGGCCATCTCGGCATCTTCGTGTCGGCGGGGGTGGCGCGGCGCGAGCACCGCGCCATCCTGCACCATGCCGGAACGATCCAGGAACTTGCCCCCGGCCTCTACGAGATGATCCTCGACGATGCCGCCACGGGTGAAGCCGCCGCTCCCGCTGCCCGCTTCGAGCCGCGCCGCCTGGAGGGCCTGCCATTCGATGCGCACCCGGCCGGATTCGCCCAGGTGCAGGCGCTGTCCGAGGCGGCCGAGCGCGCCTACGCGCAATGGGTCTCGCCTTGGGTCCGCATGGCGGTCACGCCGGAATCGGCCCGCCTGCTGCGCGAACTGCATCCGATGCGGGTCAGCCGGCAGATCTGGTCCGACAAGGCGACGCCGGCCCTGGCCTGGCTGCCGTGGATGCAGCAATGGCTTGAACAGTGGGGCGCGCCCGACCCGGACCGCGCGGCCAACCCGTGGTACCGGCTGGAGCGCGTCGGTGCGGACGCGTGCGCCCAGGCCTGGGAGTCGTGGCGCACGAGCCGCGACCGGTGGGCCGAGGGGGTGTTCCGGCAGCTTTACGCGGGCTGATCGCATCCCCCTGCCGGGGCCTGCGAGGCTCTGCGTCCGGGCCTAGCCCGCCGGGTCCGCAGGGTCCGCAGGGTCGGCGGTCGAGCTCGGTGGGCATCGGGCCCGGTCCGCGGCCGACCACCAGGCCGGACGCAGCATCAGCATCCCCAGCGGGGCCAGCAGCGGCAGCGCCAGCCATGCGAAGCCGAGTTGCGCCACCGAGCCGAAGAGACCGCCTGCCGCTGCCGCCCCCAAGGTCTGCCCCAGGCCCGCGGCGGCCGTCAGCCCGCCCATCGTCGCGCCCAGCCGCTGCGGGGCCGCGCCGGCAGCCAGGTAGGTGACGGTGGGCAGCACGAGGCCGGTGCCCGCTGCGGTGAGGCTGATGCCGACATACATCGGAGCATCGCTGCCGTGCTGGGACAGCAGGGCCAGGCCGGCGACGGCCAGCAGAAGGCCGCCCGCCATCAACCCGCGGCCGGCCGCACGATCGAGCAGCGAGGTGAAGAAGAGCAGCCCGTTGACGCCGAGCATGACGAGGCTGCACTCGGCGAACATCAGTGAGAGCCTGCCCTGCGACAGCGAAGGATGCTGCAGGCCCTGCAGCACGATGCCGAGTTCGAAGCCCGACAGCACGAACATGACCACGCCGTTGAGCCCCCACAGCGCCAGCGCGTGACGACGATCGGCCGCGGAGGCTTCCTGTGCGCCGGCATGGCGCGGGCTGGCGCGAGACCCTGCAGTGCCCCGAGGCAGGGCTGTGGCCAGCCCCAGCATCGTCAGTGCGCCCCACGCGACCGAACTGGCGATCACGAGATCGGTCGCGCCGATGGTGACCGCACCGATGCGGTGGAGCATGGCGGCCCAGTGCCCGGCCGCAGCATCGAGACCGGGGCCGAACAGGAACCCGAGCAGCGACACCGCGCCCAGCCAGGCGAACCGGCGGGCGCGGCGGTCCTGCGGCGTGTACTCGGCGACGAGCGCAGGCACCACGGGAACGACCGCCGCCACGAAGAAGCCGGTGGCGCCGCGTGAGGCGTAGACGCCGGCGAGACCGATCCCCTCGGGCCGCCACAGGGGCATGAGGCTGGCGGCCTGCCCGATCAGGCCGACGACCAGGACCCGGGCCGGGCCCCAGCGGTCCGACGCCAGGCCCCACAGCGGCGCGCCCAGCAGCACCCCGGCGGCGTAGATGCTGCTCAGCAGGCCGACATGGCGCGCGATCGCGGCCGAGTCGTCGCTGCGCATCAGCGGGGCCACCCAGCCCGGCAGCAACGGCATCAACGCTCCATAGCCGGCAGACACCCCGAAGACCGCCAGCGCCAGCCACGCCAGCGGCCAGGCACCCAGCACCGGATCGTCCAGCCCTCGACCGGGCGCGGATCGGGCCAGTCGCGCCATGGGCCGACGCTGCGCCGCCTCAGGCCGGGGCGCCCTGGGCGCCAGGCGCGGCGCGGCCGCGCACCGGATGCGGGCCGCGGATGCCGGCGAGCTTGGTGCGCTTGAGCATCAGCGCGTTGATCGCCACGATGGCCGAGCTGCCCGACATCGACAGCGCTGCGACCTCGGGCGAGAGCGTGAACGGGTAGAACACGCCCGCCGCGAGCGGGAAGGCGATGAGGTTGTAGCCCACCGCCCACCCCAGGTTCTGGTGCATCTTGCGCAGCGTCGCGCGCGACAGCTCGATCGCGCCGACGACGTCGTAGGGGTCGCTCTTCATCAGGACGACTTGGGCGCTTTCCATCGCCACGTCGGTGCCCGCGCCGATCGCGAAGCCGACATCGGCCTGGGTCAGGGCCGGGGCGTCGTTGATGCCGTCGCCGACCATGCCGACCTTGTGGCCCTGGGTCTGCAGTTCCTTGATCTTCGAGGCCTTCTGACCAGGCAGCACATCGGCCAGCACGATGTCGATGCCCAGCTCCTTGCCGATGCGCTCGGCGGTCGCCTGGTTGTCGCCGGTGATCATCGCGACCTTGACGCCGCGCTCCTGCAGCTTGGCGATCGTGGCCTTGGACGTCGGGCGCACCGCGTCGGCGATCGCGATCAGCCCGATCAGGCGGCCACCGCGCGCCACGTGGACGACCGTGCGGCCGCCACCCTGCAGCCGGGCCGCCTCGGCCGCCAGGTCTGCCAGGCTGACGCCCTGGGCTTCCATCAGCTTGCGGTTGCCGAGCAGCACGACGTCGTCGCCGATCTTGGCGCGGGCGCCCTGGCCGTCGATGTTGGTGAAGGCGGTGGCCGTCTCCGGCGTGTCCGGGCCGGCCCGCTCGAGCACCGCCAGCGCAAGCGGGTGCTCGGAGAACTTCTCCACCGCAGCCGCGGTGGACAGCAGCTGCACCTCGGTCGTGTCGGGCGCCGGGACCATCTCGACAACGTCCGGCTGCCCCAGCGTCAGCGTACCGGTCTTGTCGAACACGACCACCGTCAGCTTGGTGGCGTTCTCGAGCGCCGCCGCGTTCTTGAACAGGATGCCGTTCATCGCACCCAGGCCGGTGCCGACCATGATGGCCATCGGCGTGGCCAGGCCGAGCGCGTCCGGGCAGGCGATGACGAAGACGGTGATCGTGAGCGTGAGCGCGAACAGCAGCGGCTGGCCGAGCACCCAGAACCAGACCGCGAAGGTGAGCAGGCCGACGAGGATGGCCGCGAGCACCAGCCACTGCGATGCGCGGTCGGCCAGCAGTTGCCCGGGCGCCTTGGAGTTCTGGGCCTCCTGGACCAGCTTGACGATCTGCGCGAGCGCGGTGTCGGCGCCGACCTTGGTGGCCTGGTAGCGGAAGCTGCCGCTCTTGTTGAGGGTCGCGCCGATCACGGCGTCGCCGACCACCTTCTTGACCGGCATCGATTCGCCGGTGAGCATCGACTCGTCGACCTGCGAGGCGCCGTCGATGATCTTGCCGTCCACCGGGATCTTGTCGCCCGGCTTGATGACCACCGTCTCGCCGGCGCGCACCTCGGCCGTCGGCACCCGGGTCTCGGCGCCGTTGCGCAGCACCGTCGCCATCGGCGGCGCCAGGTCCATCAGCGCGCGGATCGCGTCGGAGGCGCCGGCGCGCGCGCGCATCTCCAGCCAGTGGCCGAGCAGGATGAACACCAGCAGCACCGAGGCCGCCTCGTAGAACACCTCGCCCTTGTAGAAGAAGGTGGCGCCCAGGCTGAACACATAGCCGGTGCCGACGGACAGCACCACCAGCGTGGCCATGTTGGCCACCTTGTTGCGCGCCGCGCGCCAGCCGGCGACGAAGAAGGGCCAGCCGGGGTAGGCGATGGCCCCGGTCGCGACGATGAACAGGAAGACGTTGCGATCCATCCCGAACGGTGTCGCGAAGTCGCCGAACATCTTGCCCATCGGCGAGTACAGGAAGACCGGAACCGCGAACAGCAGCGCGACCAGGAAACGGTTGCGCATGTCGCGGGCCATGTCCTGCATCGACATGCCGCCTGCGTGGCCCATGTCGTGCATCATGTCGCTCATCGGGTGGGCGGGTTCGCCGCCGCGGCCGCCGTGCGCCGCGTGCCCTGCATGCGCAGTGGGCGGTGTGGCTTTCCTGGTGACCGGCGCTGCAGTGGTGGCCGCTGCGGCCGCGTGCTCACCGTGGTCATGGCCGGCGTGGGCGCGATGCGCAGCGTGGTCTTCATGCCCCACGCCCCCCGGATGGGGCCCGGCATGCCCCTCGGGCGCGCACACGTGTGCGGGCAGCATCTCGCCGCGGCAGTGATAGCCGCACTCGAGGATGCGCCGTCGGATCTCCGCCACCGACGTCTGCGCTTCGTCGTAGTGGACGGTCGCGCTGCCGGCGACGTAGTTGACGTCGACATGGTGGACGCCCGGCAGTGCCGCGATCCGGCGCTGCACGCCGGTGGCGCTCAGGCTGGAGACCAGTTCGCCGACCTCGACGGTGCTTGTCTTCATGGTCACGTCCTCCCGACGGCGGTCAGCCGGCCTGGCGCGGGTCATGGGTCCGCCGCCGGCTCACCGGGACGGCGCCGCTGGCGCCATCGGCATGCGGTCCATCATCCTCTGCATCATCGACTGCATCATCGCCATCCGCTGGTCCATCCGGTCCATCTGCTGCTGGCAGTCGGCGGCGTGGCCCGGCCCCATGCCGCCCATCATCGACTGGCCGTCCTGCATGAGCTTCATCTGCGCGGCCATCAGCGCCTCGCGCTCGGCCGGCGTCTTGGCGGCGGCCATCTGCGCCTGCAGGGCCTGCATCGCTTGCAGGTGCTGTGCCATCCGGGCCGAATCAGGGGCGCCGGCGCCCGGGGCGGTGGTGGCGGCCGGTTTGTCCGCCGAAGCGGCCTGTGCTGGGTGGTGCGCGGCGTGCGAGTCGCCCTGTGCGTGGGTGGCGATGGACGCGGCGGCGAGGGCCGAGGCGGCGATGAGGGCGAGGGAGCGGGACATGGAAGTCTCCTGGGTGCGAGGGAAGCATCGGCAGGCGGAGGCCGGCCGGGGGAAGGGCGGTCGGTATCGCGCCGCGCGAGCCTCGGTGCCAGGCGCCCTGCCAAGCCTGGCCCAACGCCAGCGAGCTGCGGCGACTGATGCTGCGGCGGTCGGTCAGACGCCCTGCCCGATGCCCGCCTGAGGTTCGGCCCGGTCTCGAGGCTGGCTTGTCGAGTCTCCGCGCGTGAGACGCCGCGGGCGTTGACCGCCGTCAAGCCGGATCGCCGGACGATTGCGCACGATCCCTGCCGCCCGGTCGGGCCCGCACGCGGGCCGCCGGCCTCGAGCCGGCCCGGCCCGTTTGCAAGTCGATCGGAAGCGCGATCCCATGTCTGACCAGGATGCCCTTTTCGGGCTGCTCGAGGCCGGCGGCCTGGCGGCCTTGCGCCTGGGCGGGCGTCGGCTGCTGCCGGTGGTGCAGGGCGGCATGGGCGTGGGCGTCTCGGCGCACCGGCTGGCCGGTGCGGTGGCGGCCCTGGGCGGCGTGGGCACGATTTCGTCGGTGGACCTGCGGCGCCACCATCCCGACCTGATGGCCCGCTCGGCCGGGCTCGCCCCCGGGCCGCGGGTCAAGGCCATCGTCGATGCCGCCAACCTCGAGGCGCTGCGGCGCGAGATCGAGGCCGCGCGCGCCCTCTCGGGGGGGCGGGGCCTGCTGGCCGTGAACGTGATGCGGGCGGTGAGCGAGTACGCCGCCTCGGTGCGCACCGCGCTCGAGGCCGGCATCGACGCCGTGGTGGTGGGCGCCGGTCTGCCGCTGGACTTGCCCGAGCTGGCGCAGGCGCACCCGGGCGCGCTGCTGCTGCCCATCCTGTCGGACTCGCGCGGCGTGGCCCTGCTGGTCAGGAAGTGGGAGCGCAAGCGCCGCCTGCCCGACGCCATCGTCATCGAGCATCCGCGCTGGGCCGGCGGCCACCTGGGCGCGGCTCGGATCGCGGACCTGCGCGACCCGCGCTTCGACTTCGAGCGCGTGATTCCCGAGGTGCAGGCCTTCCTGCGCAGCGCCGGCATCGAGCGCGAGCTGCCGCTGATCGTGGCCGGCGGCGTGCGCCGCTTCGAGGACATCCGCCGACTGCAGTCGATGGGGGCCGCTGCCGTGCAGCTGGGCACGCCCTTCGTCGCCACCGACGAATGCGATGCCCACCCCGGCTTCAAGCGGGTCCTGGCCGAGGCGGAAGAGGGCGACCTGGTCGAGATCACCAGCGTGGCCGGGTTGCCGGCCCGCGCCGTGCTCACGCCCTGGCTGCAGGGCTACCTCAAGGCCGAGCCGCGGCTCCAGGCCGTGGCCCATGCCAAGTCGCGCTGCAACCAGTCCTTCGATTGCCTGGCGCAGTGCGGGCTGCGCGACGGCACCGCGGGCTGGGGGCAGTTCTGCATCGACCGGCAACTGGCCGCGGCGCTGCGCGGCGACCTCGACAAGGGCCTGTTCTTCCGCGGCGCGGGCGCGCTGCCGTTCGGCCGCGAGATCGTGCCCGTGCGGCGGCTGATCGAGCGGCTGCTGACGCCTGTCGTGCCCGGTCCCGTGGCCGCGGAGCCGGCCGCGGCCGCCGGGGTCTGACGCCCGGTCCGCGCCGCCGCGCGGCCGCCGCTTGCGCTGGATCAAGCGCCGCCGCGGGCGGACCCCGAACTGGGCCTAAAACACTACCGATAGGGTGTACGCTGGTCGACAAGCACTACAGGTAGTGTGTCGACAGGAACCCCGATGCAACCCACCCGGCCCCGCCACGTGATCCTGAGAGACGGCCGCCGGCGGCCTTTCGATGCCGACAGGATCGTCTCCGCCCTGACCCGTGCCGGTGCGGCCAGCGGCGAGTTCGACGCCTGCGGCGCCGCCGACCTCGCAGCCGCCGGCGTGCTGCCGCGACTGCAGGAGGCCGGGGCCGATGCGCTGCCCGTCGAGGCGCTGCAGGACGTGGTGGAGGCGGTGCTTTTCGATGCCGGCCACCGCCGCACGCTGCGCGCGTACACCCTGTACCGCGAGCAGCACCGCCGGCTGCGCGAGGCGCGCCAGAGCCTGGTCGACGTCCAGGCCACGATGGACGAGTACCTGCAGCAGCGCGACTGGCGCATCCACGCCAACGCGAACCAGGGATGGAGCCTGGGCGGCCTGATGCTCAACGTGTCCGGCAAGGTGGTGGCCAACTACTGGCTCGACCACGTCTACCCGCCCGAGGCCGGCCGCGCCCACCGCGAGGCCGATCTCCACATCCATGATCTGGACATGCTCAGCGGCTACTGCGCGGGCTGGAGCCTGCGCACGCTGCTGCACGAGGGCCTGAACGGCGTCGCGGGCAAGGTGGAGTCCGGGCCGCCCCTGCACCTGGGCAGCGCCGTCGGCCAGATCGTCAACTTCCTGGGCACCCTGCAGAACGAGTGGGCCGGCGCCCAGGCGTTCAGCTCCTTCGACACCTATCTGGCGCCCTACGTGCGCAAGGACGGCTTGTCCTACGCCCAGGTGCGGCAATGCATCCAGGAGCTCGTCCACGACCTCAACGTGCCCTCGCGCTGGGGCACGCAGACGCCGTTCACCAACCTCACGTTCGACTGGGTGTGCCCGCAGGACCTGCGCGAGCAGGTGCCGGTGATCGGCGGGCGCGAGATGCCCTTCCGCTACGGCGATCTGCAGGCCGAGATGGACCTGATCAACCGCGCCTACATCGAGGTGATGTGCGCCGGCGACGCGCGGGGCCGGGTCTTCACGTTCCCGATTCCGACCTACAACATCACGCGCGATTTCGACTGGCACAGCCCCAATGCCGAGGCGCTGTTCGCGATGACGGCGCGCTATGGGCTGCCCTACTTCCAGAACTTCGTCAATTCCGACCTCGAGCCGCACATGGTGCGCAGCATGTGCTGCCGCTTGCAGCTCGACCTGCGCGAACTGCTCAGGCGCGGCAATGGACTCTTCGGCTCGGCCGAGCAGACCGGCTCGGTGGGCGTGGTCACCATCAACTGCGCACGGCTCGGCCATCGGCATGCCGGCGACGAGCCCGGCCTCCTGGCGCGCCTGGACGAGCTGCTGCGGCTCGGCCGGCAGACGCTGGAAATCAAGCGCAAGACCATCCAGCGGCTGATCGACGAAGGCCTCTTCCCGTACACGCGGCGCTACCTGGGCACGCTGCGCAACCACTTCAGCACCCTGGGCGTGAACGGCATCAACGAGATGGTGCGCAACTTCACCGGCAACGCCTGCGACCTCACGGCGCCGCAGGGCCACGCCATGGCCCTGCGGCTGCTGGACCATGTGCGCAGCCGCATGGTGCAGTTCCAGCAGGAGACCGGGCACCTGTACAACCTCGAGGCCACCCCGGCCGAGGGCACCACTTACCGATTCGCCAAGGAAGACCGCAGGCGGTTCCCCGGGATCCTGCAGGCCGGCACTGCCGAGCGGCCCTACTACACCAACAGCTCGCAGCTGCCGGTGGGCTGCACCGACGACCCCTTCGAGGCCCTGGCACGACAGGACGAGCTGCAATGCAAATACACCGGCGGCACGGTGCTGCACCTGTACATGAACGAGCCCCTGTCCAGCGCCGACGCTTGCCGCCGGCTGGTGCAGCGGGCGCTGACGCAGTTCCGGCTGCCCTACCTCACCGTCACGCCCACGTTCTCGATCTGCCCGAGCCACGGCTACCTGGGCGGGCGGCACGAGTTCTGCCCGCGCTGCGACGAAGAGCGACTGGCCGCCCGGCGCCGCGCCGCCGCCCCGGCATGACGCCGCACCCTCGGCACGCCAGCCGTCCCCCCCCACCCACCCACTGCCGACCGAGAGGATGCCCATGAACCCCAGGACCTGCGACCTCGATACCCCCACCGACACCCCGCCGGCGATCCCGCCGCTGCGCGACGACGAACGCCAGCGCTGCGAGGTGTGGACCCGCGTGATGGGCTACCACCGTCCGGTGGCCTCGTTCAACATCGGCAAGCAGGGCGAGTTCGGCGAGCGCCGCCCGTTCGTCGAGCGGCCAGTCGCTTGACCGGCGACGTCGCCAGCCAGCCGCGATCTGACGGCCGGCCCGGCCGCAGCCTGCAGGTGGGTGGGCTGACCCGGTTCACGAGCCTGGACTTTCCGGGCCGGCTCGCCGCCGTGGTCTTCGTGCAGGGCTGCCCCTGGCGCTGCGTGTACTGCCACAACCCTCATCTGCAGCCCCGGGCCGGCGCCGCCGGGCCGCCGTGGCCCGACGTGCTGGCCTGGCTGGGGCAGCGCCGCGGCCTGCTGGACGGCGTGGTCTTCAGCGGCGGTGAGCCCACTGCCGACCCCGCCCTGGCCCGTGTCGTGGCCGACGTGCGGGCCCTGGGCTACGAGGTCGGCCTGCACAGCGCCGGCCTGTACCCGGCGCGGCTGCAGGCCTTGCTACCGCGCCTGGACTGGGTCGGGCTCGACGTCAAGGCGGCGCTGGGCGCCGGCGGCCGACCCGACCGCACCGGGTCGGCGCACGCGCAGCCCTACGCGCGCATCACCGGCGTGGCCGCCAGTGCCGCCCCGGTGCAGCGCAGCCTGCAGGCCCTGCTGCAGCACCGCGCGCTGCGGGGCTCCGGGTTCGGCTACGAATGCCGCACCACGGTCCATCCGGCCCTGCACAGCGAGGCCGAGCTGCTGCGGCTGGCCGAAGAGCTGGCGGCAGCCGGCGTCGAGCATTGGGTGCTGCAGATCGCCCGCACCCAGGGGGTGCGCCAGCCGCTGCCGGCCGTGGGCGCCGGCTATCCCTCGGCGGCCACTCTGGCGATGCTGCAGGCGCGGCTGCCGGGCCTGACCGTGCGCCGTGACCCGACTTGACCTTCTCGACCCCCAGGGGCCCGGCGTTCGGTCGGCGTGGCCGGATGTCGCTGCGGTCGTGGCGGGGATGGCGTCGCTGGGCGTCGCGCCGCAGTGGCGGCGGGCAAGAGCGCCGTCATGCGTGTGCCGGGCACCGTGGCCGCCTTCCTGTCGAAGGTCGTCACTGCAGGAAGCCTGCCGCAAACGCATCCCGGCGGCGTGCGTCGAGCGCTCACGGTAGTTGTCGCTGAGCGCTGGAGAAAATTGTCGGCCGACGGATTGCCCGATCGAGTCATGGCGCCGTGCTCGGCGGCGCGCCAGGTCAGCTGCGCCAGGGCAACTCGAGCGTGCTGCCGTCGGGCAGGCGCGTCGGCACTGGCGTGGCACCAAACAGGCCGATGATCTCCATCGGCTGTGGGCCGACGTTGAAGATCTGGTGGACGCGCCCCTTGGGCAGGACCAGCGTGCAGTCCGCGCCGAAGCGTTGCACCGCGCCTTCGGTGTGGACCTCGCCCCAGCCGGCCAGGCAGAGCACGACTTCATCGCAGTCGTGACGGTGCGGCGGCGTGGCCGCACCAGGCGCCAGCGTCTGGCGCCAGACCGAGAGCTGTTGCAGGCCATGTGCCTGGCTGGCCCAGGTGGCATGGGCGATGCCGGGAATCGGCGTTGCGGCGGGGCGGGCTTGTTCGATCACGTTCATGACGATCTCCAATGCGGTTGTAAGCGGGCTTCGTGTCCGGGGCGCCTCGGATGGATTCAGTTTCGGCGGGCGCGCGCTGTTCCACAAGAAGCGGCAACGACATAACATTGAGGACATTTCGTCTGCAATCGAAAGAGGCACACCATGCAAGGCCTGCAGCAATTCCTCGCCTTCGCGCAGACCGCGCGCCGCGGCAGTTTTGCCGCCGCCGCACGCGACCTTGGTGGCTCGCCGTCAACGCTGGCCAAGAGCGTGGCGCGGCTGGAAAATTCGCTCGGTGTCAAGCTGTTCCACCGCACCACGCGGCAGGTGAGCCTGACCGCCGACGGCGAGCGCCTCTTCCACCGCTGCGAGCGCGTGCTTGCCGAATTCGAAGACCTGCAGGCCGACGCCGCCGGCACCCGTGCCGCGCCCACCGGAACGCTGCGCGTGGATCTGCCGATTTACTACGGCCGCCGATTTGTCATGCCGCTGCTGGCCACGCTGCTGCGCAAGTACCCGTCGCTGATGCTCGAGGTGCGGCTGCAGGACGGCTTTGCCGACCTGGTGCGCGACGGCATTGACCTGGCGGTGCGCATGGGCGAGTTGAGCGACTCCACGCTTGTGGCCCGACGCATCGATTGGCAGCGTCTGGTGATGGTGGCCAGCCCGCAGTACCTGGAGGCGAACGGCACGCCGCGCCGGCTGGAAGAACTGGCTGGCCACAAGGCGGTGGCCTTTCGAATGCCGAGCACAGGCCGCAGCCGGCCCTGGACGCTGCGCCAGGGTCGGCGCAGCGTTGAGATGCATCCGCCGCAGACGGTGCAAGTGAGTGATACCGAGGCCCTGGGCACCGCCGCGCTCCTTGGCCTGGGCCTGGCCCAGTTGCCTGACTACATCGTGCAAGACGAAGTGGCACGCGGCCAACTGGTGCCTGTGCTGGCGGACCATCAGCCCGCGCCGATGCCCATCAGCGCCGTCGTGCCCTCGGGGCGTCTCGTACCGCCACGCGTTCGCGTGCTGTTAGAGGCATTGGAGACGCTCCGCAGCCGCCATGATTGACTCGATGGCTGCCATTTGAAGCGCCGGTGATCGCCCGGCGAAGACGGGGTCGGCCACCTGTCGCTGCAATGGATGGCTGCGCGGACCCCATTTCTCGCGAGAACGGCTGCTTCGCGGCGACTTGTCCAGCGTTCGGAGTGTCGTTTGAGGAACGGCTCTTGCCAGTCACGTGGGACTTCAATCGGCGAGCAGCCCGACGGCTTCGCACCGTCGTGAGGCTGCCAGAGAGGCCCCGGGACTACTCCAAGTTCTGCACCTGCTCGCGCATCTGCTCGATCGCGACCTTCATCTCCACCGAGATCGTGGTCAGCTCCAGCGCGGCGCTCTTGCTGCCCAGCGTGTTGGCCTCGCGCTGGAGTTCCTGGATCAGGAATTCGAGCCGCTTGCCGAGTTCGCCGCCGCCATCCAAGAGGCGCTCGATCTCGTCCAGGTGCGAGGCCAGGCGCGACAGCTCCTCGGCCACGTCGATGCGCAGGGCGTAGGCTGCCGCCTCGCCCATCGCGCGCTCGTGCAGCGACTGCGCCGGCACCGCGGCGGCGGCCTGCACCGTCGCCAGGACCTCGTTCCAGCGTTCCAGGAAACGCGCCTGCTGGCGCTGCACCACGGCCGGGATCAGCGGCGCGGCCTGGGCTGCCAGCTCGCGCAGCCGCGCCACCCGGGCCAGCAGCATGGCCACCAGGCGCGCGCCTTCGCGGGCGCGCGCATCGCGCAGGCCGTCGATGCAGCGCCTGGCCGCGGCCAGCGCCGGCTCGTCCAGGGCCACTGGCGCGCTGCCGCCCCGGCACCACTGCAGGATCTCGTTGACGCTGAGCGAGCGCGCCTCCGGCAGCCAGCCCCGCACCGCCGCCTGCTGGTGGGCGAGCCGGTTGAGCTGCTCGGGCGTGGGCACCGGCAGCGTGCTCTCGGCTTCGCGCGCGGTGGCCAGCCGCAGCTCGATCTTGCCGCGCCTGAAGCCCGCCGTGAGCATCTCGCGCAGCGCCGGCTCGAGCGCGCGGAGCTCGTCGGGCAGCCGCAGCGCCAGGTCGAGAAAGCGGCCGTTGACCGAGCGTGCCTCCACCGTCACGGCAGGGGCCTGGCCGCTGCCTTCCGAGGCGGCTTGGGCATAACCCGTCATGCTATAAACAGCCATCGCTTACACGCCCTCGCGGCCTCGGTCGATTATGTCAAAGCCCAAGCCCGCGCCGCTGCCTTCGGGCACCGTCGTGGGCGGCTATTCGATCGTCAAGAAGCTGGCCGCCGGCGGCTTCGGCGTGGTCTATCTGGCCGAGGGCGAGAAGCAGCAGCTGGTCGCCATCAAGGAATACCTGCCCGCCAGCCTGGCCGAGCGCAGCCCGGGCGAGCTGACGCCGCGGGTCAAGCCCGACAAGCAGCCGCTGTACCGGCTCGGCCTGAAGAGCTTCTTCGAAGAGGGCCGCTCGCTGGCCCAGATCAGCCACCCCAGCGTGGTCTCGGTGCTGAACTTCTTCCGCGAGAACGAGACCGTGTACATGGTGATGAACTACCTGCAGGGCGACACCCTGCAGGACTTCATCGTCACCGCGCGCGACTTGAAGCGCGACAAGGTGTTCCGCGAAAGCACCATCCGCAGCCTGTTCGACGAGATCCTGCGCGGCCTGCGCATCGTGCACCAGCACAAGATGCTGCACCTGGACATCAAGCCGGCGAACATCTTCGTCACCAACGAGAACAAGGCCGTGATGCTCGACTTCGGCGCCGCGCGCGAGGTGCTGAGCAAGGAGGGCAACTTCATCCGCCCGATGTACACGCCGGGCTTCGCCGCGCCCGAGATG
>JAGWMW010000061.1 GCA_028871575.1 Burkholderiales bacterium | reverse complement strand
GCATGTCGACCGCGGCGCTGTAGTCGGGCTTCTTCTTGCCGGCCATGATCTCGCCGCCCTGGAACTGGCGCCGCACCTCCACCACCACCGCGCCGGCGGCGCGGCCCACGGCCTCCATCGCCATCGCGCCGAAGAGGTAGGGGATGAGGCCGCCGATGAACAGGCCGACGATGACCTTGTGGTCGGACAGGTCGAAGCTCAGGTGCATGCCGCGCGCCTCGAGCGCGTGCGTGTAGTCGGCGAACAGCACCAGCGCGGCCAGGCCGGCCGAGCCGATGGCGTAGCCCTTCGTCACGGCCTTGGTGGTGTTGCCCACCGCGTCCAGCGGGTCGGTGATGTCGCGCACGCTGGCCGGCAGCTCGGCCATCTCGGCGATGCCGCCGGCGTTGTCGGTGATCGGGCCGTAGGCGTCGAGCGCGACCACGATGCCGGCCATGCTCAGCATCGAGGTGGCGGCGATGGCGATGCCGTACAGGCCGGCCAGCGCGAAGGCGACCCAGATCGCCACGCAGATGAACAGCAGCGGGAAGGCCGTGCTCTTCATGCTCACGCCCAGGCCGGCGATGATGTTCGTGCCGTGGCCGGTGGTGGACGCCTGCGCGATGTGCTTGACCGGGCCGTACTGGGTGCCGGTGTAGAACTCGGTGATCCACACCATCGCCGCGGTCAGAACCAGGCCCACGACGCAGGCGCCGAACAGGCGCATCTGCGTGCCCGCGCCCAGCGCGTCGTCGGGCACGATGGCCTTGGTGACGAAGAAGAACGCGACCAGGGAAATCACGCCGGCCACGATCAGGCCCTTGTACAGCGCCGGCATCACGTTCTTCATGCCGGGGCTGGCCTTGACGAAGCTGCAGCCGATGATCGAGGCGATGATCGACACGCCCGCCAGCAGCAGCGGGTAGATCACGGCCGCCACCGGCGACGCGGGCACCACCAGCGTGCCCAGCGCCATCGCCGCGATCAGCGTGACGGCATAGGTCTCGAACAGGTCGGCCGCCATGCCGGCGCAGTCGCCGACGTTGTCGCCCACGTTGTCGGCGATCACGGCCGGGTTGCGCGGGTCGTCCTCGGGGATGCCGGCCTCGACCTTGCCCACCAGGTCGGCGCCGACGTCGGCGCCCTTGGTGAAGATGCCGCCGCCCAGGCGCGCGAAGATCGAGATCAGCGACGAGCCGAAGGCCAGCCCGAGCAGAGGCTTGAGCGTGGCCGAGTCGACATGCACGCCGCCGCCGGTGAGCAGCCAGAAGAACAGGCCCACGCCCAGCAGGCCCAGGCCCACGACCAGCATGCCGGTGATCGCGCCGCCCTTGAAGGCCACGTTGAGCGCCGGCCCGATGCCCAGCGTGGCCGCCTGCGCGGTGCGCACATTGGCCTTGACCGAGACGTTCATGCCGATGAAGCCGCAGGCGCCCGAGAGCACGGCGCCGAGCACGAAGCCGGCCGCCGTCAGCGACCCCAGGAAGTAGAAGATCAGGACCGCGAGGATTACGCCAACGATGGCGATCGTCTTGTACTGCCGCGCGAGGTAGGCGGCTGCGCCCTGCTGGATCGCGCCGGAAATCTCCTGCATGCGCGCATTGCCGGCCGGCTGGGCCAGGATCCAGCTGCGCTGCACGAAGCCGTAGATCACGGCGGCAAGGCCGCAGGCCAGGGCTGCGGGCAGCGCCATCGAGGTCGTCATGGAGGGGGCTCCTTCTTCGTTCGGATCGCGGGGGAGGGTGCCGCCAGGCGGGCCGTCTCGGGCCTCGCCAGGGGGCGAAATTCAACGCGCGGCATGCTAAGTGATGGCCTCGCGCGCCTCGCATGGGGTTTGCCAGCGGTGGCGGCAGCCCCCGCGGCCACGCCGGCCGCCGCCCTAGAATCGGCGCCGCTTCCAGTGTAGTTGACGCCCCCCGGACCGACCATGAGCCTGCACAACGTGACCCCCGGCGCGAAGGCGCCCGAAGAATTCAACGTGATCATCGAGATCCCGATGAATGCCGACCCGATCAAGTACGAGGTCGACCACGACACCGGGGCGCTGTTCGTCGACCGCTTCATGAGCACGGCGATGCACTACCCGTGCAATTACGGGTACATCCCGAACACCCTGTCCGACGATGGCGACCCGGTGGACGTGCTGGTCATCACGCCCGTGCCGCTGATCCCGGGCGTGGTCGTCACCTGCCGCCCGCTGGGCCTGCTCAAGATGGACGACGAGGCCGGCGGCGACAACAAGCTGCTGGCGGTGCCGATCGACAAGATCCTGTCGATCTACACCCAGTGGCAAAAGCCCGAGGACCTGAACCCGCTGCGGCTCAAGACCATCCAGCACTTCTTCGAGCACTACAAGGATCTCGAGGTGGGCAAGTGGGTCAAGGTCGTGGGCTGGGAAGGCCGCGACAGCGCGCTGGCCGAGGTGCGCGCCGGCATCGCCAACTACGCCCGCGCCCAGGCCCAGGGCTGAGCGGGCGGCGCTGCCCGCTCAGCGGCCGGCGGGGTCGGCCTTGAAGGGGCTGTGTTCGCGCAGCTCGTCCACGTACTGCCCGATGCCGGCGCCTTCGCCGGCCAGGAAGTCGGCCACCGCGGCCGCGAAGCGCTCGTCGCGCAGCCAGTGCGCCGAGCTCGTGGCCACCGGCAGCAGGCCGCGCGCCATCTTGTGCTCGCCCTGCGCGCCGCCCTCGAAGCGCCGGTAGCCATTGGCCAGGCACCAGGCCAGCGGCTGGTAGTAGCAGGCCTCGAAGTGCAGGCAGCTGACGGCTTCGGTGCAGCCCCAGTACCGGCCCCAGGCGGCGCCGCGCCCGGCATCGACGGCGATGAGCGAGGCGGCGATCGGCGCTACGCCGCGGCGGGCCACGAACATCACCCAGTGCTCGGGCATCGTCGCCGCCATCGCGGCGAAGAAGTCGCGGGTCAGGTACGGCGTGCTGTGGTGCGCGGCATAGGTGAGGGTGTAGCAGCGATAAAAGAAGTCCCACAGCGGCTCGGTGATCGCCGCCCCTTCATGGATGGTGAAGTGCACGCCCTGCTCGGCGACGCGGCGGCGCTCCTGCTGGATCTTCTTGCGCTTGTCGCGCTGCAGGCGCGCCAGCAGCCCGGCGAAATCGGCGATGGGCCGCTCGGCGTCCTGCGTCCAGTGGAACTGCACGCCGTGGCGGATCATCCAGCCCGCCTGCTCGAAGGCCGCGCGGTCGTCGTCGGCCAGGAACAGCACATGCGCCGAGGACAGACGGGCCTCGCGCGCCAGGCCGCCGATGGCAGCCACCAGACGTTCGCGCCAGGCCGGGCCGCGCGCCAGCAGCCGCGTGCCCGGCACGGGCGTGAACGGCGGCGCGCCCAGCAGCTTGGGGTAATAGCGCAGGCCGTGGCGCCGGTAGGCGTCGGCCCAGGCCCAGTCGAACACGTACTCGCCGTACGAGTGGCTCTTCAGGTACAGCGCGGCGGCCGCCTCGAGCCGGCCGTCGGCCTCGAGCGTCAGGAACTGCGGTGCCCAGCCGGTGGCCGGGACGGCACTGCCCGAGTCGTGGAGCGCGCTCAGGTACTCGTGGCGCAGGAAGGGCGTGGGCGACGGCTGCATGGCCAGCAGGCCGTTCCAGGCCAGCGCATCGATCGCGCCCGGCTCGCCATGGACCCGGATGACATAATCTTTTTCGGTGGTCTGCGACGGCGTCATTCGGGGTTCTTGAGATGGGTGCACCGGCATGAAGGCGGCCTTGCTGCAGATCAACGCGACGGTGGGCGACCTCGAGGGCAATGCGCGCCTCGTCGAGCTCGCGGCACGCCGGGCCCATGCCCAGGGCGCCCGCCTGGTCGTCGCGCCCGAGCTCGCGCTCACCGGCTATCCGCCCGAAGACCTGCTGCTGCGCCCGGCCTTCATGCAGGCCTGCGCCGCATCGCTGCAGGCGCTGGCGGCGGGGCTGGCCGATTGCGCGGGACTGCACCTGGTGCTCGGCCACCCGCACCAGTTCGGCCCGCACGGCGATGTTAGGTCCAAGTCGATGGCCGTGCAGCAGCGCTTCAATGCCGCCTCGGTGCTGGCGGGCGGGGCCGTGCGGGGCACCTACTGCAAGCGCGAGCTGCCCAACTACCAGGTGTTCGACGAGCGGCGCTACTTCGCCTCGGGCCGCGACGCGGGGCTGCCGCCGCTGGTGTTCGAGGTGGAGGGCCTGCGGGTGGGCCTGCTCATATGCGAGGACGCCTGGTTCGACGAGCCGGCGCAGGCGGCCTGCGAGGCGGGCGCCCAGCTGCTGTGCGTGCTCAACGCCTCGCCCTTCCACCTCGACAAGGCGGGCGAGCGCGAGGCCAGGATGGCCGATCGCGCACGCGCCGTGGCCCGGCCGCTGCTGTACGCCCACCTGGTGGGCGGGCAGGACGAGGTGGTGTTCGACGGCGCCTCGTTCGCGCTCGACGCGGCCGGCACGGTCCGGGCGCGGGCCCCGGCCTTCGAAGAGGCCGTGCTGACGCTCGACCTGGCTGCCGACGGCACGCCCGCCGGCCCTGTGACACCGGTGCCGAGCCTGGAGGCGCAGGCCTGGTCGGCCCTGGTCGTGGGCGTGCGCGACTACGTCGACAAGAACGGCTTCCCGGGCGCCCTCATCGGCCTGTCGGGGGGCGTCGACTCGGCCCTGGTGCTGGCGATCGCGGTGGATGCGCTGGGGCCCGGGCGCGTGCGCGCGGTGATGATGCCCTCGCCCTACACGGCCGACATCTCCTGGATCGACGCGCGCGAGATGGCCGCCCGGCTGGGCGTGCGCTACGACGAGATCGCCATCGCGCCCATGTTCGAGGCGTTTCGCACCAGCCTGGCGCCGCTGTTCGCCGGCCGGGCCGAGGACACGACCGAGGAGAACCTGCAGGCGCGCATCCGCGGCACGCTGCTGATGGCGCTGTCGAACAAGCTCGGCGCCATCGTGCTGACCACCGGCAACAAGAGCGAGATGGCCACCGGCTACTGCACGCTGTACGGCGACATGGCCGGCGGCTTTGCCGTCATCAAGGACGTGGCCAAGACCCTGGTCTACCGCCTGGCGCGCTGGAAGAACGGGCAGCCGACGCGGCGCGCCGACGGCACGGTCGGGCCGGTGATCCCCGAGCGCATCCTCACCCGGCCGCCCTCGGCCGAGCTGCGGCCGGGCCAGACCGACCAGGACAGCCTGCCGCCCTACGAGGTGCTGGATGCGATCCTGGCGCGCTACATGGAAGACGACCAGGGCATCGAGGCGATCGTCGACGCCGGCCATGCGCGCACCGATGTGGAGCGCGTGACGCGCCTGATCAAGCTCAATGAGTACAAGCGGCGCCAGGCGCCGGTGGGCATCCGCATCACCCACCGCGGCTTCGGCCGCGACTGGCGCTACCCCATCACGTCGAGGTTCCGTGCTTAAATGAAAGCCAGCGCGAACTGCCTGCCGGAGTCGACCATGAAACAGATCACCGCCGTCATCAAGCCCTTCAAGCTCGAAGAGGTCCGCGAGGCCCTGGGCGAGGTCGGCGTCTCGGGCCTGACGGTGACCGAGGTCAAGGGCTTCGGGCGCCAGAAGGGCCACACCGAGCTCTACCGCGGCGCGGAGTACGTGGTCGACTTCCTGCCCAAGGTCAAGGTCGAAGTGGTGGTCAAGGACGACGACGTCGAGCGCTGCATCGAGGCCATCATCAAGGCCGCCAAGACCGGCAAGATCGGCGACGGCAAGATCTTCGTCAGCACGGTCGAGCAGGTGGTGCGCATCCGCACCGGCGAGACCGACGCCGCGGCCGTCTGAACCCGGCCGTCTAAACCCGGGCGTCTGAAGTCAGCCGTCCGAACTCGACCGATTGACGGCAAGCGGCAGAGCTCGCGGGCGGCAGGCCTTCAGGTACGCGACAGATCCGGCCGCGCCGCGCCATCGGTGGCGGCCCGGTCCGCCAGCGCCGAGAGCAGCGCATGGACGTCGGTGCCCACCTGCAGCACCGCATGCTGCTCGGCCGAGAGGAAGCCTTCCCGCACCGTGCCTTGCATGAACTGCAGCAGGGGATCGAAGTAGCCGTCGATGTTGAGCAGGCCTACCGGCTTGGCGTGGTAGCCCAGCTGGTGCCAAGTCCAGACCTCGTAGAGTTCTTCGAGCGTGCCAATGCCGCCGGGCAGCGCGACGAAGGCATCGGCGCGTTCGGCCATCAGCTGCTTGCGGCGGTGCATGGTGGGCACCACGTGCAGCTCGTGCAGCCCGGGGTGGCCGACCTCGCGACGCTGCAGGCTCTCGGGGATGACGCCCACGACGCGGCCGCCGGCGGCCAGCGCGGCATCGGCCACTTCGCCCATCAGGCCGACCTTGCCGCCGCCGTAGACCAGCTGCCAGCCCCGCTCGCCGATGGCGTGGCCCAGGGCCTGCGCCGCCGCCGTGTACGCCGGCCGGCTGCCGTGCCGGGAACCGCAGTAGACACACAGGCTGAACGCGCCTGCGGGCGCCGGCGTCGGGCTCGTCATGCGTCGGGCTGCGCAGTGGCTGCCGGCTCGGGCGCGCGCGGCGGCAGGTCGACCAGGCGCGTGCCGCAGGCCACGTCGTGCAGGTACTGGCGCTCGGGGTGCAGGCGCGTCAGCGCGGCGTAGACGACCACGCCCACGGCCATCGCGGCGAAGGTGGCGGCGGCGTTCTCCAGGCCCGAGAAGTGCACGGCGGCCAGGGCCGGCAGGAACCACAGCCAGGACAGCAGGTAGCGCGCGCAGGCGCGCGCAGGCGGCACCGGGCCGCCGTCGCGGGTCACCAGCCTGATGCGCCAGATCTGCATCGGCAGCGTCTGGCCGACGCGGGTCCAGAAGCCCACGAAGTAGAGGCCCAGCACGATGAACAGCGTCACCTGCAGGCCGGTCTTGCCCACCAGTGCGTTGCGCTGCTGCGTGATGCCGGCATAGACGAGGCCCGTGATCATCACCACGCCGAAGAGCAGCACGCCTTCGTAGACGAAGCAGGCGAGCCGTCGCCCGAGGCCCGGCGCCCGCGTGGCCGGCCCGGTCACGGCCGCGCCGGGGGCGGCCTGCTGGCCGCGGCCCCCGGCGCCGGCAGTGCGTGATTGCGCCTGGGCAGCAGGGTCTCGGGGTCGACCTGGCCCGGGGTGGCCACGATGCGGGCCGCGCCGGCCCCCGGGGGGTGGGGCACGGGCGGGCGAGGCTTGAGCGTGGTGGTGGTGGCGCCGGGCGCGGCCTGCACGACGATGGGCGAGACCGGGCGCACCTGGGTCGGCCGCTCGCCGGGCCGGCGGGCGGGCTCGGCATGGCCGTGGCCACCGCTGCCGGAGGCTCCGCCGTGCGCCGGCGGATGGGCCTCTTGCGCCAGCTGGCGGCGCTGGTCGGCGCTGAGCGCCTGGTAGGCCTGCCACTTGGCCTTGCGCTCGCTGGCGCTGAGCTCGCGCGACTCCTGGAACTGCAGGCGGGCCCGGGTGCGCTCGGCCGGCGTCATGCGCGCCCATTCGGCCATCCGGCCCTGCACGCGCTGGCGCTCGGCCGGCACCATGCGCGGGAACCGGCCGGCCACCTCCAGCCACTTCTGCCGCTGGGTCGGGTCGATGCCGGCCCAGTCGTGCTGCAACGGCGCCAGGGCGGCCTGCTGCGCCTTGCTCAATGAGGTCCAGGCCGGCCCGGATTCGGCACGCACGGCGGGCGGGGCCAGGAGCAGGGCCAGCAGCAGGGCCAGGAACGGCAGGTGGCGGGCCAGGCGCAACGTCACGGGGCGGGCGATTTCAGGTACTGGGCAAAGCCGGGGTCGGTGTAGGCGGCGGGCGGCAGGTCGTCGGCCAGCAACTGCGTGTCGAAATTGGCGGCGGCGAGCACCTGCTCGCGCGAGGTCCAGTGGTCGATCAGCACCAGGCCGGCCAACAGGGCCAGCAGCGGCAGCACCGACACGGCGCGCAGCCAGGCCGGCACGAACGAGCGCCCCAGCACCGCCGCCCCGCCCGGGGCCGCGGTCACCACAACCACCGCCGCCTGGCGCGCCAGGCCGGCGCGGGCCAGCGCCTGCTCGCGCGCGAAGCGCAACCGGCTCGCCACGTCGTGCGGCAGCGCCTGGGTGCCCTGCGTCAACCCCGCACACAGCGTGGCGGCCAGCCGCGCTTCGAGCGTATGTCCCGCATGTGATCCGTTGCGCGTGTTCATGGCGTGATTCCCTTGGCACGAAGGGCTTTGGCCAGCGCATGCACCGCCCGGGAGCAGTGCGTCTTCACACTGCCTTCCGAGCAACCCATGACTTCGGCAGTCTCGGCCACGTCGAACTCCTCCCAGTAACGAAGGAGGAAAGCTTCCCGTTGACGTGCCGGCAACGCGGCCACCTCGACGTCGATCAGCCGCAGCACCTGGGACCGCGAGACGGCGTCCGAGGCGCTCTCGGTGCCCAGCGTGTCCTCCAGCGCGTGCAGGGTCTCGAGCAGGTCGAACTCGCCTTCCCCGTCGCCGCCGTCGAAGTCCGAGAGGTTCTGCATCACGGCGCCGCGCACCTTCTCGCGCCGGAACCAGTCCATCGTGGCGTTGGAGAGGATGCGCTGGAACACCAGCGGCAGCTCGGCCGCCGGGCGGTCGGCGTACTTCTCGGCCAGCCGGATCATCGCGTCCTGCACGATGTCGAGCGCGGCGTCGTCGCTGCGGACCGCATAGACCGTGCGCTTGAAGGCGCGCTTCTCGACGCTCTTGAGAAAGTCGGAGAGTTCTTTGTCGGTGGCCAACGCAACAGGAGGCAGCTGCGCCTGGAGTCGACGCCCCGCGAATTATCACACCCCGTGCCGTCGGCATCGCCGCCGAGGCCGCGGCATGCAAGGAGTTGGCATAATCGCGGGCTCGATCAAGTTCTTTTGGGTCAGAGCAGCCGGCGGTCAGACCCCGACCCCGGCGTTTCGACCGCGCAGGCACCGAATCCGCCTCACGAGGGCGCGCAGGAGGTGCACCGACGGATTTTCGTCAGAGAAATTCTCAGAGGTTCCCCGCATGGAAACGACTGCCCCGGAAGTCCGGCGCGCCGCCTCGGCGCCGCTGAATCCGCCCGCCCCCGCCACCGACCCCAACGGATCCGAAATCCTGGTCCGATGCCTGCAGGCCGAAGGGGTCAAGTACCTCTGGGGCTACCCGGGCGGGGCCGTGCTGTACATCTACGACGCGCTGTACAAGCAGGACCGCATCGAGCATGTGCTGGTGCGCCACGAGCAGGCCGCGGTGCACGCCGCCGACGGCTACGCCCGCGCCACGGGCGAAGTGGGCGTGGCCCTGGTCACCTCGGGCCCGGGCGTGACGAATGCCGTCACCGGCATCGCCACCGCCTACATGGACTCAATCCCGATGGTCATCATCACGGGGCAGGTGCCCACGCCGGCGATCGGCCTGGACGCCTTCCAGGAATGCGACACCGTCGGCATCACGCGCCCGATCGTCAAGCACAACTTCCTGGTCAAGGACGTGCGCGATCTCGCGCTGACGATCAAGAAGGCCTTCCACATCGCGCGCACCGGGCGCCCGGGGCCGGTGGTGGTGGACGTGCCCAAGGACGTGTCGCTGAACACCGCGCCCTTCCACTACCCCGAGACGGTGGCGATGCGCTCGTACAACCCGGTGAGGAAGGGCCATGGCGGGCAGATCCGCAAGGCCGTGCAGCTGCTGCTGCAGGCCAAGCGGCCCTACATCTACACTGGCGGCGGCGTGGTGCTGGGCAATGCCTCGCACGAGCTGCGCGCCCTGGCCGACCTGTTGGGCTACCCCTGCACCAATACCCTGATGGGGCTGGGCGCCATCGCCGCCAGCGACCCCAAGTTCCTGGGCATGCTGGGCATGCACGGCACCTACGAGGCGAACATGACGATGCAGCACTGCGACGTGCTGCTGGCGGTGGGGGCGCGCTTCGACGACCGCGTGATCGGCAACCCGCGGCATTTCGCCTCCGTCGAGCGCAAGATCATCCACATCGACATCGACCCCTCCAGCATCAGCAAGCGGGTCAAGGTCGACATCCCGATCGTGGGCGACGTCAAGGAAGTGCTGGTGGAGCTGACCTCCCAGCTGCGCGAGGCCGCGGCCGGCCCCGATGCCCAGGCGCTCGCGGGCTGGTGGGCCCGGATCGAGGGCTGGCGCGGCCGCGACTGCCTGGCCTACAAGGCCAGCCCCGACGTGATCAAGCCGCAGATGGTGGTCGAGAAGCTGTGGCAGCTGACGAAGGACCGCGACACCTACATCACCTCCGACGTCGGCCAGCACCAGATGTGGGCGGCGCAGTTCTACCGCTTCGACGAGCCGCGGCGCTGGATCAATTCGGGCGGCCTGGGCACGATGGGCGTGGGCCTGCCTTATGCCATGGGCATCAAGCTGGCCAAGCCCGACAGCGACGTGTTCTGCATCACCGGCGAGGGCAGCATCCAGATGTGCATCCAGGAGCTCTCGACCTGCCTGCAGTACAAGACGCCGGTGAAGATCGTCTCGCTCAACAACCGCTACCTGGGCATGGTGCGGCAGTGGCAGCAGCTGGACTACGGCGGCCGCTATTCGCACAGCTACATGGACGCGCTGCCCGACTTCGTCAAGCTCGCCGAGGCCTACGGCCACGTGGGTCTGAAGGTCGAGCGGCCGGGCGATGTCGAAGGTGCGCTGAAAGAGGCCATCCGGCTGAAGGATCGCACCGTGTTCCTGGATATCCGCACCGACCCGACCGAGAACGTCTGGCCGATGGTCAAGGCCGGGCAGGGCATCTCCGAGATGCTGCTGGGCTCGGAAGACCTCTGAGCCCGCGGATCGATTAGCGCCGGCGGTGACCGGCGATTCCCCCCAACCTCGCACCGCGTGGCCAAGGGCCCAGGGTTACCGCCCTGACGCCTGAAGAGCGCGCCTGGAAACGAGCCTCCCCATGAAACACATCATCGCCGTGCTGCTCGAGAACGAGCCCGGAGCCCTGTCGCGCGTGGTCGCGCTGTTCTCGGCGCGCGGCTACAACATCGAGAGCCTGACCGTGGCGCCGACCGAGGATGCCTCGCTGTCGCGCATGACCATCGTCACCACCGGCAGCGACGAGGTGATCGAGCAGATCACCAAGCACCTCAACCGCCTGATCGAGGTCGTCAAGGTGGTCGACCTCACCGAAGGCAGCTTCACCGAGCGCGAGCTGATGCTCATCAAGGTGCGCGCGGTGGGCAAGGAGCGCGACGAGATGAAGCGCATGGCCGAGATCTTCCGCGGCCGGATCATCGACGTGACCGAGAAGAGCTACACGGTCGAGCTCACCGGCGACAGCGCCAAGCTCGATGCCTTCCTGGTCGCGATCGACCGCGCCGCGATCCTCGAGACCGTGCGCACCGGCGCCAGCGGCATCGGCCGCGGCGAACGCATCCTCCGGGTCTAAAGCACCCGCAACCCTTTCACTGTGGAGAGAGCACCATGAAGGTCTATTACGACAAGGACGCCGATCTGAGCCTGATCAAGGGCAAGACGGTGGCCATCATCGGCTACGGCTCGCAAGGCCATGCCCATGCCCAGAACCTCAACGACAGCGGCGTCAAGGTCACGGTGGGCCTGCGCCGCGGCGGCGCCAGCTGGTCCAAGGTCGAGAAGGCCGGCCTGAAGGTGGCCGAGGTGGCCGAGGCCGTGAAGGCTGCCGACGTCGTGATGATCCTGCTGCCCGACGAGCAGATCGGCGCCGTCTACAAGCACGACGTCGAGCCCCACATCCGCCACGGCGCCTCGCTGGCCTTCGCGCACGGTTTCAACGTGCATTACGGCCAGGTCGTGCCGCGTGACGATCTCGACGTGTGGATGGTCGCGCCCAAGGCCCCGGGCCACACGGTGCGCAACACCTACACCCAGGGCGGCGGCGTGCCGCACCTGATCGCCGTGCACGCCGACAAGAGCGGCCGCGCGCGCGACCTGGCCCTGAGCTATGCCGCGGCCAACGGCGGCGGCAAGGCCGGCATCATCGAGACCAACTTCCGCGAGGAGACCGAGACCGACCTCTTCGGCGAGCAGGCCGTGCTCTGCGGCGGCACGGTGGAGCTGATCAAGGCCGGCTTCGAGACGCTGGTGGAAGCCGGCTACGCGCCCGAGATGGCGTACTTCGAGTGCCTGCACGAGCTCAAGCTGATCGTCGACCTCATCTACGAGGGCGGCATCGCCAACATGAACTACTCGATCAGCAACAACGCCGAGTACGGCGAGTACGCGACGGGGCCGAAGATCGTCACCGACGAGACCCGGGCCGCGATGCGCCGCGCGCTGAAGGACATCCAGACCGGCGAGTACGCCAAGAGCTTCATCCTCGAGAACCGAGCCGGCGCGCCGACGCTGCTGAGCCGGCGCCGGCTCACGGCCGAGCACCCGATCGAGACCGTGGGCGAGAAGCTGCGCGCGATGATGCCGTGGATCAAGGCCAACAAGCTGGTCGACCGCAGCCGCAATTGAGGCCGGCCCGCGGCACCATCATCGACGCATGAGCGACGACTCGCACGCCGCCGATCGCGCGGAGCCGCACGACGCCCCGCGGCCGCGCCGCAAGGGCATCTACGTGCTGCCCAACGCGGTCACGCTGGCGGCCCTGTTCGCCGGCTTCTATGCCATCGTGATGGCGATGAACGCCCGCTTCGAGGCGGCCGCCATCGCGATCTTCTGCGCCGCCGTGCTCGACAGCCTGGACGGCCGCATCGCGCGGATGACGAACTCGCAGAGCGCCTTCGGCGAGCAGATGGACAGCCTGTGCGACATGGTCAACTTCGGCGCCGCGCCGGCGCTGATCGTCTACGAATGGGCGCTCAAGGGCCTGGGCAAGATGGGCTGGATCCCGGCCTTCGTCTACATCGCCGGTGCCGCGCTGAGGCTGGCGCGCTTCAACACCAACATCGCCGTCGTCGACAAGCGCTTCTTCCAGGGCCTGCCCAGCCCCGCGGCGGCGGCGCTGGTGATGGGCCTGATCTGGGTGATGGACGACGCCGGCTACAAGGCGGTCTCGCACATCGAGTGGCTGTCCTGGGTCGCCTTCGGCGTGACGCTGTACGCGGGGCTGTCGATGGTGACCAACGCGCCGTTCTACAGCTTCAAGGTGGTCGGCGCGAAGCAGACCGTGCCCTTCGTCGTCATCGTCGCGATTGCGCTGGGCATCGTGCTGATCGGCCAGAACCCGCCGGTCGCACTGTTCGCGCTGTTCTGCGTCTACGGGCTGTCGGGCTATGGCGTGTATGCCTGGCGCCGGGCCAAGGGCCGGCCGACCAGCGTGATCGCGATCTCCACCGACGAGCCCGACGAGCAGGGGCTGCACCGATGACGGCCGCGCCCGCGTGCTACATTGCGGCCATGAGCGCGATCCTCGCCCCGCAGCAAACCGCCCTGGCGCTAGCCCGGCTAGGAGCCCTGCGGGTGCGCTGATCGTTTGCTTCGTCCTGTCCCTTTCCCGATCAACGGCCCGCCAGCGCAACGCAGCGGGCCGTTTGCTTTTCCACGCTGCGTGGCGACCCACCCTCCCGCAAAGGCAACCCCCATGTCCGACCAGCTGATCATCTTCGACACCACCTTGCGCGACGGCGAGCAATCGCCCGGCGCCTCGATGACGCGCGAGGAGAAGCTGCGCATCGCGCGCCAGCTCGAGCGCCTGCGCGTGGACGTGATCGAGGCCGGCTTCGCGGCCGCGAGCCAGGGCGACTTCGAGGCCGTCAAGGCCATCGCCGCGGCCGTGCGCGAGTCGGTGGTCTGCTCGCTCTCGCGCGCCAACGACCGCGACATCGCCCGCTCGGCCGAGGCGCTGCGGGGCGCGGCGCGCGCCCGCATCCACACCTTCATCGCCACCTCGCCGCTGCACATGGAGAAGAAGCTGCGCATGACGCCCGAGCAGGTGCACGAGCAGGCCCGGCAGGCCGTGCGGTATGCGCGCAACCTGTGCGGCGACATCGAGTTCTCGCCCGAGGACGGCTACCGCAGCGAGCCCGACTTCCTGTGCCGCGTGCTGGAAACCGTGATCGACGAGGGGGCGACCACGATCAACATCCCCGACACCGTGGGCTACGCCATCCCCGAGCTCTACGGGGCCTTCATCCGCGACCTGCGCCAGCGCGTGCCCAACAGCGACAAGGCGGTGTGGAGCGTGCACTGCCACAACGACCTGGGCATGGCGGTGGCGAACTCGCTGGCGGGCGTGATGATCGGCGGCGCCCGCCAGATCGAGTGCACGGTGAACGGCCTGGGCGAGCGCGCCGGCAACTGCTCGCTCGAGGAGGTGGTGATGGCCGTGCGCACGCGGCGCGACTACTTCAAGCTGGAACTCGGCATCGACACGACGCAGATCGTGCCGGCCTCGCGCATGGTCAGCCAGACCACCGGCTTCGTCGTGCAGCCGAACAAGGCCGTGGTGGGCGCGAATGCCTTCGCCCATGCCAGCGGCATCCACCAGGACGGCGTGCTGAAGGCCCGCGACACCTACGAGATCATGCGCGCGGAGGACGTGGGCTGGGCCACCAACAAGATCGTGCTGGGCAAGCTCTCGGGGCGCAACGCCTTCAAGCAGCGCCTGCAGGACCTGGGCATCGAGCTCGACAGCGAGGCCGAGGTCAACGCCGCCTTCGCCCGCTTCAAGGACCTGGCCGACCGCAAGAGCGAGATCTTCGACGAGGACATCATCGCGCTCGTCAGCGACGAGAGCGTCACGCCCGCGCACGAGCACTACCGGCTGCTCTCGCTGTCGCAGCACTCCGAGACCGGCGAGCGCCCGCAGGCCCGGGTCTCGTTTGCGGCCGGCGCGGTGGAGCACCATGCCGACAGCGACGGCAACGGCCCGGTCGATGCCAGCCTGAAGGCGATCGAGTCGCGAGTGAAAAGTGGCGCGGAAATGGTGCTGTATTCGGTCAACGCGATCACCTCCGGCAGCACAGAATCGCAGGGCGAGGTGACGGTGCGGCTGCAGCACGGCGGCCGGGTCGTCAATGGCGTCGGGGCCGACCCCGACATCGTGGTGGCCTCGGCCAAGGCCTATCTCTCGGCGCTGAACAAGCTGCACAGCACGGCCGAGCGGGTGGCGGCCCAGGGATGAAGCCCGGGCGCTGCCGCCCGATCAGTGAACGAGGCACTTGAGAAACAGAGCGCAAGCAATTGATCTTGTGCCTGTTTTTTCGGTGCCATACACTTGAGCCCGAATTGGGCATGGGGTGCGCGGCAGTGAAGAACAATCGGCTGGGGTGGAAGGGTCTGCTGCTTGCAGGCTTGATGGCGGGGGCTGCGGGCTCCTGGGTCTTGCCGGCGCAGGCGGCCGACGACAGCGCCGCCACGCCGGCCCCGGTGGCCACGCCCGCGACCCCGGCGACCCCGCCCCAGGCCGCCCAGCCTGCCCGGCACGTCGTCAAGCGCAGCACACGGCACACCTCGCACGCGAAGGCCAAGCACCGGACCAGCCCGTCGAAGAAGACCGCGGCGCACAGCGTCAAGCGCCTGAAGACCATCGCCGCCGCCGAGCCGGCCAGCTCGTCGATGGGCCACCTGTACGGGCTGCAGAAGACCAGCGATGCGCTCGACCTGAAGTCCAGCGTCGCCCTGGTGGTGGACCAGGACACCAACGAAGTACTGCTGAGCAAGAACCCGCAGGCGGTGCTGCCCATCGCCTCGATCACCAAGCTGATGACGGCGCTGGTGGTCACCGAGGCGCACCTGCCGATGGACGAGATGCTGTCCGTCACCGAGGACGATGTGCGCGCCACCGCCGGCAACCGCTCGCGGCTGCGGCTGGGCACCAAGCTCACGCGCGGCGAGATGCTGCACCTGGCGCTGATGTCGTCCGAGAACCGGGCCGCGCACGTGCTGGGCCGCACCTACCCCGGGGGCATGGACGTCTTCGTCGAGAAGATGAATGCCAAGGCGCACGAGCTCGGCATGGAGGACACGCACTACGTCGAGCCCACCGGCCTGTCCAGCAGCAACCAGTCCAGCGCCGAAGACCTGACCCGGCTCGTGCGCGCGGCCTACCAGCACCCCATCATCCGCGAGCTGTCCACCTCGACCGAGGCGGTGGTGCCGCTGGGCCGGCGGCAGGTCGAGTTCCACAGCACCAACGGGCTGCTGCGGGACCCGCAGTGGGACATCGGGCTGCAGAAGACGGGCTACATCTCGGCCGCCGGGCACTGCCTGATCATGCAGGCCAAGCTGGCCGGCCGGCACCTGATCATGGTGCTGCTCGACTCCGCCGGCCGCTACT
>JAGWMW010000271.1 GCA_028871575.1 Burkholderiales bacterium | reverse complement strand
TGGCCGTGGTGTCGACCTTCAGCGCGAGGAACCTGCCGTCCTTGTCCAGCGCCAGCTGCGCCGTGGTGAGGTGGTCGCGGCCATGGGCGTCCGACAGGAAGGCCTCGCTGCGGTCGGCCGTCCACTTGATCGGGCGCCGGATCTGCTTGGACGCCCAGACCAGGGCCGTCTCCTCGCCGTAGAGGAAGATCTTGCTGCCGAAGCCGCCGCCCACGTCGGGGGCCACGACGCGCATCTTGTGCTCGGGGATGCCGAGCACGAAGGCGCACATCAAGAGCCGCTCGACGTGCGGGTTCTGGTTCGCCACGTACAGCGTGTAGCTGTCGTCGCTGGGGTTCCAGCTGGCATTGGCGGCGCGCGGCTCGATCGCATTCGGCGCCAGCCGGTTGTTGCGGAAGGTCAGCGTGGTGACATGCGCCGCGCCCTTGAAGGCCTCGGCCACGCCGGCGGCGTCTCCGATCTGCCACTGGTAGCAGCGGTTGCCGGGCGCTTCGTCGTGCACGTTCGCGCCCGTGCCGGCGATGTGGGCGATGTCGATGACGGCGGGCAGGGTGTCGTATTCGACGTCGACCATCGCGGCCGCGGCCTTGGCCTGCTCCAGCGTCTCGGCCACGATCAGGGCCACGCGGTCACCGACGTAGCGCACTTTGCCGTCGGCCAGCACCGGGTGCTTGGGCTCCTTCATCGGCGTGCCGTCGATGTTGTTGATGAGCCAGCCGCAGGGCAGGCCGCCGACGGCCTTGAAGTGCTCGCCGGTGTAGATGCCCAGCACGCCCGGCGCCTTGGCCGCGGCGGCGGTGTCGAGCTTGACGATCCTGGCGTGCGCGTGCGGGCTGCGCAGGAAGTAGCCGTAGGTCTGGCCGTGCAGCGTGATGTCGTCGGTGTACTGGCCGCGGCCGGTGAGGAAGCGCGCGTCCTCGCGCCGCACGACGCTCTGGCCGATGAAACCTTGTCTTGCGTTCATGACTTCTCCTTCAGGCCTTCATGGCGGCAGCACCCTGCTGCACCGCGCGGACGATGTTCTGGTAGCCGGTGCAGCGGCACAGGTTGCCCTCGAGCGCCTCGCGGATCTTGGCTTCGCTGCTGCAGTCGTGGTGCTGCACCAGGTCGATCGAGCTCATCACCATGCCCGGGGTGCAGAAGCCGCACTGCAGGCCGTGGCACTGGTTGAACGCGGCCTGCATCGGGTGCATCGCGCCGTCGCCGGCGGCCACGCCCTCGATCGTGGTCAGCGCCGCGCCCTGGGCCTGCAGGGCCAGCATCGAGCAGCTCTTCACCGCCTTGCCGTCCAGGTGCACCGTGCAGGCCCCGCACTGGCCGGTGTCGCAGCCGACGTGGGTGCCGGTGAGCTCGAGGTGCTGGCGGATGAACTCGACCAGCAGCGTCTGCGGGGGGATGTCGCGCGAAACGGGCTTGCCGTTGACGGTGAGGGTGAGCAGGGCCATGCGCTGAGTCTCCTAGGGGGTGGGCTACCAGGGGCCGCCCGACGGGCGGGCGGCTCTCCATCGACGGCGCAGGATAGGCTTTCACCCGTCCTGTGCATCAGGGAAACCGCGAACCTCGCCCGCGGCGCGGGGCCGCGCCGCCTTCGGGCCTCAGCCGGGCCGGCCGGCCGGGCGCAGGTGGCGGTAGAGCAGCCCGCGCGAGACGCCCAGCGTGCGCGCGGCCTTGGCCACGTTGCCGCCGCACTGGCGCAGGGTGTCGATGATGAGCTGGTCGCTCACCGCGCGCAGCGAAGGCACGGCCGGCGCGGCCGGCCCGGTGTTCCGCGGTGGAACAGTCGGGGCCGGCGCGGCCTCGTCGCCGTCGGGCCAGGCGATCGCGGCGGCCCGGCGCGCCGGGGGCTGGGCCCGCATCCACAGGCGCAGGCCGCTGGGCAGGCGGTGCGGCGCCGGGGCACGCGACTGCAGCAGCCGGTGCATCGTGCCCACCGTCATGCCCAGCAGCGTCTCGACATGCGGCGTGCCGCCCTCGGGCGCGGGCCGCAGCAGTTGCGCGCCGGCGGCGTTCAGGCCGAGCACGCGCCCGTCCTCGGCCACAGCGACGCGGCCTTCCAGCGGCGTGCCCAGCAGGGCCGGGCTGGCCTGGAAGCACAGCATCACCTCCTGCGCCGACTGCGCGGCGAAGAGGCGGTTCTCGATCACGGTCACGCACTGCCGCACCAGGGCCAGGGCGTCGAAGGCGAAGGGGCCGCCCTGGATCGACAGGTCGAGCACCCCGGCCATGCGGCCCTCGCGGTCGCGCACCGGCGCGGCCGCGCAATGCAGCTGCTGCAGCGCGCCGAAGAAGTGCTCGGCCCCGGCAACCGTGCTGTCCAGGCCCGTGCTCAGGCTGATGCCGGGGGCGGTGCTGCCGAAGTTGGGCTCGCCCAGGTAGACGCCCAGCCGTCCGATGGTGTCCAGCAGCGCGCCGGCGCCGCTGCCGGCCGGCGTGGAGTGCACGACGATGCCCTCGCGGTCGGTGAGCAGGCTCTTGCAGCCGGTGCCGGCAAGCATCGCGTCGAGCTGCTGCACCTCGGGCGCCGCGGCCTGCAGCAGCGGGTGGCAGCGCTCGAGGACGGCCTTGGTGCGGGCGCGCGTGACGGGCTCGAACTCGGGCCGCTGCTGCGGCTGCAGGCCGGCGCCGACGCAGCGCGTCCAGGACTGCAGCACCGCCTCGCCCACCATGCCGGTGGGGCGCTGGCCCTGCTCGAAGAAGCGCTCGCGCTCGAGCTGGGTGCGCTGCGCCGGCGTGGTGAAGAACGGGCCCGAGGCCGGCGCCGGCCTCGGCGCCAGCGGGCTGGGTGGCATCTGCATGCGGCGCTCCTGCGCGGTCTGCCCGGGGCGCCGAGCATAAGGCGGGGGGCGGCCGGCGGCGATCGGGGTCTGCACGCGCCGCCGTGACGGTGCGCCGGCGGCGTTCACTCGTCCCAGTCGAAGCGCGCCAG
>JAGWMW010000270.1 GCA_028871575.1 Burkholderiales bacterium | reverse complement strand
GGCGTGCCGCGGCGGCTCGGGCTGCCCCGGCCCCGCGCCGGGCGCCGACCCCATGACGCACGCGGCCGGTGCGGCTTGGTGCGCCAGCCGCTCCAGCGCCGACCGGGGCTGGTCGATCACGCTGCCCGGGCTGTGCCAGGCTGGTGGGGCATAACGGGACACGTTGGCGGCATCGAAGAGGTAAGGCCGGTGGCTGCCGGTGCCGGCCACCCATTGCCACGACAGGTGGTTGCTGGCCAGGTCGCCGTCGAGCAGGTGGCCGTAGAGCCAGTCGGCGCCGCAACGCCAGTGCACCTTGCGCCAGTGCACCACGTAGCTGGCCAGCCACAGGCGGGCGTGGTTGTGCAGCCCGCCCGTGGCGTAGAGCGTGCGCACGGCCTGGTCCACCACCGGCACCCCGGTGCGAGCCTGGCGGATGTCGTCGGGCAGCTCGCGCGCATAGGCCTCGTCGGGCAGCGGGCCGGGGTGCAGGGAGCGCAGGATGCCGTCGCCGCGATGGCCCCAGACATGGCGGAAGTAGGCGCGCCAGCCGAGCTCGAAGACGAACTTGTGCTGCACGCTCGAGCCCGGCCCGCCGGGAATCCCGGCCAGCACCTCGGGCAGGGTCACGAGGCCGTGCGTGAGGTAGGGCGACAGGCCGCTGACCGCCCCGTCCAGCGCATTGCGCGTGCGCGCGTAGCGCTCGGGATCGAGCGCGGCGATGCGCGCGCGGGCCGCCGCCAGGGTGGGTTCGGGCGGCTCATCCATGCGCGGCACCCACCTCGCCGCGGCGGATCGCCGCCGCGCGCTCGGCCACCGCCTGGCGCTGCGCACCGTCCAGCCGAGCCAGGTTCTTCACCTGCAGGGCCATGCGGGGGTTGCGCGCCAGCATCGCCTCGTGGCGCATCAGGAAATCCCAGTACAGCGTGGTGTAGGGGCAGGCCGCTTCGCCGCTGCGCAGGGCCGGGTCGTAGCGGCAGCCGCGGCAGTGCGGCCCCATGCGCTCGATGTAGCGGCCGGTGGCGACGTAGGGCTTGCTGGCCATCTCGCCGCCGTCGGCGTACTGGCTCATGCCCAGCGTGTTGGGCAGCTCGACCCACTCCACGGCGTCGACGTAGACGGCCAGGTACCAGGCGTGCACCTCCTTCGGCGCCACGCCCAGCATCAGCGCGTACAGGCCCGTGACCATCAGACGCTGGATGTGGTGGGCGTAGCCGTGCGTCAGCGTCTGGGTCAGCGCATCGCGCAGGCAGGCCATGTCGGTCCGGCCGCTCCAGTACCAGGCCGGCAGCGGCTCCCGGGCACCGAGCGCGTTGCGCTCGAGGTAGCCCGGCATGCGGGTCCAGTACAGGCCGCGGACGTACTCGCGCCAGCCCAGGATCTGGCGCACGAAGCCCTCGACGCCGGCCAGCGGCGCCTGCCCGGCGCGCCAGGCCTGCTCGGCCGCGTCGACCACCTCGCGCGGGTGCAGCAGCTTCAGGTTCAACGCCGCGGAGAGGTGGGCGTGGTAGAGCCAGGGCTCGCCCGGCCACAGCGCGTCCTGGTAGCGGCCGAACAGCGGCAGCCGCTCGGCGACGAACTGCGCCAGCGCCTGCAGCGCCTGCGGCCGCGTCACCGGCCAGGCGAAGTCGTCGAGCCGGCCCGGGTGCGCGGCAAAGCGCTGCCGCACCAGCGCGATCACCTCGCGCGTGACGGCATCGGGCTCGAAGCGGGTGCGCGGCGGCACCGCGCCAGGGCCCTCGGCCCCGAAGGCCTGCCGGTTCTCGGCGTCGAAGTTCCAGCGCCCGCCGGCCGGCGCGTCGCCGTCCATCAGCACGCGGTGGCGCCGGCGCTGCTCGCGGTAGAAGAACTCCAGGCGCAGGGTCTTGCGGCCGCGGGCGTGGGCCGCGAAGTCGCGCACGCTGACGTAGAAGTGGCGGTCTTCGCGCAGCTCCAGCGGCAGGCCGGCGGCGGCCGCCGCGGCCTGCAGGGCCTGTAGCACGCGCCACTCGCCGGGGGCCGTCATCACGAGCCGGCGCGGGCGCAGGCGCTCGAGGTCGGCCTGCAGCTGCGCGGCGAGGCTGCCGCGGTTGCCCGGCGCGTCCAGCCGCGTGTAGTGCAGGGGCCGGCCGGCGGCCTGCAGCGCGAGCGCGAAGTGCCGCATCGCCGCCAGGAACAGCGCCGTGCGCGGCTGGCTCGAGGCGACGTGGGTCGACTCCTCGGCCACCTCGGCCATCCACACCGCGTCCTGCGACGGGTCGAAGCCGTCGAAGGCGGCCGCGTCCAGGTCGAGCTGGTCGCCCAGCACCACGAGCAGGTGGCGCAGCTCAGCCACGCGCGGCCCCGCGGCGGCGGCAGGCGTCGCTGCAGAACTTGACCTCGGCCCAGCTGCGTGCCCAGCGCCGGCGCCAGCTCATCGGGCGGCCGCAGGCCACGCAGGGCTTGCTGGGCAGGGCGGCCAGGCGGCCGCGGGGCAGGGGGGTGGGCGAGCCGGGCATCGGTCGAGAATACCGGGTTTGGAGTCAATTGCGCTTCCGCCTGGTCTTAGTGGCACTAACATCGCCGGAATATCTGGTCAAAAGAGAGTCATCGTATGAAGAAACCGAGGCAAGCGATGACCCCGGCGGAGCGCCCCCCGGCCGCGCCGGGCCACCGCAGCGGCGCCGTGGCCCGCATGCTGGGCATGCCGGTGGCCACGCTGCGGGTCTGGGAGCGCCGCTACGGCCTGACCCAGGCCGCCCTGTCGCCGGGCGGCCAGCGGCTGTACTCGGCCGCCGACGTGCAGCGGCTGGCCCTGCTCAGGCAGCTGGCCGATCGCGGCCACGCCATCGGCCGCCTGGCGCCGCTGGGCCTGGCGCAGCTGCGCCGCGTCGCGGCCACGCATGCCGATGCGCAGTCGGTGGCCCTGGCGGGCCGCCCGCGGCCCGAAACCCCCACCCACGCCGCGCACGCCGCGCGGCCCTGGCGCCTGGCGCTGGTGGGCGCG
>JAGWMW010000269.1 GCA_028871575.1 Burkholderiales bacterium | reverse complement strand
GCAAACGTGGCTTTGCCACTTTGCTTGAACCCCCTCGGGGGGCAGGCTGGGCGCAGCCCGGCCCTGGGGGCAATCAGTACAAGGTCTCGACCTCGCAGGCCAGCCGGTAGCCCGCGCCGCGCTCGGTGACGATCAGCACGGGGGCCGCGGCGTCGGCCTCCAGCTTCAGCCGCAGGCGCCGGATCTGCACGTCCACCGCGCGGTCGTAGACCTCGCCCTCGTGCAGGCGCGACATCGACAGCAGCTGGTCGCGGCTGAGCACGCGCTGCGGGGCGCGGCACAGTGCCGCCAGCAGGCTGAACTCGCCGTTGGACAGCTCCACCGCCTGGCCGCCGGGGCCCTGCAGGCGGCGCGTGCGCAGGTTCAGCTCCCAGCCCGCGAAGCGGAAGGCGCGGCGCGCGCTGTCGCGCTCGGGCAGCGTGGCCTGCACCTGGTAGCGGCGCAGCACCGCGCGCACCCGGGCCAGCAGCTCGCGCGGGCTGAAGGGCTTGGTCACGTAGTCGTCGGCCCCCAGCTCCAGGCCCATCACGCGGTCGGCCTCCTCGTTGCGGCCGGTCAGCAGCACGATGGGCACGGTGGCGCGCTCGCGCAGCTGGCGCGCCAGCTGCAGCCCGTCCTCGCCCGGCAGCCGCAGGTCCAGCAGCACGAGGTCGATCGCCTCGCGGTCCATCTGCTCGAACAGCTCGCGTCCGCTGCTGCCGGTGCTGACCCGCAGCTCGTTGGCGCCGAGGTACTCGCTGACCAGTTCGCGGATACTGGGGTCGTCGTCGATGACGAGGATGTGGGGGGCGGTGGCGCTGTTCACGGTGACGCAGGCAGGCAGGGGCGGTGGCCGCGCGAGTATGGCGCGCCGGCGCGGCCGGCCGCGCAACGACGCGTAGGCGATGGCAACGGAGCCCGCCGCGCCGCCGGCGCCCGCCCCGGCCGCCGGGCCGGCGCCGTCGTGGCGCCCCTGGTGGACGGCGCTGGCGATCTGGCTGCTGCTGGTGCTGCTGGCCGCGGCCGCGCTGTGGCGGCTGCGCCAGGACGCGCTGGCCAGCGAGGGGCGCGACCTGTCGGTGCTGTCGCTGGCGCTCACCGACCAGATCGCGCGCGGCCTGCAGGGCGCCGAGGACGGCCTGCTCGCGGTGCGCGCCGAGCTGGCCGAGGGCAGCCTGCCCGACCGCGGCGCCTCGGCCCGCCACGCGCTGCGCACCCGCGTGGCGCTGATGCCGCTGGTGCGCCGGCTCTGGCTGCTCGACCGCGGCGGCCACCTGCTGGCGGCCAGCGGCGACGAGCCGGTGCCGGCGCTGGCCGGCTTCCTGCCGCCGCTGCCCGGGCTGGCAGCGGGGCAGCTCGCGGTCGGGCGGCCCTATCTCGAGCCCGGCAGCGGCATCGAATTCGTGGCGCTGGCGCTGCGCTACGCGCGTGCGCCGGGCAACGATGCGGGCGGCTGGATCGTGGCCAGCGTGCCCAGCGCCAGCCTGCTGGGCGCCTTCGCCGCCGCCGCCCCGGCGCCCGATGCGCGGATGGCGGTGTTCCGCCGCGACGGCGTGCGCATGGCCGGCGCCGTCGTGGCCCTGCCCGCGCTGGCCGAGCCGCAGCTCGCGGCCCGGCTGGCGCGCCAGCCGGGCATCCAGGTGCGCCGCTTCGGCGACGGCAGCGAACGGCTGGTCAGCTTCGACCGCCTGCCGCAGTTCGGCCTGGGCGTGATGCTCACGCGCAGCGCCGACGCGGTGCTGCAGGGCTGGCGCCTGACGGCCCAGCTCACGGCGGCCGGCTCGCTGCTGCTGCTGGCGGTGCTGGTGGCTGCGGCGCGGGTGGTGCGCCGGGCCAACCGGCGCCGCGGCGAGGCGCAGCAGGCGCTGCAGGCGCAGCGCCTGCGCGCCAGCAAGCTCGAGGCGCTGGGCTCGCTGGCCGGCGGGGTGGCGCACGACTTCAACAACGTGCTGGCCGCCATCGTGGGCTTCGGCGAGATGGCGCAGGAGGCGGCCTCCCCGGGCAGCGCGCAGGCGCGCCACCTCGACCGCGTGCTGCAGGCCGCGCTGCGCGGCAAGGCCCTGGTCGAGCGCATCCTGGCCTTCGGCCGCGGCGGCGCGCGCAGCGCCGTCGTGTTCGAGCTGCAGCCGGTGGTCGAGGAAGTGCTGGCGCTGCTGAGCGCCTCGCTGCGGCCGGGCCTGGTGCTCGAGCGTGCGCTCGAGGCCGCCGGCGCGCGCGTGCGCGGCGACCCCACCCAGGCCTTCGAGGCGGTGATGAACCTGTGCACCAACGCGCTGCAGGCCATGCCCGAGGGCGGCCGGCTGCGCGTGGGCCTGGTGCGCGAGCGCGTGGCGGCGCAGCGCGTGCTCTCGCACAGCGAGCTCGGCCGCGGGGCCTGGCTCGCGCTCAGCGTCGCCGACGAGGGCAGCGGCATCAGCCCGGGCGTGATGGAGCGCCTGTTCGAGCCCTTCTTCACCACCCGCGGCAGGGACCAGGGCACGGGCCTGGGGCTGGCCGTGGTGCACGGCGTGGTGACCGAGTTCGGCGGCGCCATCGACGTGCGCAACCGCCCCGGCCGCGGCGCGTGCTTCACCCTCTTCCTGCCCGAGACCGCCGAGGCGCTGGCGTCGCAGCCCGCCGCCCCGGCCGGCCCGGTGCCGGCCGGCGCGGGGCAGGCGGTGCTGGTGGTGGACGACGAGCCGGCGCTGGTGGCGCTGGCGCAGGAGATGCTGCAGGGCCTGGGCTACGCTCCGGTGGCGATGAGCGACGCCGTGGCCGCGCTGCAGCTGCTGCGCGAGCAGCCGCAGCGCTTTGCGGCCGTCGTCACCGACGAGGTGATGCCGGGCCTGGCCGGCACGGCGCTCACCGCCGAGCTGCGCCGCCATGCCCCGGCCCTGCCGGTGCTGCTGGTCAGCGGCTTCGGCGGCCCGCAGCTGGCGCAGCGCGCGGCCGCCGCCGGCGTGACGCGGGTGCTGGCCAAGCCGCTGCAGCGCGCGGCGCTGGC
>JAGWMW010000060.1 GCA_028871575.1 Burkholderiales bacterium | reverse complement strand
TCCTCGGCGATCGCCGCCTGCATCATGGCCGCCGCGCGCTGGTTGGCGGGCACGCTCGTCTGCTGCCAGTTCCACAGGTTGTAGACGCTGTCGATCAGCGAGTAGGTGTGGATCGCGGCGAAGTCGATCTGGTTCAGCACCAGCGTCGCATCCTTGGCGCTGGTGCCGGCGTAGACCGGCCACTGGTCGTCGGTCGTCACGGGCTGCGTGACGGCCGCGCGCACGGTCGCGATGTAGCCGGCCAGCGTCTTCGGGTCGAGCGGCACGACCGAATAGTCGTACAGCGTCTCGTTGCCGACGCTGACGGCGAGCACGATGTCGCGGTAGGTGTTGGCCAGGGTGATGCAGCGCTGCAGCTCGGCCTGGTTGCCGGCGTCGTTGTTCGGCGAGACGTAGGCACCCAGCTGGACCTTGATGTCGAGCGCGTTCTGCTGGATCACCTGCAGCGTCAGCTTGGAGACGGCGTCCGACGAGTCGTACAGACGGATCAGCCCGATCTTGGCGGCGACCAGGAGCTGCAGGTCCTGCAGCACCATCGGCGCGGTGATGGTCTCGGTGTTGCGGTTGTTCGTGCGGAACGGCGAATAGGCGACCGCCTTGCGCGTTGCGAACGACGGGTCCAGCGGTCGGACCTGGGCCCCCGGGGACGGAATGACGCCGCCCCCGCCGCAGGAGGCGAGCAGGCCGCTCACGCCGACGAGGAGGGCCGTCAGCCAGGCGACGGGAAGGAGCCGGGACGAGGCACGGAGGGCTGCGAAGGTCATGGCGAGGGCCTCAGAACGAATAGGTGGCGCCGATGGTGACGCCGACGCTGCTCTTGCTCACGCGCGAGTCGGGTCCGTAGGTGTTGTTGCTCGGCATCGACAGCGGCGCCAGCGTGCAGCTGCCCGGGGCACGCTGTGCCGGTGCCACGCCGCAGCCGGAGGACTGCGGCGACAAGCCGTAGGCGTAGGCGTTCCACGAGCCATAGAGCAGCAGGCCGTTCTGCAGGTCGTAGGCCCCGCCGATCGTGAACTTGGTCAGCGAATTGCTCTGGCCGCGTTCGACCGGGTTGTCGGTCTTCGCGGTGCCCAGGTGGGTCACGCTGGTGTTGGCGCTCCAGCGGCCGACGACGTAGCGCGCGCCGAGCGTGAAATCGACCGACACGGCCGGGAAGCCCGGGTTCGCCACCCCGGTGGCATTCACGCCGCCCCAGTTGGTGTTGAACATGTTGTTCCAGATGCAGTTGCCGCTGACGAAGTCCATGCACACGCCGTAGGTGCCGCTCCAGCGGTTGCGGCGCAGGCCGCCGGCGAGTTCGAGCTTCGGCGTCAGCTGGTAGCGGGCCATCGCGACGGCCACGCTCTGGCCAGAATCACCGAGCTTGCTGTCGTACTGGGGGCTGTAGTAGAGCCCGGTGAACGGCGCGTGGCCCCAGCCGCTGGGGTTGCCGTTGCGCGTGTCCTGGTACATCGCATCGAACTTGAGCGGCCCGCGGTAGTAGCGCGCCCAGAGCTCGACGAAGTGCGGCGTGTGGATCTTGAAGTTCGTGTTGCCTTCGTCGTAGGTGGCCTCCAGCACGAGGTCGCCGTCGAGCACGTCGAGCGTGCGAGCGGTGTAGCGGATCGCATGCGTGTTCAGCCCATAACCGGCGCCGGTCGACGACCAGGTGTCGCTCTGGCCGAAGTCGCTCGCGAAGGGGTAGTCGGCAAAGCCCCAGGCCCGCGTCGGGAAGGCGCCGATGGTCAGCGTGCCGTAGTCCTCGTGGCTGAGCGAGACGTTCTTCTCGTACCAGAAGCCGGGCAGGTCGACGCTGCCGTTGCGCCAGCGCTGGCTGACCAGGCCCGACAGCTTCCAGCCGTGCGGCAGCTCGAAGTGCGCGCCCACGTAAGGCTGGGCCAGCACGGTGCTGTAGCCACCGACGCCATAAGGCGCGCCGGAGATGACTTGATCCGCCCAGAAGCGCTGCCGCTCCTGGTCCGGGAAGGTCTGGCAGTTCTGGCAGAGGTGGGTGTAGCGGTCGCCTTCGGCCTTGAAGAACCCATGCAGCGTGAAGGGGCCGTACTCGAAGGCATGGCTGGCCCCGGCCAGCACCAGCCCGGCGGCGAACAGGCCGGCGCTGCGCAACCGGCGCAGCATGGGGCGGCGATCGGTCTGCCCGCAGGGGGCGGCGTAGGTGTCGCTGGTCGTTCGGTGGTGCTGCATGGGCGGGCTCGCGAGGGCGTGGTGAAAGCGCTTTCACAGGATAGGCAAGCGCTCCCGCATGGTCAATGCGGGGCGACCCGGTGTTTTCCCGCGGACGGAAGCGCCCACGCTGCGCCAGCGATCGGCGCCCGTCCGCCCCGGGGCCGCCGCCGATCGCAGCGCCGCCGGCCTCGGCGCCGCCCGCCTGGGTAGAACTCCGGATTGATCATTGAAAGCGCTTTCATTACGCTGTTCGGGCTCGAAGCTGGGCGCGAAGGAACCGCATGAAGCCTCTGTATCGCTATGGACTGGCCGTGCTCGTCGGGGTGGGCTGTGCCGCAGGCGCCGCGGCGCAAGCGGTCAAGCTCGGCGCGGGGACCTACTTCCTGGCGCCCAGGGGGGGTGATCCGAAGATGCCGACGGCGGCGCAGCGCGTCGACTCGCTGCTCGGGCGCGCGGCGCCGACCAGCCAGTGGTACTCGAAGCTGGTCTTCGACCCCAAGCCCGAGGTGATCTATGCCCAGCCGCTGACCTTCAAGGCCGCCCCCGACGGCTTCGAGATCGCCTACCCGAGCAAGCAGGTCGTGCCCACCGTGCGGCACGACGTCGAGATCTACTACACGCCGAAAGCCCCGATCGTGGTCTCGCCGGCGGCCTTCGCGCCCGGACCGGCCAAGCTGGCCGGCGCCGGCGACTGGTCGGTCGACGTGACGATGAAGAACGGCGCCGACGACTTCAGCGCCACCTTCGCCCATGGCAGCCCGTTCGCGTACCTGCGCGTCTCGCGCGGCGACCTGCGGTTGCGCCTGCCGGCCCCGGGCGAGCGTTTCGGCGCCGACGGGGACGCGCGCGTGCTCGCCCTGCATGTCAAGGACAAGGACTACGCGCTGTTCGGGCCCACGGGTGTTCGTTGGGAACAGGTGTCGCCGACCGAGTGGCTGGCCCACCTGCCCACGGGCAAGGGCTACCTGTCGGTGGCCGCGCTGCCGGACGCCCAGCCCGAGACGCTGGCCCTGTTCACGGGCCACGCCTGGGCCTTCATCACCGGCACACACGTGGCGTGGCACTACGACCCGGCCAAGAGCCAGGTCGAGACCACCTTCACCGCGACGACGCAGACCATGGAGGGCCCGGACAGCGGACCGCTGCTGGGCCTCTACCCCCACCAGTGGTTCGACAACCCGTCGGTGCAAGGAAAGCTGGGGCCGGCCTACGACACGGTGCGGGGCCAGATCAAGGTGCTCGCCGCGACGTCGTTCAAGACGGACTACACCTATCACGGCTTCGTGCCGTACTGGCCCGGCATCAAGGCGTCACCGCGGCTCGAGCAACTCGACGACGTGATGAAGAGCGACTTCCGCCAGGCCAACCGCATGATGCGCGAGGGCGGCGAAAGCGGCTACTGGATCGGCAAGGGCATGCAGCGCGTCGCCCTGATGATGGACATCGCCGACCAGCAGGGCAAGACGACCGCGGGCGACGACATGTTGAAGAAGCTCGAGGACCGGATGCAGGAGTGGTTCTCGGGCGACAGCAGCCGGACCTACTTCGTGTACGACAAGTCGCTGGGTACGGTGGCCGCCTACCCGAGCGAGTTCTTCAGCGTCGAGCAGATCAACGACCACCACTTCTGGTACGGCTACTGGATCCGCGCCGCGGCCGAGATCGCGCTGCGCGACCCGGCCTGGGCAGCGAAGGATCGGTGGGGCGGCATGGTCGACCTGCTCGTCGACGACATCGCCACCCCCGAGCGCGACAGTGCCGCCTTCCCGTTCCTGCGCAACTTCGACCCCTACGAGGGCCACAGCTGGGCCAACGGCATCGGCGGCGTCGGCGAGTACGGCGCCCTCGGCAACAACCAGGAGGCCTCGTCGGAGGCGGTCAACGCCTGGGCCGCGCTGATCCTGTGGGCCGAGGTCAAGGGCGACACGGCCCTGCGCGACCTCGGCGTGTACATGTACACGACCGAGATCCAGGGCGCGCTGAACTACGTCTTCGACATCCACCACCTCGTCTTCGCCCCCGAGTACAAGAACGTCGAGGTCAGCCAGGTCTTCGGCGGTGCCTACAAGCACAACACCTGGTGGACCGACGAGCCGCGCCAGATCAAGGGCATCAACCTGCTGCCGATCACCACGGCCTCGACCTACCTGGGCCGCGACCCGGCCTACGTCAAGCGCAACATGGACGCGCTCAAGGGCGAGATGGCGACCTACGCGAAGTACGGCACCAAGCCCGTCAACGCGCCGCCGGACGACATCTGGCAGGACCTCTTCGCCGAGTACACGGCCCTGGCCGACCCGGCCGCCGGCCTGGCCATGTGGGACCGCTGGGGCTCGGTCGAAACGGGGGACAGCCGCACCCACACGCTGCACTGGCTGCTGAGCCTGCAGGCGATGGGGCCGCCGGACTTCGGCGTCACGGCCGACACCACGCTGTACAGCGTGTTCCGGCGTGCCGACGGGCACCTGACGTACCTGGCCTTCAACGCCGGCAGCGCGCCGATCACCGTGCACTTCAGCGACGGCAAGACGCTGACGGTGGCGCCGAAGCAACTCGGCCGGATCGACTGACGCGACACCCGGCCCGCTGGCACGACGGGCGGCAAGCCGCGTTCCCGGCAGCGCTTGCGGGCCGACCCCAGGGAAAGCGATAGGTCACTGCTCATTGCCTTCGAGGCGACTGCCGCTTATTGTATGAAAGCGCTTTCACACCTGGCCGCAAAGCCACCCGGCATGACGAGCATGCAGCGCATCGGTCTCTTCGCCGGCCCGCGTCCACGCGATGAAGAGCCTGTGTCGACCGACCGATGCCCCCCGACAACGAGACAGGACCAATCGACATGATCAAGTTATCGATGCAAGCCCGACTCGCGCTGTCCGCCCTGGCGAGCTGCGCGTTCCTGAGCGCCTGCGGTGGCGGCGACGCCAGCGCGCCGGCTTCGGCACTGCCGGCGCCGCCCGCGCCGACGGCTCAGACCATCAACTTCGCCGGTCCGGGCAACCAGACCCTGGGAACGACGCCGCCGGCGCTTGTCGCCACCGCAAGCTCGGGCCTGCCGGTGACGATCACGTCCACCACGACACCGGTGTGCACGGTCAGCGGCACCACGCTGACCCTCGTCTCCGCCGGCACCTGCACGCTCGGCGCCAGCCAGTCCGGCAACGCGAGCTACGCGGCGGCCACGGGCGTCGTCGTCAGCTTCACCGTCGCCCCGGCGCTGCAGTCGCAGACGATCAGCTTCACGTCGCCGGGCAACCAGGTCCTGGGCACGACGCCGCCGGCGCTGTCGGCCACGGCCGACTCGGGCCTGCCGGTGACGATCACCTCGAAGACGAGCAGCGTGTGCACGGTCAGCGGCACGACGCTGACCCTGGTCGCGAACGGCACCTGCACGCTCGCCGCCGACCAAGCCGGCAACGCCCTCTACGCGGCGGCGGCCGAGCAGACCGTCACGTTCACGGTCTCGGGCGGCGCCGTCACGGCGCTGACGTTCTCGTCGGGCTTCGCGGCGGGCAACCGCACCAACGAAGGCGGGGCCTACTTCGGCTACGGCGGCAGCAACCAGGACGGCTACAACTGCACGAACCCGGCCAACTGCGGCAGCGGCAGCGGCGGCAGCGGGGCCACGAGCTACTACTACGTCTACTACCAGACGCCCACCCCGGCCACGGCGCTGTTCGACGGAGCCGGCGTGCTGGCCCCCGGCGTGACCGCGCTGAGCACCACCGGCGACACGCCCGGGGTGCAGATCGCGGGCCAGACCACGGTGAACTTCACGTTCAACCAGAACCCCGAGTGGTACGCCAGCGCCACCCACAACTTCGGCGTGCTCCTGACGCTGGGCAAGTTCTACAACCTGGGCAGCACGGCCTCGCCGCAGCCGTGCAACATCAAGCTGCTGGCGGTGGTGGCGCCGCTGAACGGCGGAGCGGCTGCGCCGTACTCGATCCCGCTGTCCTCGTTCGCGGTGATCCAGAACTGCAACACCGGCATCGCCACGCCGGCGGCAGCGCTGGCCAGCGCGCCGGTGTCGGAGATCGACTTCCAGGGCGCCGGCGGCACCGCGGCGCTGCCGCCGGTGGGCGGGCTGACCACCGGGGCCAACCTGAGCGTGCCCACCGGCTCGCCGGCGGTCTACCCGACCACCGTGGCGATCACCGGCGGCATCAGCTTCAAGCCCTGATCCGGGGGGGGCCTCGAGGAGGCCGCCCCGGGCCCCGGGGGCCCGGGGCGGCGCGGATTTCAAGGTATCGTCGATTCAAGAACGTCGACGCAGCCCCGCGCCCCCTGCCCATGAGACTGACCCACCTGCAACGCCTGGAGGCCGAGAGCCTCCACATCCTGCGCGAGGTCGTGGCCGAGGCCGAGCGGCCGGTGATGCTGTACTCGGTGGGCAAGGACAGCGCGGTCATGCTGCGCCTGGCCCAGAAGGCCTTCCACCCGGCGCCGCCGCCGTTCCCGCTGCTGCACGTCGACACGACCTGGAAGTTCCGGGCGATGTACGAGATGCGCGAGCGCATGGCCGCGGAGACCGGCATGCGGCTGATCGTGCATCGCAACCCCGAGGCCCTGGCGCGCGGCATCAACCCCTTCGACCACGGCTCGCAGCTGCACACCGACCTGTGGAAGACGCAGGGCCTGAAGCAGGCGCTGGACGCGCACGGCTTCGATGCCGCGTTCGGCGGCGCGCGGCGCGACGAGGAGAAGTCGCGCGCCAAGGAGCGCATCTTCAGCTTCCGCAGCGCGCAGCACCGCTGGGACCCGAAGCAGCAGCGGCCCGAGCTCTGGCACCTGTACAACGCCCGCATCCGCAAGGGCGAGTCGATCCGCGTGTTCCCGATCTCGAACTGGACCGAGCTCGACGTCTGGCAGTACATCCAGCGCGAGAACATCCCGATCGTGCCGCTGTACTTCGCTGCCGAGCGGCCCGTGGTCGAGCGCGACGGCACGCTGATCATGGTCGACGACGAGCGCATGCGGCTGGCGCCCGGCGAGGTGCCGGTGATGCGCAAGGTGCGCTTTCGTACCCTGGGCTGCTACCCGCTGAGCGGGGCCATCGAGAGCCAGGCCGACACGCTGCCGGCAGTCATCCAGGAGATGCTCCTGACCCGCACCAGCGAGCGACAGGGCCGCATGATCGACCACGACGCCACGGCGTCGATGGAGAAGAAGAAGCAGGAAGGGTATTTCTGACATGGCGCATGTTTCTGAACTGATCGCCACGGACATCGACGCCTACCTGCGCCAGCACGAGCACAAGAGCCTGCTGCGCTTCATCACCTGCGGCAGCGTCGACGACGGCAAGAGCACCGTCATCGGGCGGCTGCTGTTCGAGGCCAAGATGCTGTTCGAGGACCAGCTCGCGGCGATCGAGGCCGACAGCCGCAAGTGGGGCACCCAGGGCGGCGAGATCGATTACGCGCTGCTCGTCGACGGTCTGGCCGCCGAGCGCGAGCAGGGCATCACGATCGACGTCGCCTACCGCTACTTCAGCACCGAGCGGCGCAAGTTCATCGTCGCCGACACGCCCGGCCACGAGCAGTACACCCGCAACATGATCACCGGGGCCAGCACCGCCGACGCGGCGGTGATCCTGGTCGACGCGCGCAAGGGCGTGCTCACGCAGACGCGGCGCCACAGCTACCTGGTGCAGCTGATCGGCATCCGCCAGGTCGTGCTGGCGGTCAACAAGATGGACCTGGTCGGCTACGCGCAGCCGGTCTTCGACGCGATCGTCGACAGCTACCGCGAGTTCGCCGCCCGCCTCGGGCTGGCGCAGGTCACGCCGATCCCGCTGTCGGCGCTGAAGGGCGACAACATGACCGAGCCGAGCCCGCGCATGCCCTGGTACCACGGCCCCACGCTGATGGGCTGCCTCGAGACGGTGGAGGTGGACGAGGAGCGGCTGCAGGCCGGCGACTTCCGCCTGCCGGTGCAGTGGGTGAACCGGCCCGACCTCGACTTCCGCGGCTACGCCGGCACGATCGTCGGCGGCAGCGTGCGGCCCGGCGACCGGGTCCGCGTGCAGCCCTCGGGCCGCGAGAGCACGGTGGCGCGCATCGTCACCGCCGACGGCGACCTGCCGCTGGCGGTGGCCGGCCAGTCGGTCACGCTGACGCTGGCCGACGAGATCGACATCTCGCGCGGCGACGTCGTCAGCCTGGCCCGGGCGCCGGCCGAGGTGGCCGACCAGTTCGAGACGACCCTGGTCTGGATGGGCGAGGAGCCGATGCTGCCCGGCCGGCCCTACCTGATGAAGATCGGCACCCGCACCGTCAACGCCACCATCACCGAGCCCAAGTACAAGGTCAACGTCAACACGCTCGAGCACCTGGCGGCCAAGAAGCTCGAGCTCAACGAGATCGGGGTGTGCAACCTCTCGCTCGACCAGCCGGTGGCCTTCGACCCCTACGCGGCCAACCGCGAGACCGGCGGCTTCATCCTCATCGACCGCGTGAGCCACCACACCGTGGGCGCCGGCATGCTGCACTTCGCCCTGCGCCGCGCGCACAACATCCACCTGCAGCATCTCGACGTCGACCAGGCGGCGCGCGCCGCGCTCAAGGGCCAGAAGCCGGCGGTGGTCTGGCTCACCGGGCTGTCGGGGGCGGGCAAGTCGACCATCGCCAACCTGCTGGAAAAGCAGCTGCTCGCGCTGGGCCGCCACAGCTACCTGCTGGATGGCGACAACGTGCGCCACGGCCTGAACCGCGACCTGGGCTTCACCGACGAGGACCGGGTCGAGAACATCCGCCGCGTGGCCGAGGTCGCGCGGCTGATGGTGGACGCCGGGCTGATCGTGATCACCGCCTTCATCTCGCCCTTCCGCGCCGAGCGCGAGATGGCGCGCGCCCTCGTCGGCGAGGGCGAGTTCATCGAGGTGCACGTGGACACGCCGCTGGCCGTGGCCGAGCAGCGCGACGTCAAGGGCCTGTATGCCAAGGCGCGTCGCGGCGAGCTGCGCCACTTCACCGGCGTCGACTCGCCCTACGAGCCGCCCGAGCACCCCGAGCTGCGCGTCAGCACCGCCAGCATCACGCCGCAGCAGGCCGCCGAGCAGGTGCTGGCGGCGCTGCGCGAGCGCGGCCTGTTCGCCTGACGCCGGCGCGATGAACGCGCTCAACACCGCGGCCGGCTTCGGTGTCGGGCTGCTGGTGGGCCTCACCGGCGTCGGCGGCGGCTCGCTGATGACGCCGATCCTGGTGCTGCTGTTCGGCGTCGCGCCGGCCTCGGCCGTGGGCACCGACCTGTGGTTCGCCGCCCTGACCAAGATCGTGGGCGGCACGGTGCAGCACCGCCGCGGCATGGTCGACTGGCAGGTCGTGGGGCGGCTCAGCCTGGGCAGCCTGCCGGCAGCCGTGCTCACGCTGCTGTGGATGCACGCCAGCGGCAGCGCTCGCGTCTCGCAGGGCCTGATCCTGCAGGCGCTGGGCGGCGTGCTGCTGCTCACCGCCGCGGCGATGGTCTTCAAGCGCCGGATGCAGGCCATCGGCCAGGCGCTGCGTTCCACCGCGCCTGCCTCGTTCAAGCGCGCCCAGCCCGCGCTCACCGTGCTGGCCGGCGCGACCTTGGGCGGGCTGGTCACGCTCACCTCGGTCGGCGCCGGGGCGCTGGGCACGGTGATGCTGGTCTACCTCTACCCCTTCCGCATGACGCCGGCGCGGCTGGTGGGCACCGACATCGTCCATGCCATCCCGCTCACCCTGGTCGCCGGCACCGGCCACCTGCTGCTCGGGCATGTCGACTTCGCGCTGCTGGGCACGCTGCTGCTGGGCTCGATCCCGGGCATCGTGATCGGCTCGCTGCTGAGCAGCCGCGCCCCCGAGGGCCTGCTGCGCGGGGCGATCGCCGCGGTGCTGGTGGCGGTGGGGGCGAAGCTGGTGTTCAGCTGAAGGGCGGCTGCAGCGCGCCCGGCGACAGCCGCCGCCCCGCCGGCAGCGCCCGCGTGCCGACGGGCGCCGAGAACTCGGCCTGCGGCGTCTCCTCGGGCGGCAGGGGCACGGCGGTGCCGGCGAGCGGCGAGCCGGCGGCCAGGCGGTCGTCGCCCGCCGCCGCGTCGCGCAGCGCCGCCGGCGCGATGCGGTAGTTGCCGCCGCCGTCGAAGGGCTCGAAGCGCGCGTCGCCGGGCCCGGCGAACAGGTTGTTGGCCATCCGCACCGACGCGCCCTGCGCCAGCCGCTCGAGCCAGGCATGCACGAAGCGGCCGCGGGCATCGCCCAGGTTGACCAGGGTGTTGTGGACCAGCACCAGGCGGGCCGCCGTGCCCTCGCGCGCCTCGGCGCCCAGGCTGAGCAGGGCCGGGTTGCGCGAGCGCGGGCTCTGCACGATCACGTTGCCGAGCACGAAATGGTCGCCCCCGTTCGGGAACTCGAGTTCGTACGAGGCCTCGCCGTCGGGGCCGTCGTCGAGCCGGTTGTAGACGATGAGGCTGCGCAGCGCCCGCGTCTTCACCAGGTGGCCGCGCCAGCCCTGGCCGAAGCGGCTGCCGCTGAGCGTGAAGCGGCCGATGGTGCCTGTGTACAGCAAGTGGTGCAGCAGGCCCTCGTGGCGCGGCGCCGCCCCGAAGGTGCAGTCGTGCACGGCGAGTTCCTGCCGCGGGTCGTTGGCGGTGAGCAGGCCCATCTCGTTGTCGAAGAAGCGGCAGCGCCGGACGACGAGCCGGCCGCTCTCGAAGCGCAGGCCCGCGCCGTTGCCGTCGGGCACGCGGGCGCCCCGGAACTCGCAGTTCTCCACCGCCACCTCGCCGCGCACGACCAGGATCGCCTTGCCTTCGGCGCTGCGGCCCTGGGCATCGAACACGGCCCCGCGGCCGAGGCCGCGGATCGTGAGCCCGCGCTGGGTGGCCACGGCCACGTCGCCGGGGTAGCGGCCGGCGTCCAGCAGGATCTGGTCGCCGTCGCGCGCGATGCGCACCGCCTGCGCCAGCGTGCACAGTGCGCGCCCGGCGCCGACCCGCAGCGTCTGCCCCGCCGAGCCGGCCGCGGCCGATCCAACGCAGGCCAGGGCCAGGCCCGATCGGCCGAGCCGGCCCATCGCGCGTCGCCGATCGGGCTGCCGCGCGTCCATCGCCGGCGCCAGGCGTTCAGCCACCCGGCCCGCCGTCGGCAGCGCCGGCCCCGCCGGGCCGGCGGGGCGCGCCGAACAAGGTGCCGAGCAGGGCGAGGCTCAGGTAGAGCTGCAGCAAGCGTGGCGTGTCGATGACGCTGTCGATCAGCCCCACGCCCTGGAAGGCCAGCAAGGCCAGCCCGATGGCCATGAAGCCGGCCCGGTCGGGGCGGGCCGCCCGCCAGGCCCCGGCCAGGGCGGCCAGCAGCAGGGCCGCGTGGGCCGCCACGCCGAGGGCGCCCTGCTCGAAGTCCACCTGCAGCCACAGGTTCTTCATGTGCCATTGCAGGTGCTCGTCCGAGGCGTAAGACCAATGCGCCGCCCCGTCCTCGAAGCGGCCGTTGCGCAATTGCTCGCGGCCCTGGGCGTCGGTCAGCGACAGGTCGTCGACGTCGACCACGCCCGGGCCCGGGAACAGCGACAGCCGCACCGGCCGCGCGGGCCAGGCCGCCGCCGCAGGGCCGGGCAGCTCGATCGGCCGGCTCACGCGGTGCCATCGGCCGTCGGGCGGCACGTCGAGGGTGGCGGCCGCGCAATGGCGGCTCTGGATCAGGTCCTTCTCGCACAGCAGCACCTGCAGGCCCGGTGCCCTGCGGCTGCGCACGCGCGCCGAGACCGTCAGCGGTTCACCGTGCGCCACCCGCACCCGCTGGTCGAGGTAGGACGGCAAGCCCGGGTGCAGCCGCAGCCAGGTGCCGGTGGCCTCGCGGTGCAGCACGAAGAGGCCCGGCCGCGACGCCGGGTCGCCTTCGATGTAGAGGTCGCGGCCGTAGCTGCCCAGGCCGGTGCCGAAGAGCGTCACCCACGCGCCGCTGCCGCGCAGGCCGAGCGAGGCCTGCCAGTGGTGCAGTCGGATCCGCGCGTCCGGGCCGAGCCGCTCGAAGCGTTCGGTGGCGTAGGGCGACAGCAGGATCAGCGCCGACAGCGCGGCGACGGCCAGCCCGAGCAGGGCGGCGCGCAGCCGCGCCCGCCGCAGCCCCGCCACGGCCGGGCCGGCCCGCGATCGGGTGGCCAGCCACCACGCGCTGGCGCCGGCCGTGCCCAGGAAGACCACCTGGCCGCCGCGCGAGTAGGTCACCATCGTGGCGTAGGCCGTGGCCAGCACCAGCAGGCCGCAGAGCCAGCGCACCGGGCGCAGCGGCTCGCGCACCGCGGCCACGACGGCAAACGGCACGGCCGCCGCCAGGAAGCATTCGATGTAGGCCCCGCCGAGCGCGATCGCGCTGAACGGGCCCGGCACGCGGTACTCGGCGCTGAAGTCGAAGGGGCGCACGAAGGCCAGGCGCTGCTGCACGGTCAGCCCCACCACGCCGGCCAGGGCGATGACCATGCCGCGACCGAACATCGAAGCCGAGCGGTCGGCCTGCAGGCGCAGGCGGTGCACGAAGATCCCCAGCGCCGCGGCCCCCAGCAGGCCCTTGGCCAGCATCAGGCCGTGGCCCGAGCCCAGCGGCGTGAGCAGGGCGTTGGGGTCCTGCAGGTCGAGTCCGCGCAGGCCGGCCACAGCCGCCGGCAGCAGGCCCGCCAGCAGCCAGATCGCCAGCGGGCGGGATTCGCGCGCTGCCGCCGGGGCGGGCCGGCACCACCGCGGCGCCGCCCAGGCCAGCAGGGCTGTGGCGAGCATCACGCCGTCCAGGGCATCGAACCAGCGCGGCCCGCTGAATGCGGTGACGTCCGTCAACGCCAGCGCGATCGGCACCAGCAGCAGCGCCAGGTGCGGCTCCCGGCTCACCAGGGCCGCGTAGGCGAGGGCGGCCAGCGCGATCGTCCAGGGCGCGCCTGGGTCGATCCAGCAGGCACCGACCATGACGGCCGCGCCGACGCCGACCCAGGGCCAGTCCGCGGCGCGCAGGGGCTGCCCGAGCCGCGCCTGCATCAGAGCGACCCGCCGCGCGCGCCGAGGCCCCCCCGCTCACCGGCGCGCCTCGGCGGGGTGCCCCTCACGGCCATGGCGCCGGGCCGCCCTCGACGCGGTCGTCCACCCGGTCGTCCACCCGGGCGGCGGCCCCGTGGTCGGCGCGGTGCCCGGTGCGGGGGCCGGCCCGGGCCGCCGGCGCGGGGCCCAGGGCGGCGCCCGAGACGGCTTGCCACAGGGCCGGCATCGCCCGCGCGGCGAGGTAGGCCGACAGGCCCGCCACCACGACGGCGTTCACGTCGCCTTCGAGCCCGGGGCGGAAGTAGCGGGCCGACTCGACCGCCAGCGCCAGCAGCGCCGCCACCCGCAGCGCCACCGCCGGGCGCCCCCCGTTGAGCCAGGCGAAGACGCCGACCGGCGCATACATGAGGGCGTGCGCGACGATGTTCCTGGCCGCCGTGCCCTTGCTCACGATGTAGTAGTCGAACAGCGGCAGCCAGCCCAGCGGATAGGCCGCATGCCAGGCCTCGGCGGGCGTCAGCCAGTGGCGCGAGACCAGGCCGTTGACGGCGCCCAGCAGCAGCAGGTACGGCAGCGCCGCGGCCACCGACTGCGCGCGCAGTCGGTGCAGCAGCCGGTGGGCGTCCTGGCGCTGCACCCAGCGCAGCGCCCAGGCACCGAGCGCGGTGCCGGCCATCCGCAGCAGCAGCGTCGGCAGCGACGGCGAGGCGCTCAGCACGAGCGTCGACAGCGCCCACAGCGCCGTCATCCACGCGGCGCCGCGCAGGCCGACCTCGGCCAGCGAGCGCCGGCGCCCGTGCGGCCCGAGGGCCAGCAGCATGCCGAACGGGGCCGCGGCCAGCCCGCTGGCCGCCATCAGGGCCGCGCGCACGATGGCCGGGCGTCCCGCGCCCGGCACCTGCGTGGCCAGCTCGGGCAGGCGGCCGATCTGGGCCCACAGGTCGTGCGGGCTGAGCGCGAAGTCCAGCGGCATCAGGATGAACAGGGCCAGCGCGGCCGCGTAGCCTTGCAGGATCAGCCGCAGCCGCTGCTCCGGAGCCTGCGGCGGGCGCCGGCCGCCCCCGCCCGGCCCTGCCTCCATCACGCGGCGCCAGACGCCGAAGGCGGCGATGCCGAGCGCGGCCCCGGCCCCCTGGGCCACGACGTAGTTGAGCATGACGGTGCGCGGGGGAAAGTACAGCTGGGCGTACTTCAGCACCAGCACGAAGGCCAGCGCCAGCGCCCAGGCAACGCCGGCGGCGGCCAGGCGCGGCCCGCCGGCACCGCGTCCGGGCCCCAGGGCGCCGGCCAGCAGGAAGCCGAAGGGCAGGTACAGGATCAGGTTGCCCATCCAGTCGGCGCGCTGGTCCGAGCCGAGCGGCACCCAGGTGAAGGCGCGCTGAGTGAAGGCGCGCCAGGCTTCGGCGGGGTCCAGCGGCACGAAGTGCAGGCCCGTCGGCCCGACCACGGTGCTGCTGTAGGCGATCAGCAGCGCGCAGGCCAGCCACGCGGCCAGGTAGGACCGGTTGCGGCCGGCTCGGGCGCCGCGCTCTTCCATCGCCAGACTCCTGCTGCTAAATCGTCGCGCTCTCGGCCGAGGCCGCCCACGGCATCATAGGGACCGCCTCCCCCGCCGGCGCCGGCCGCATCGATGGCAGTTCGCCAGGCACCCTAAAATGCCGGGTTCGCCCGATCGGGCCGGGCCTCCGCCGCTGCTGCCACAAGGACTGCCACCGTGTTCATCTCCCAAGCCTTTGCCCAGACTGCCGGCGCCGCCGGCGGCGCCGAATCGTCGCTGCTGACCATGGCGCCGCTGGTGCTGATGTTCGTGGTGCTGTACTTCATCATGATCCGGCCGCAGATGAAGAAGCAGAAGGAGCACCGGGCCATGATCGAGGCGCTGGCCAAGGGCGACGAGGTCGTGGTCGGCGGCGGCGTCATCGGCCGCGTGGCCAAGCTCGGCGAGACCTTCCTGCAGGTCGAGGTCTCCAGCGGCGTGGAGCTGCAGGTGCAGCGCTCGGCCGTCGTGCAGGTGCTGCCCAAGGGCACCTTCAGCGCCTCGAAGTAGGCGCCCGGTGCGCCCCGCCCGGCGCGGCGGGCTGCGCCCCAGCCGCCTCATCCGCCTACCCCTGCGCACCGCGCTGCCAGCCGCCGGCCCGGCGCGCGGTCCGGCCCCCGGCCCTAGGACTTTTCGATGAACCGCTATCCGCTGTGGAAGTACGCGATCCTGCTGGTCGCGCTGCTCGTGGGGCTGCTGTACACGCTGCCCAATTTCTACGGCGACGCGCCGGCGGTGCAGATCTCCAGCGCCAAGACCACGGTGCGCGTGGACGGCGGCATGGTCGATCGCGTGCAGCAGATCCTGCAGGCCGCGGGCCTGAAGTCCGACCTGGTGCAGTTCGACGGCAACTCGGTGCGGGCCCGCTTCGACAACACCGACACCCAGTTCAAGGCCAAGGAGGCCCTGACCCGGGCGCTGGACCCCGACCCCAGCGACCCCAGCTACATCGTGGCGCTGAACCTGGTCTCGCGCACGCCGGCCTGGATGGTGCGGCTGCACGCGATGCCGATGTACCTGGGCCTGGACCTGCGCGGCGGCGTGCACTTCCTGATGCAGGTGGACATGAAGGGCGCGGTCAAGCAGGCGGTGGACAACTACGCCAGCGATGCCCGCACCGCACTGCGCGACAAGCGGGTGCGCTTCTCGGCCCTGAGCCGCGACCCCGACGGCCTGAGCGTGACCCTGGCCGATGCCGCCGACGCGACCCAGGCCAAGGAGCTGCTGGCCGACCGGCTGCCCTCGATGCAGTGGACCACCGTGGCCGACGGCGCCAACGTGCGCCTGCAGGGCCGGCTCTCGCCCAAGGCCATCGCCGAGCTGCAGAGCCAGGCCATCCGCCAGAACATCGAGACCCTGCACAAGCGCGTCAACGAGCTCGGCGTGGCCGAGCCCGTGATCCAGCAGCAGGGCGCCGACCGCGTGGTCGTGCAGCTGCCCGGGGTGCAGGACACGGCGCGCGCCAAGGACATCATCGGCCGCACCGCGACGCTGCAGTTCCGCCTCGTCGACCCCGACACCGCCACCGCCGCCGAGGTGGTGCCGATGCAGCCCGGCCCCGACGGCGCGCCGCCGCGCATGGTGGGCCTGAAGCGCGAGGTCATCGCCACCGGCGAGCAGCTGAAGAACGCCTCGGCCACGATCGACAAGGACCAGCGCCCGGCCGTCTCGGTGCGGCTGGACGACGTGGCCGGCCGCGCGATGCGCAACGTCACGCGCGAGAACATCGGCAAGCCGATGGCCATCGTGCTGTACGAGAAAGGCAAGGGCACGGCGCTGTCGGTGGCCACCATCCAGGGCGAGTTCGGCACCGACTTCCAGATCACCGGCAACTTCACGCCCCAGGAGACGGCC
>JAGWMW010000059.1 GCA_028871575.1 Burkholderiales bacterium | reverse complement strand
CTCGGTTAGCATCGCCGCCGCATGAACCTGCCCTACGAGTGGCAGATCGGCTGGCGCTACACGCGGGCCGGTCGCGCGGGCCGTCGCAACGGCTTCATCTCCTTCATCAGCGGTGTCTCGATGCTCGGCATCGCGCTCGGGGTGGCCGCGCTCATCATCGTGCTCAGCGTGATGAACGGCTTCCAGAAGGAGGTGCGCGACCGCATGCTCAGCGTGGTCGCCCATGTCGACATCTTCGACGCCGGCGGCAACGCCCTGCCCGACTGGCGCGCCACCGAGGCCGCGGCGCGCCAGGACCGGCGCGTCATCGGCGCCGCGCCCTTCATCACCACCCAGGCGCTGGTGGGCCGCGGCGACGAGTTGCGCGGCGCCGTGGTGCGCGGCATCGACCCGGCGCAGGAAGGCCAGGTGACCGAGCTGGCGCGCACGCAGGCGCCGCTGCTGGCGCAGCTGCAGCCGGGCCGCTGGAACATCGTGCTCGGGGCCGAGCTGGCGCGGCTGATCGACGCCCGCGTCGGCGACAAGGTCACGGTGGTCGCCCCGGGCGGCGAGGTGACGCCGGCCGGGGTGATCCCGCGGCTGAAGCAGTTCACGCTGGTGGGCACCTTCCGCGTCGGCCACTACGAGTACGACAGCGGCCTGGCGCTGATCGCGCTGGGCGACGCGGCCAAGCTGTTCCGCGTCGGCGGCCCCACCGGCGTGCAGCTGCGCCTGGCCGACCTGAACCTCGCGCCCGAGGTGCGGGCCAGCCTGCAGCAGCGCCTGGGGCCGGCCGTCACGGTGCGCGACTGGACGCTGGACAACCGGGCCTGGTTCGAGGCGGTGCAGGTCGAGAAGCGGATGATGTTCATCATCCTCACCCTGATCGTGGCGGTGGCGGCCTTCAACCTGGTCTCGACCCTGGTGATGACGGTCACCGACAAGCGGGCCGACATCGCCATCCTGCGCACCCTGGGCGCCAGCCCGCGCTCGATCATGGGCATCTTCGTCGTGCAGGGGGCGACCTCGGGCGTGATCGGCACGCTGGCCGGGGTGGCCTTCGGGCTGCTGGTGGCCTGCAACATCGACGTCATCGTGCCGGCCATCGAGCGACTGCTGCACACCACCTTCCTGCCCAGCAGCATCTACCTGATCAGCCGCATGCCCAGCGACCCGAAGGTCGGGGACATCGTGCCGATCGCGCTGATCTCGCTCGTGCTGGCCTTCGTGGCCACGCTCTACCCGAGCTGGCGCGCCAGCCGCGTCAACCCGGCCGAGGCACTGCGCTATGAGTGAGCCGGTGCTGCGGGCCAGCGGGCTGCACAAGCGCTTCGTCGAAGGCCACGGCGCGCAGGCGCTGGACGTGACGGTGCTGCGCGGCGTGAACCTGACCGTGGCCCGCGGCGACACGCTGGCGGTGGTGGGCGCCTCGGGCGCGGGCAAGAGCACGCTGCTGCACCTGCTGGGCGGGCTGGATGCGCCCAGCGCGGGCCGGGTCGAGCTGATGGGGCGCGACTTCGCCGCCATGGACGCCGCGGCCCAGGGCCTGTGGCGCAACCGGCACCTGGGCTTCGTCTACCAGTTCCACCACCTGCTGCCCGAGTTCAGCGCGCTGGACAACGTGGCGATGCCGCTGCGCATCCGGCGCCTGCCGCCGGCGCCGGCGCGCGAGCAGGCGGCCGCGATGCTGGCCCGGGTGGGCCTGGCCGGCCGGCTGGCGCACCATCCGGCGCAGCTCTCGGGCGGCGAGCGCCAGCGGGTGGCGATCGCGCGCGCGCTGGTCACGCAGCCGGCCTGCGTGCTGGCCGACGAGCCCACCGGCAACCTCGATCGCGCCACCGCCGACGGCGTGTTCGAGCAGATGCTGGCGCTGGCGCGAGAGCACGGCACGGCCTTCGTCGTGGTCACCCACGACCACGGGCTGGCCGCGCGCTGCGCGCAGACGCTGACCCTGGGCTGAGAGACCGGGCGCCGCGGCCACGGGTCCGCCTGCGCGGACCTGGGCGGATGCGCAGGCCCGGCGACTTGTGGCGCCGCCGGGCGGTGACCTGCCGCCCGGGCCGCCGCCGGCAGGCGCGCGCCGACGACCGTAGACTCACCGCGTGCACCTGCTCAACGCCGACCTCCACTGCCACAGCAACATCTCCGACGGCACCCTGACCCCCGAGGCGCTGGCCGCACGCGCGCAGGCCCATGGGGTCGAGCTCTGGTCGCTGACCGACCACGACGAGATCGGCGGCCAGCAGCGCGCCCGCGACGCCGCGCTGGCGCTGGGCCTGGACTACGTCACCGGCACCGAGATCTCGGTCAGTTTCGCCGGCCAGACGGTGCACATCGTGGGCCTGGGCTTCGACGCCGACGATGCCGCGCTGCGCCAGGGCCTGGCCGCCACGCGCAGCGGGCGCCGCGAGCGCGCGCAGCAGATGGCCGAGGGCCTGGCCCAGGCCGGCATCCGCGGCGCCTTCGAAGGCGCGCTGCGCTACGTGGGCAACCCCGAGCTGATCTCGCGCACCCATTTCGCGCGCTTCCTGGTCGAGACCGGCGTCTGCGCCGACACCCACAGCGTGTTCCGGCGCTACCTCACCGAAGGCCACCCCGGCTACGTGCCGCATGCCTGGGCCCGGCTGGGCGACGCGGTGCGCTGGATCGTCGAGGCCGGCGGCGTCGCCGTCGTCGCGCACCCGGGCCGCTACCGCTTCTCGCCGACCGAGGAATACGCGCTGTTCACCGAGTTCATCGCCCACGGCGGCCGGGCGGTCGAGGTGATGACGGGCAGCCACAGCGCGGCCGAGCACATCCGCTACGCCGAGGCGGCGCTCGAGTTCGGGCTGCTGGCCTCGCGCGGCAGCGACTTCCACTCGCCCGGCGAGAGCCGCACCGAGCTGGGCGCGCTGCCCGACCTGCCGGGCCGGCTGACGCCGGTGTGGGAGGCGCTGGCGCCGCGCATCCAGCGCGCGGCGGCATGAGCGGCCTTTCGTGAAAACCCGAAGTCCGCTACACTTGCGGGCTCGGCGCTGCTGAAAGGCGGCCCGGTTTTTCGATCCCCGTTCATCCCCTTCGGCCTTGGCCGCTCTGCTCGTATCGAGAGCGCGCGTCTATATACGGGTCGGCGGCGATGCCGTCGCTGTCACCCGGCACCGGGCTCCTCCAGAGTCCGCGCCCACCCTGCGACCCCACCCACGCGGCCCGTCGATGCTCGACATGGCCGCGATGGCTCGCCTGTGCGCGCGCCGAGAGCTGAAGAGAGATCCCCGATGAGCTTCGAGACCCTGAACCTGCACGAGTCGCTGACCCGTGCCCTGACCGCCGCCGGCTACGCCGCCCCCACCGACGTGCAGGCCGCCGCCATTCCGCCCGCCCTGGCCGGGCAGGACCTGATGGTCTCCAGCCGCACCGGCAGCGGCAAGACCGCCAGCTTCATGCTGCCGGCACTGACCCGGGTGCTGGCCAGCCGCCTGGCCGCGGTGAAGACCCGCGGCCCGCGCGTGCTGGTGCTGACACCCACCCGCGAGCTGGCGATGCAGGTCGCCAAGGCGGCCAGCGACTACGGCCGCTACGTGCCCGGCCTGCGCGTGGCCACCGTCGTCGGCGGCGTGCCCTACGGCGCGCAACTGGCCGCGCTGCGCGGCCCGCTCGACATCCTGATCGCCACGCCGGGCCGCCTGATCGACCACCTCGGCTCGGGCAAGGCGATGCTGGGCAACATCGAGATGCTGGTGCTCGACGAAGCCGACCGCATGCTCGACATGGGCTTCATCGACGACATCAAGCACATCGCCCAGGCCACGCCCGCGCAGCGCCAGACGGTGATGTACAGCGCCACCTTCGCCGGCCACGTGGGCCGGCTGGCGGGCGAGCTGCTGCGCGAGCCGCAGCGCATCGAGGTGAGCTCGCAGACCGAGGCCCACGGCGACATCGAGCAGCGCCTGCACTGGGCCGACGACTTCGCGCACAAGAATGCCCTGCTGGACCACATCCTGACCGAGCGCAGCGTCGACCAGGCCCTGGTCTTCACCAGCACCCAGCGCGACGCCGACTGGCTGGCCGACCGCCTGCACGAGATGGGCCACAAGGTGGCCAGCCTGCACGGCGGCATGCCGCAGGGCCGGCGCAACCGGGTGCTGCAGGGCCTGCGCAGCCAGCACCTGCGCGTGCTGGTGGCCACCGACGTGGCCGCGCGCGGCATCGACGTGCCCACCATCAGCCACGTCATCAACTTCGGCCTGCCGATGAAGGAAGAAGACTACGTGCACCGCATCGGCAGAACCGGGCGCGCTGGACGCACCGGCCTGGCGGTGACGCTGGCCGAGCGCCGCGACAGCGGCATGATCCACCGCATCCAGCGCTACACCACGCAGCGCATCCCGATGGCCACCATCGAGGGCCTGGAGCCCAAGCGCGCCGAGCCGCGGCCGGCGCCGGCGCCCGGGCTGCCCTATGGCGCCAAGCCGGGCGCCCGGCCCGCCGGCAAGGGCTTCGGCCCGCGCCCCGGCGGCAAGCCCTTCAAGCCGGCCGGCAAGACCTACTCGAAGGCGGGGCCTCGGCCGGCGCGCTAAAGCGCCCGTCGCCGAGATCGAGAAGGGGCCCCGCGGGGCCCCTTTTTCACGGTCGATCAGACCGCCAGCAGTTCCACCTCGAACACCAGGGTCGCATTCGGCGGGATCACGCCGCCCGCGCCGCGGGCGCCGTAGCCGAGCTCGGGCGGGATCGTGAGCACGCGCGTGCCCCCGACCTTCATGCCCTGCACGCCTTCGTCCCAGCCGCGGATGACCTCGCCGCCGCCCAGGCCGAAGCCGAAGGGCTGGCCACGGTCCTTGCTGCTGTCGAACTTGGCGCCGCGCGATTGCTTGGCCTGGGGGTCGTACAGCCAGCCCGTGTAGTGCACGCGGACCCGGCGGCCGGCGGTGGCCACCTCGCCCTGGCCCAGGGCCGTGTCTTCGTATTGCAGGCCCGAGGGGGTCGTCGTCATGGGTCGCTCCGGTTGGCAAAGGCCGCGATGATGCCAGCCCAGGCTCGGGTGGCCGCGCCGAGCCAGTCGCCCACGGTGCCGGCCTCGATGCGCGGCAGGCCCAGCACGGCGCCGGCCGCCTGCAGCGCCGCGACCGGATCGCCCAGCGCCAGCGCCTGCGCGCCGGTTTGCTTGCTCAGCTTGCGGCCATCGGCGCTGCGCACCAGCGGCAGGTGCAGGTAGCGCGGCACCGGCAGGCCGAGCGCGCGCTGCAGCAGGATCTGGCGCGGCGTGTTGTCGGCCAGGTCCTCGCCGCGCACGACGTCGGTGATGCCCTGCGCCGCATCGTCCACCACGACGGCCAACTGGTAGGCCCACAGGCCGTCGGCCCGCCGCAGCACGAAGTCGCCCACGGCCTGGGCGACGTCCTGCTGCCGCCAGCCCAGCCGGCGGTCGTGCCAGCGCAGCCTGGAGGCCGGGGCTTCGTCGACGCGCAGGCGCCAGGCGCGGGCCGGCCGCCCCTGCAGCCCTCCGCGGCAGGTGCCGGGGTATGGCGTCTCGGCCTCGGCCGGCCAGTGCACCCCGAGCGCCGCCCAGTGGGCCTCGACGTCGCGGCGCGCGCAGGCGCAGGGGTAGGCGCGGCCCGCGGCGCGCAGGGCCTGCAGCGCGGCGGCGTAGGCCGGCACGCGCTCGGACTGGCGCCACGGCGGCTCGTCGGCCACGAGCCCGCAGGCCGCGAGCTGGCCCAGGATCGCAGCTTCGGCGCCGGGCACGCAGCGCGGGGTGTCGATGTCCTCGATGCGCAGCAGCCAGCGGCCACCATGGGCGCGCGCGTCGAGCCAGCTGCCCAGCGCCGCCACCAGCGAGCCGGCATGCAGCGGCCCGGTGGGCGACGGCGCGAAGCGTCCGCGGTACGGCGCGCGAGGCGGGCCGTCCGCGTCCCGCGCCGGCGCCGGCGCGGCCATTCAGCGCAGCGAGCCGGCGTGGCGCTCGACCAGCGCCCGCCGCGTGGTCGGGCTCTCCAGCTGCGCCAGCCACCATTGCAGCGCCCGGCCCAGGCCGGTGGCGCCGCGGTCGGCGCGCCAGGCGTAGTGCAGCGTGACCAGGCGCGCGCCGCGCACGGTCTCCTTGCGCACCAGGTGCCCGGCCTCCAGGTGCGGCCGCGCCAGCGGCTCGGGCACGAAGCCGCTGCCCAGGCCGCGCAGCAGCGCCTCGAGCTTGGCGCGCATGCTGGGCACGGTCAGCACGTCCTGGCCCGGCAGCAGGTTCACCGTCAGCGGCGTCAGGCGCTGGGCGGTGTCTGCCACGGCCACGGCGCGGTGGTGCACCAGCTGATCGTCGGCCAGCGGCGCCTCGGCCGCCGCCAGCGGGTGGTGCGGCGCCAGGCAGTAGACGAAGGTCAGCTCGCCCAGCGGCCGCAGCTCGATGCCGCCCGGGTTGGCATGGTGCGGGCCGACGCCGATGGCCAGGTCGGCCTGGCCCGTGACCAGGGCCTCCCAGGTGCCGGCCAGCACCCCGGTGCCCAGGCGCAGCTGGGTCGCCGGCGTGCCCTGGTCGCCGCCCTGCCCGTCGCGCACGCGCACCTCGTAGAAGGCCTGCACCAGCTCGAACATCGTGGGCACCGAGATCAGGTCCTCGACGCTGATCGACAGCTGCGCCTCCCAGCCGCAGGCCACGCGGCGCACGCGGTTGGCCACCGCGTCCATCTCCTGCAGCAGGCGCCGCCCGCCGTGCAGCAGCTCGGCGCCGGCGGCCGTGAGCTGGGCCTGGCGCGAGCTGCGGTCGAACAGCAGCACGTCCAGCGCCTCTTCGAGCTGGCGCACGCTGTAGGTCAGCGCCGAGGGCACCTTGCCCAGTTCGCGCGCCGCGGCCGCGAAGCTGCCGGTGCGGGCGATGGCATCCATCATCACCAGCGCGTCGGGCGTGAGGGCGTGCAGTCGGTCGGCCATGGCTTCATCTTATTTGAACGGGCTCGTGAACCGCGTCCAGCCCCGGCCCGCCGCCCGCTGCCTACAGTGGGTTGCATTCAGGAACCCCCATGCTCACCCTGCGCAAATCCGCCGACCGGGGCCATGCCGACCACGGCTGGCTCGACAGCTACCACAGCTTCTCGTTCGCCGACTACCACGACCCGGCGCACATGGGCGTGGGCAACCTGCGCGTGATCAACGAGGACCGCATCGCCCCCGGCACCGGCTTCGGCACCCACGGCCACCGCGACATGGAGATCCTGAGCTACGTGCTGGAGGGCGCCCTGGCGCACCAGGACAGCATCGGCGCCGGCGGCGCCGGCGTGATCCGCCCCGGCGACGTGCAGCGCATGAGCGCGGGCACCGGCGTGCGCCACAGCGAGTTCAACCACGCGGCCGAACAGGCCACGCACTTCCTGCAGATCTGGCTGCTGCCGCAGCGCAGCGGCATCGCCCCCGGCTACGAGCAGAAGCACTTCGACGCCGCCGCCAAGCGCGGCCGGCTGGCCCTGGTGGCTGCGCCCGACGGCCGCGAGGGCGCGGTCACGGTCCACGCCGACGCCAGCCTGCGCGCCGGGCTGTTCGACGGCGCCGAGCGCGCCGAGCTGACGCTCGATGCCGCGCGCATCGGCTACGTGCACCTCGTGCGCGGCGCCCTGCGCGTCAACGGCCAGTCGCTGCAGGGCGGCGACGCGCTGCGCCTGGACGGCGAGACGCGACTCGTCCTCGAGGACGGGCAGGACGCCGAAGTGCTGGTGTTCGACCTGGCACCCTAACGACTTTTCCACACTGACCCCCGGAGACCGCCCCTTGAATACGACCACCCCCATCGCCGCCCCCGTCGCCGCCCTGGCCCGCGTGCTGCTGGCGCTGATGTTCATCCTGGCCGGCGCGGCCAAGTTCGCCGGCCTGGCCGGCACCGCCGGCTACATCGCCAGCAAGGGGCTGCCGGCGCCGATGCTGCTGGCCGTGGCCGCCGGCACGCTCGAAGTGCTGGGCGGCCTGGCGCTGGCGGTGGGCTTCCACGCGCGCTGGGCCGCGCTGGCGCTGGGCCTGTTCACGATCGTCGTCACGCCGATCTTCCATCCCTTCTGGGCCGTGCCGGCCGACCAGGCGATGGTCACCCAGTTGCTGTTCATGAAGAACGTGTCCGTCGCCGGCGGGCTGCTGTTCGTCTTCTCGCTCGGCGCCGGACCGGCCAGCCTCGACGCGCGCCGCGCCTGAGCGCGCCCCCGCCCCTTTTTCCCAACGACCCCAGGAGTCCCCCCATGAGCAAGATCGTGATCGTCTATCACAGCGGCTACGGCCACACCAAGAAGGTGGCCGAGGCCGTGGCCGAGACCAGCGGCGGCCAATTGCTGGCCATCGACGCCGAGGGCAACCTGCCCGAAGGCGGCTGGGAGCGGCTCGCCGCCGCCGGCACCATCGTGTTCGGCTCGCCCACCTACATGGGCAGCGTGAGCTGGCAGTTCAAGAAGTTCGCCGACGCCTCGTCCAAGCCCTGGTTCGTCCAGAGCTGGAAGAACAAGCTCGCCGCCGGCTTCACCAACTCGGCCACGCTCAACGGCGACAAGTTCTCGACCCTGCACTACTTCTTCACGCTCAGCCAGCAGCACGGCATGTACTGGGTCGGCACCGGCATGCTGCCCAAGAACAGCAAGGCCGCCACGCGCGACGACATCAACAACCTGGGCAGCAGCGCCGGCCTGATCACGGCCACGCCCTCGGACGCCTCGGTCGACGAGATGGTGCCGGGCGACATCGCCACCGCGAAGGCCTTCGGCCTGCGCATCGCCGAGGCCAGCGCGCGCTTTGGCTGACCGGCGACGAACGCCCGCTCCGGGCGAACTCCCTCGACTCGGAGCTAGGCGGCCACCTTGCGCAGCGTTCGCGGCGGCATTTCCGCAAGCGTCGACAAGATCGCGGGCAGGCCCGCCGCCAAGTCTTCGAGCCGATTGCTGCGAGCCAGCACGATGAGTATCGATGCGGCTGGGGACCGATTCGTCAAGCAGGATGCGCATCGAGTTCGAGGGCCCTCTTGGCATCCTCGAGAACTTCAATCGCGACCTCTCGACTGACCGAGGGAAAGTCCTCCAGGAAGGCTTCCAGCGCATCGCCGGCCGCCAAGTGTTCGAAGAGGATGCGAACCGGCACCCGTGTGCCGACGAACACCGGCGTTCCACCCAGCGTCTCGGGGTCGGAAACGATGCGTGGAGATTTCATGGCGGGCTCCCGATGGCCGCTCACAGTCTAGCGCCGGGCTGCGACTGGGCCGCTTCGTCGCTACCCGCGGGCGCAGCGCTCGCGCGCCAGCGCCGCGCCGGCGGCCAGGGCGCGCAGCTTGGCCTCGGCCACGGCGCGGCTCATCGGCGCGAGGCCGCAGTTGGTGCAGGCGATGAGCTTGTCGCGGGGCACGAACTGCAGCGCCCGGCCGATGGTGTCGGCCACTTCCTCGGGCGTCTCGACGGCATCGCTGGCGACGTCGATCACGCCGACCATCACTTCCTTGCCGGCCAGCAGCGCCATCAGCTCGGGCGGCACGCGCGAGTGGATGCACTCCAGGCTGACCTGGTCGATGCGGCTGGCGGCCAGCGCCGGGAAGACGCGCTCGTACTGGCGCCACTCCTGCCCGAGCGACTGCTTCCAGTCGATGTTGGCCTGGATGCCGTAGCCGTAGCAGATGTGCACCGCGGTCTTGCAGCGCAGGCCCGCGGCCGCCCGCTCCAGCGCCTGGACGCCCCAGGTGGCGGCCTCGTCGAGGAAGACGTTGAAGGCCGGCTCGTCGAACTGGACCACGTCCACGCCGTCGGCCTGTAGCGCCAGCGCCTCCTGGTTCAGCAGTTCGGCGAAGGCCATCGCCAGGCGCACGCGGTCGCCCCAGTGACGGTCGGCCACGGTGTCGACGAGGGTCATCGGGCCGGGCAGCGTGAACTTGATCGGGTGCTGGGTGTGCGCGCGCAGGAAGCGGGCCTCGGCGGCGTGGACGCGGCCCTTCAGGGCCGGCGCCGCCACCACCTGCGGCACCATCGCCTTGTAGCGGTCGCCGCGGATGCCCATCTCGACCTTGTGCTCGAAGTCGATGCCCGCCACCCGCTCCAGGAAGCCGTGCACGAAATGCTGGCGGCTCTGCTCGCCGTCGCCGATCACGCTCAGGCCGGCGTCCTCCTGCAACTTGATCCACAGCAGCGTGGCGTCGAGCTTGGCCTGGGCGAGGGCGGCACCCTCGCTGCGCCACTGCGGCCAGAGCTTGCCGGTCTCGGCCAGCCAGTCGGGTTTGGGCAGGCTGCCGGCGATGGCGGTGTCGAACATGATGGGCGGCGTGTCGGATTGCGGCCGCCGAGGGTACCTCAGCAGGCGGCGGCCGGCAGCGCCGGGCGATACTCTGCCCCACCGCACTGAACACCGGCCCCGCAGCGGCCGAGCGCCGTCGATGGACAGGCCCGAGGCCACCGTTAGCGATTCCCGCGCCACCGAGCGGCTGCTCTTCGATGCGGCCCCGGTGGCGCTGGTGCACCTGGGCGCCGACGGCCGCGTGCAGGCCGCCAACCGCGCCGCGCGCGCCCTGCTCGGCCCCGCCGCGCTGGCCGGGCGCGCCTGGGCCGACGAGACCCCGGGCCTGCAGGTGCGCAGCCAGGCCCTGGACGACGGCGGCCGGGTGCTGGCGGTGCAGCCCGTGCAGGCGGTCCAGGCCGTTCCCGTCCAGGGCACGCCGGCCACGCCTGCCGCCCTGGCCGACGATCGGCGGCCGGGCCCCGAGTCGCAGCTCGCGCTGGCGGCCACGCTGAGCCAGGTGGCGATCTGGCGCCACGACCTGGCCACCGACCGCGTGCACTACAACGACCAGGCCTGGCGGCTGCTGGGCCTGGCGCCGCGCCCGCAGGGCCTGGGCATCGAGGAGATCCGGGCCCTGACCCACCCCGAGGACCTGCCGCGGGTGATCGAGTCCAACGCGCTGGCGCTGCGCAACTCCGAGCCCGCCGACCTGCACGTGCGCTACCGCCAGCCCGACGGACGCTGGCGCCATGTGCTGACGCGGCGCGTGCTGCAGCGCGACGCCGCGGGCCGGCCGATCGCGTTCCTGGGCGTGGCGCTCGACATCACCGAGCGCATCGAGCACGAGCGCCGGGCCGAGACGGCCACGCGCCGGTTCGAGCTCGTCACGCGGGCCGCCGGCATCGGCTACTGGGAGTACGAGGTGGGTGCCGAGCGCGGCCGCTGGAGCCCCGAGCTGCGCGCGCTGTACGCCCTGCCCGACGCGGAGCCGGTGCCCACGCGGAGCGAATGGCTCGCCCGCTTCGTGCACCCTGACGACCGCGCCGCCGTGGACCGGCGGCTGGCGCAGTGGATGCAGGGTCCCGAGGAGGGCCTGGACCTGCCGATGCGCATCCTGCGCCCCGACGGCAGCGTGCGCCATGTGGCCACGCACACGCGCCGGATCGCGGGCACCGGGACGGGGGCGGCGGCGGCCGGCGCGGCGGGCGAAGGCCCGGCCGGCGCCAGCCTGTTCGGCATCGCGATCGACCTCACCGAGCGGCACGAGGCCGAGCTGGCGCTGCGCAGCGCGGCCGAGAGCGCGGCGCTGGTGGCGCGCAGTGTCGGCCTGGGCACCTGGTCGCTCGACCCGCAGACGGGCGAGGCGCGCTGGGACGCGCAGATGTGGCGCCTGCGCGGGCGGCCGCCGCAGGAGCGGGCCATGAGCCCCGAAGAGCGCCGCGCCTGCCAGCACCCCGACGACCGCGAGACCTTCGGCCGCATCCTGGCCGACGCGATCGAGCGCGGCACGCCGGTCGAGCAGGAGTTCCGCGTCATCTGGCCCGACGGCAGCGTGCACTGGCTGGCCTCGCGCTCGCTCGAGCTGGTCGACGAGCACAGCGGCCAGCGCCGCCGCATCGGCGTCAACTGGGACGTGACCGACAGCCGCAATGCCGCCGCCGCGCGCCAGGCCAGCGAGCTGGCGCGCCGCGAGAGCCAGGCCAAGTCGCGCTTCCTGGCCCGCATGAGCCACGAGCTGCGCACGCCGCTGAACGCGGTGCTGGGCTTCTCGCAGCTGCTGCTGGCCGACGACCGCGGCGCCGACCCGGCAGCAGCCACGCGCCGGCGCCGGCTGCAGCACGTGCGCCTGGCAGGCCAGCACCTGCTGACGCTCATCAACGACGTGCTCGACCTGTCCAGCCTGGAGAGCGGCGAGCTGCGCATCGCGCTGCAGCCGGTGGCGCTGGAGCCGCTGGTGGCCGACACGCTGCCGCTGCTGGCGCCGCTGCGCGACCGCCACCGCGTGCGCCTGCGCACCGGCGCGCTGGGCCTGCGCGTGATGGCCGACGGCACGCGGCTGCGCCAGGTGCTGCTGAACCTGCTGACCAACGCCATCAAGTACAACCAGGCCGACGGCGAGGTGCTCATCGAGGCGGCCGAGCAGGGCTCGCAGGTCTGCCTGCGCGTGGCCGACACCGGGCCCGGCCTGAGCCCGGCGCAGCTCGCGCAGTTGTTCGAGCCGTTCAACCGCCTGGGCCGCGGCGAGGGCGAGGCGGTCGAGGGCACGGGCATCGGGCTGACGATCGTCAAGGCCCTGGTCGAGCACATGGGCGGGACGGTGCAGGTGCACAGCCGGCCCGGCCAGGGCAGCGTGTTCGAGGTGCGCCTGGCCGCCGCGGCGCCCGGGGCCGTGGCCGAGCCCGGGCCGCCGACCACGGCCGCCGCGCTGCTGGACGCACCCTCCGGGGCGCCCGGCGGCGCCCAGCGGCGGCTGCTCTACATCGAGGACAACCCGGTCAACGCGATGATCATCGCCGAGCTGCTGGGCCGGCGCGCCGACCTCGAGCTGCAGATCGCGGTCGACGGCGCCAGCGGCGTGCAGCAGGCGCTGGCGCGGCCGCCCGACCTGATCCTGCTGGACATGCAGCTGCCCGACTTCGACGGCTTCGAGGTGCTGCGCCGGCTGCGCGCCCAGCCGGCCACGGCCCAGGTCCCTTGCGTGGCGCTGTCGGCCAACGCGATGCCCGAGGACATCCAGCGCGCGCTGCAGGCCGGCGTGGCCGACTACTGGACCAAGCCGCTGGACTTCAAGGCCTTCGTGCAGGCGCTGGACCAGCGCCTGGGGCTCAGCCCGCCGTGACCGGTGCCTCGAGCAGGCCGCGCTTGAGCAGCAGCGGCTGCACCGTGGGCGGGCGCCCGCGGAAGGCGCGGTAGGCGGCCCCCGGCTCGACGCTGTTGCCGCTGGCGTAGACCCAGCGCCGCAGCCGCGCGGCCACGGCGGGGTCGAAGGGGTTGCCGGCCTCGCGGAAGGCGCCGAAGCCGTCGGCGTCGAGCACCTCGGCCCACAGGTACACGTAGTAGCCCGCGGCATAGCCGCTGCCGGCGAACAGGTGCTGGAAGTGCACCAGGCGATGGTTCAGCCCCACGCCGTGCGGCAGGCCGGCCTCGCGCAGCAGCGCCGCCTCGAAGGCGCAGAGATCCGCCGGCGGCTCGGTCTCGGTGAGCGCGTGCACCGCCATGTCCACGATGGCGCTGGCGGTGTAGCGCACCGTCTCGTAGCCCTGGTTGAAGCGCTGCGCCCGCTGCAGCCGCTGCACCAGCTCGGCCGGGATCGGCTCGCCGGTGCGCCAGTGCCGGGCATGGCGCTGCAGCACCTCGGGCTCGGCGATCCAGTGCTCGAAGAGCTGCGAGGGCAGCTCGACGAAGTCGCGCAGCACCTGGGTGCCCGACAGGCGCTCGTACCGGACGTCGGACAGCAGCCCGTGCAGCCCGTGGCCGAACTCGTGGAACAGCGTGCGCGCGTCGTCCAGCGACAGCAGCGTGGGCTCGCCGGGGGCGCCGCGGGCGAAGTTGTTGTTGTTCAGGATCACGGGCCGCTGGCCGCCGCCCGCGGCGTTGCGGCTCTGCCAGCGCAGCGCGCTCATCCAGGCGCCGCTGCGCTTGTTCGGCCGCGCATAGTGGTCCAGCAGGAAGATGCCGCGCAGGCTGCCGTCGGCATCGCGCACTTCGTAGGCGCGGACGTCGGGGTGGTAGACGGGCAGGTCGGCCCGCAGCTCGAAGCGCAGCCCGAACAGGCGCTGGGCGCAGTCGAAGGCGGCGGCGCTCACGCGGTCGAGCTCGAAGTACGGCTTGACCTCGGCCTCGTCGACGGCATAACGCTCGCGGCGCACGCGCTCGGCCCAGTAGCGCCAGTCCCAGGGCTCGATCGGCCCGCCGTCGTCGCCGCCTTCGGCCTGCCGCTGCGCGGCCAGCGCAGCGCGCTCGCGCTCCACCGCCGCCAGCGCGCGCGGCCAGACCTCGTCCAGCAGCTGCTGCACGGCCGCGCGGCTGCCGGCCATGGTGTCCTGCAGCGCGTGGTCGGCGTAGCTGGCCTGGCCGTGCAGGCGCGCCTGCTCCTGGCGCAGGCGCAGGATGTCGCGCGCCACCTCGCGGTTGTCGTGCTCGCCGGGCTGCTCGCCGCGGCCGACCCAGGCGCGCCAGACCTGCTCGCGCAGGTCGCGCCTCGTCGACGCGGTGAGGAAGGGCACCACGAGCGAGCGCGCCAGCGTCACCACCGGCCCGGCCGCGCCGCGCTCGGCGCCGGCCTGGCGCAGGCTGGCGCGCAGCGGCTCGGGCAGCCCGGCCAGGTCGGCCTCGCCCTGCAGCGGCAGCTGCCACGTCGATTCGTCGTGCAGCACGTTCTGCGCGAAGCGGGTGGTCAGCCGCGCCAGCGACTGCATCACTTCGGCATAGCGCTGCTGCGCCGCCGGCGCCAGCGCGGCTCCGGCGCGCTCGAAGTCGAGCTGCACGCGCTCGAGCAGGCGCAGCGCCTCGGGGTCCAGGCCCAGGCCCGCGCGCCGCTCGTGCAGGGCCGCCACGCGCGCATACAGCGCCGCGTCCATGTAGACGGCGCTGTGGTGGGCCGCCAGCGGCGCGGCCATCTCGCGCTGCACCGCCTGCAGCTCGGGGCTGGTGGCCGAGGCGGTGAGGTTGTAGAAGACCGCCGCCACCCGGCCCAGCAGGGCGCCGGCGCGGTCGAAGGCGGCCAGCGTGTTGTCGACATCGGGCGGCGCCGGGTCGCCGGCGATGGCCGCGAGCTCACGCCGGTGCTCGCGCATCGCGGCCTCGAGCGCGGGCTTGAAGTGCGCCGGCAGCAGGCGATCGAAGGGCGGCAGGCCGTGCGGCGTGTCCCAGGGCTCGAGCAAGGGGTTCGCGGTCACGTCGTCCATGGGTCGGGCCCGGTTCGGCAGCGCGGCGGCCTTGCCGCTTACTGACCCTTCTTGATCGCGAGCTCGTCGGCCTCGCGGTAGCGGCGGTCGCCGCACGAACCCATCCAGGCCGTGCGCTGCGTCTCCAGCGTCTGCGCGGCCTGGTTGAGGGCGTTGTTGCGCTGGTTCCAGTCGCCCACCTTGGCCTCCAGCGCCGTGGCCTTGGCGTTGAAGGCCGCGATCGGCGCCTGGGTGTCGGTGCTGAGCTGCGCCTTGTCGGCCTCCAGCACCTTGCGCTCGGCCTGCAGGTCCTCGCGCTCCTTGTCCAGGGCGGCGCGCGCCTCGTCGGCCTTGTCGCCGCGCGGGGGGTGCGCGTTGAAGTCGGCCACGCGCTGGTTCCAGCTCTGCACCTTGTCGCCGTAGGCCTTCATGCGCGCGTTCAGGTCGGCCACCTTCAGGTGCAGGGCATCGATGGGCGCGCGCTCGGCGGCCAGGGCATCGCGCTCGGCCGAGATCGCGTCCTTCTCCTTCGACAGCGCCGTGCGCTGTGCCTGCTGCGCATCGAGCTGGGTCTGAATGGAGGCCTGCTGCGCGAAGCAGGCGCGCAGCTCGTCGCGCGTCAGCAGCGGGCCGCCGCCCTGGCCGCCGTTGATGGTCAGGGTGCGGCCACCGGCGGCCGCGGCCGAGGCCGCGGGCCTGGCCGCCGTCTGCGCCGCCGCCGGCGTGCCCGGCACCGTCGCGCCCCAGAGCCCCGCCACCAGGGCCGCGGCCGCACCGGCCGCCCGCACGCGCGTGGATACCTTCATTGCCAACCTTCGCTCGTCGTTCTCGATGGGCCGCGATGATGCCATCCCCGACGGCGCGGCCCGGGCGCTGTGGCACAGTGCGCCCCTTCGCCATGGCCCTGAAGTCCACCGTCTACCGCGCCAGCCTCGAGATCGCCGACATGGATCGGGCCGTCTACGCCAGCCATGCGCTGACGCTGGCGCGCCACCCTTCGGAGACCGACGAACGGCTGATGGTGCGGCTGCTGGCCTTCGCGCTGCACGCCCCGGCCAGCGACGACGGCGGCGCGCTGGCCTTCGCGCGCGGCCTTTCCGACGCCGACGAGCCCGACCTGTGGCAGCACAGCCTGGACGGCCGGCTGCGACTGTGGATCGAGGCCGGCCAGCCCGAGGAGCGCCGGCTCGCGCGCGCCTGCGGCCGCGCCGACCGCGTCGTGCTCTACGTCTACAGCCAGGCGGCCTCGATCTGGTGGGCGGGCGTCGCGGGCAAGGTCGCGCGCCTGGCCAACCTGCAGGTCTGGCAGCTGCCGGCGGCGCAAAGCCAGGCCCTGGCCGCGCTGGCCGAGCGCAACATGCAGCTGCAGGTGACGGTGCAGGACGGCCAGGTCTGGGTCGGCAACGGGGCCCACAGCATCGAGGTCGACCCCGTCGCGCTGAAGGCCGCCCGCCCGTGAACCGCCGCCGGGCCGCCGCAGCGCTGGCCGCCGCCGTGGCCGCCGAACTGGCCCCCGCGGCCGCCCGGCGCGCCGCCGCGGCCCCTGCCGCCGCTCCGGCTTCCGCTGCGGCTTCT
>JAGWMW010000058.1 GCA_028871575.1 Burkholderiales bacterium | reverse complement strand
GGCCGTGAGCGGGCGCGCCACCGCGGCGCGCCCGGCCAGCTCGGGGTGGGCGCGCAGGAGCGCGAGCTGGCGCTCGCGTCCGGCCTCGCGCACCGCGCCGGCCAGCGCCTGCGCCAGCGCGGCCGGGCCGGGCCAGCCCGCGGCGGGACGGCGCGCCCAGGCGGCCTCGGCGACCCAGGGCGAATGCTCGTAGACGCCGTCCAGCGCGGCGACGAAGGCCGCGCGGTCGGCCGTGGCGAGGTCTTGCAGGCGCGGCATCGCAGGGGCCCTCAGCGCCAGGCGAAGGCCGTGGCCTCGTCGTAGGGGTGCACGGCCTGCCAGTGGCGGGCAATCTCGATGCGGCGGCAGATCCAGACCCGGTCGTGCGACTGCACATGGTCGAGGAAGCGCTGCAGCGCGCGCATCCGCCCGGGCCGGCCGAGCAGCCGGCAGTGCAGCCCCACGCTCATCATCGCCGGCCCGCGGCCGCCTGCGGCCGGGTCCTCGCCGCCCTCGGCCCAGTGCAGGTCGAAGGCGTCCTTCAGGTACTGGAAGAAGGGCTCGCCGTGGCTGTAGCCCTGGGGCAGCGCGAAGCGCATGTCGTTGCAGTCCAGCGTGTACGGCAGCACCAGGTGAGGCGCCTGCGTGCCGTCGCTCTTGGCCACGCGCAGCCAGAACGGCAGCTCGTCGCCGTAGTGGTCGCTGTCGTAGGCGAAGCCGCCGTGGTCGGCCACCAGCCGGCGCGTGTTCGGGCTGTCGCGGCCGGTGTACCAGCCCAGCGGGCGCTGGCCCGTCAGCCGCTCGATCACGGCCACGGCGCGCTGCAGGTGCTCGCGCTCGGTGGCCTCGTCCACGCCCTGGTAGTGGATCCAGCGCCAGCCGTGGCAGGCGATCTCGTGGCCCCCCTCGACGAAGGCCGCCGTGACCTCGGGGCAGCGCTCGAGCGCCATCGCCACGCCGAACACGGTCAGCGGCAGGCCGCGGCGCTCGAACTCGCGCAGCAGCCGCCACACGCCCACGCGCGAGCCGAACTCGTAGATGCTCTCCATGCTGAGGTGGCGCGCCGGGTAGGCCGCGGGGCTGGCCATCTCGGAGAGGAACTGCTCGCTGCCGGCGTCGCCGTGCAGCACGCTGCTCTCGCCGCCTTCCTCGAAGTTCAGCACGAACTGCAGCGCCACGCGGGCACCGCCCGGCCACTGCGCGCGCGGCGGGTGGCGGCCATGGCCGCGCAGGTCGCGCGGGTAGTCTCGCGGGGGAGGCGCCGCGGGCGCGTCGCGCAGCGGCGTCATGCCGGCACCCCGAGCCCGGCCAGGTCGTCCACGCGCGGGTGGCGGCGCAGGTTGCGCTCGACGCTGGCCAGGTGCGCCTCCATCAGGCGGGCCGCGGCGCGGGCATCGCCGCGCTCGATCGCCTCGACGATGGCCACGTGCTCGGCCGCCGAGTGCTCGGCCGAGTGCGCGCTCTGGTACATCAGCGCGATCAGCGAGCAGCGGCTGAGCAGGTCGGCCAGCAGCTGGGCCAGGACCTCGTTGCCCAGCAGCCGCGCCAGCACGACGTGGAAGTCGGCCAGCAGCCGCGTGCGGCCGCCCACGTCGGTGCGCGCCACCGCCTCGGCCTCGGCCCGCAGGTGGGTGCGCAGCACCGCCAGCTGCGCCGGCGTGGCGGCGGCGGACAGGCGCCGCACGAGCTGCGATTCGAGCACGCGCCGCACTTCGAACACCTGCTGCGCCTCGTCCAGGCTGGGCCGGGCGACGAAGGCCCCGCGCGCCGGCGCCAGCGTCACCAGCCGGTCGCGGCTGAGCTGGTTCAGCGCCTGCCGCACCAGGGTGCGCGAGACCTGGAAGCGGTCGGCGATCGGCTGCTCGGCCAGCTTGGTGCCCGGCATCAGCCGGCGCTCGACGATGGCCGTCGTGATGGCCTCGACGATGCGCTGCGTGGCCCCGGGCGCCGCGGCGCCCGGCCGGCGCGGGCCGGGCTCGGGCTGGGAACGGGCAGCGCCGGGACGGGGAACGCCAGGAGGGAGGGCGCGGGGACGGGCCATGCGGGCCATGCGGGCGAGGGGGCGAGGGGGCGGGAGGACGTGAGGCAGGCTTGACGTGTATACGAAAGTGTATACAGTTTGGCGCCAGCCGCAAGGCCGGCACCCCGGGCCGCGGGCGCCGCCGGTGCCTTGCTGCGCGCCCTGCCCCTTCCGTTTCTGCGTCCCTGCGTTTCCCCGCCCCTCCCCGCCTCGCCATCCGCGCCATGGGCCAGCTCAGCACCCACGTCCTCGACACCGCCCACGGCTGCCCGGCTGCGGGCCTGGCGCTCACGCTGCAGCGGCTGGACGCCGACGGCCCGGTGACCCTGCGCCGGCTGGCGCTGGACGCCGACGGCCGTGCCGGCGGCCCCCTGCTCGACGCCGCCGCCATGGCCGCGGGCCGCTACCGGCTGCTGTTCGAGGTGGCGCCCTACTTCCGCGCCCGCGGCCTGGCCCTGCCCGAGCCGCCCTTCATCGACACCGTGCAGATCGACTTCGGCATCGCCGACGCCGCCGCGCACTACCACGTCCCGCTGCTGGTGAGCCCCTGGAGCTACAGCACCTACCGCGGCTCCTGAAGCCCGCCCCCGGCCGATGACCGCCTACCTGCTCGACTGGGCCAACCTGCTGCTGCGCTGGACCCACGTGATCGTGGGCATCGCCTGGATCGGCTCCTCGTTCTACTTCGTCTTCCTCGACTCGAGCCTGACCCGGCCCACCGATCCCGCGCTGCTGGACAAGGGGGTCGACGGCGAGCTCTGGGCCGTGCACGGCGGCGGCTTCTACCACCCGCAGAAATACCTGGTGGCGCCGCGCACGCTGCCCGAGCATCTGCACTGGTTCTACTGGGAGAGCTATGCCACCTGGCTCAGCGGCTTCGCCCTGTTCTCGGTGCTCTACCTGTTCGACGCCCGCACCTTCCTGATCGACCCGCGCGTCCACGCCTGGTCGCCGGCGGCCGCGGTGGCCACGGCGCTGGCCTTCCTGGCCCTGTTCTGGCTGGCCTACAACCTGATCTGCCGGCTGGCCGGCGAGCGCGTCGTCGACGGCCGGCCGCAGGTGGGTGGCGACGCCCGGGTCGGGGTGCTGGTGGGGCTGGTCGTGGCCGGGGCGGCCTGGGCCGCCTGCGAGCTGTACGCCGGCCGTGCCGCCTTCTTGCTGGTGGGCGCGATGCTGGCCACGGCGATGACGGCCAACGTCGCGCACTGGATCATCCCGGGCCAGCGCAAGGTCGTGGCGCAGATGAAGGCCGGCCAGCCGGTGGAGCCGATCCACGGCCAGCGCGCCAAGCAGCGCAGCGTGCACAACACCTACTTCACGCTGCCGGTGCTGGTGGCGATGCTGTCCAACCACTACGGCTGGCTCTACGACAGCCCGCACAACGCGGCGGTGCTGGTGGGGCTGATGGCGGCCGGGGCGTTGATCCGCCACAGCTTCGTCGCCCGCCACAAGGCGCGGGTGCAGGGCCGCCGCGTGCCCTGGGAGTACGCCGCCGCGGGCACCGCGCTGATCGCCGCGATCGCGCTGGCGCTGGCGCCGCCCCCGGCGCCGCCGGCCGAGGCCCAGCCGTCCCGCGTGAGCTTCGCCCAGGTGCAGGCCATCGTCGGCCAGCGCTGCGTGGCCTGCCACAACGCGCAGGTGCAGAACAAGGGCGTGATGCTGGACACGCCGGCCCTGATCGAGCAGCACGCGCAACAGATCTACCAGCAGGCCGTGGTGCTCAGGCAGATGCCGTTCAACAACGCCACCGGCATCACCGAGGCCGAGCGGGCCCGGCTCGGGCGCTGGTACGAGAGCGGGGCCCCCGGGCCGTAGGCCGGCCGCGGGCGGCGGACCGCGGGCCGCCCCGGGTGCCCGGGCGCCGGGCGCTGCCGCAGAATCGGCCGGGCAGCGCCCCCCGAGCGCCCCGCAGTCACGAAGGAGCCCCATGAACGGCCAGATGATGCAGCAGCCGCTGCTGATTTCCTCCCTGCTCACGCATGCCGAGCGCCACCACGGCGATCGCGAGGTGGTCTCGCGCCGGGTCGAGGGCGACATCCACCGCACCACCTACAAGGCGATGGCGGCACGCTCGCGCCGCATGGCCAAGGCGCTGGCGGCCCTGGGCGTGCAGCGGTCCGACCGCGTGGCCACGCTGGCCTGGAACGGCTACCGCCACATGGAGCTGTACTACGCGGTCAGCGGCTCCGGCGCGGTGCTGCACACCCTGAACCCGCGCCTGCACCCCGACCAGGTCACCTACATCGCCGACCACGCCGAAGACCAGGTGCTGTGCTTCGACCTCACCTTCCTGCCGCTGATCCAGGCCGTGGCCGGGCGCACGAAGACGGTGAAGCACTGGGTCGCCATGACCGACCGCGCCCACATGCCCGTGGGCGCGGCGGCGGCCGGCATCCCCAACTTGCTGTGCTACGAGGACCTGATCGAGAGCCAGGACGACCGCTACAGCTGGCCCAGCTTCGACGAGAACACCGCCAGTTCGCTGTGCTACACGAGCGGCACCACGGGCAACCCCAAGGGCGTGCTCTACAGCCACCGCAGCACGGTGCTGCACACCTTCGCCATCGCGCTGCCCGATTCGCTGAACTGCTCGGCGATGGACTGCATCCTGCCGGTGGTGCCGATGTTCCACGTCAACGCCTGGGGACTGCCCTACGCGGCCTGCATGGTGGGCGCCAAGCTCGTGTTCCCGGGCGCGGGGCTCGACGGCAAGAGCCTGTACGAGCTGTTCGAGGCCGAGCAGGTCACGGTCTCGGCCGGCGTGCCCACGGTGTGGCAGGCGCTGCTGAGCTATGTCGAGGCCAACGGCCTGAAGTTCAGCACCATGCGGCGCACCGTGATCGGCGGCTCGGCCTGCCCGCCGGCCATGCTGCGCACCTTCGGCGACACCTACGACGTGCGCGTGCTGCACGCCTGGGGCATGACCGAGATGAGCCCGGTGGGCACGGTGGCCGCGTTCAAGCCGCGGCATGCGGCGCTCTCGCGCGAGGCCCGCTACGCCGTCATGTCCACCCAGGGGCGCTGCGTCTACCCGGTGGACATGAAGATCGTCGACGAGGCCGGGCACGAGCTCGCCTGGGGCACCGAGGCCTCGGGCGACGTGCTGGTGCGCGGGCCCTTCATCGTCTCGCGCTACTTCAAGGACGAGGGCGGCGACCCGCTGCGCCACGACGGCGAGACCGGCTGGTTCCCTACCGGCGACGTGGCCCGGATCGACGCCGATGGCTACATGCAGATCACCGACCGCAGCAAGGACGTGATCAAGAGCGGCGGCGAATGGATCGGCTCGATCGACCTCGAGAACATCGCCATGGCCCACCCGGCGGTGGCGATGGCGGCCTGCATCGCCGCCCACCACCCCAAGTGGGACGAGCGGCCGCTGCTGGTGGTGGTGAAGAAGCCCGGCGCCGAGCTCACCCGGGAGGCGCTGCTGGCGTTCTACGAAGGCAAGATCGCCAAGTGGTGGACGCCCGACGACGTGGTCTTCGTCGACGCCATCCCGCTCGGCGCCACCGGCAAGATGCAGAAGAACCGGCTGCGCGAGCAGTTCAAGGACTACAAGCTGCCCACCGCCTGAGCGCCGGCCGGGGCCGGGCCCGGCTCGCCGCTATTCGCCCGGGATGCGCGGCGGGTTCAGCTGCACGGCCCGGTCGCCCTGCTTGCGCAGCCGGATGTTGAGCAGCTCCACGCCGAGCGAGAAGGCCATCGCGAAGTAGACGTAGCCCTTGGGCACGTGGTGGCCGAAGCCCTCGGCCACCAGCACGACGCCCACCACCACCAGGAAGGCCAGGGCCAGCATCTTGATGGTGGGGTGGCCCGAGACGAAGCGGCCGATGGCGCCGGCGAACAGCATCATCAGCGCGACCGAGGCGACCACCGCCGCGATCATGATCCGCACCTCGTCGACCATGCCCACGGCCGTGATGATCGAGTCGAGCGAGAACACGAGGTCGACGACCATGATCTGCGCGATGACGGCGGCCAAGCCCGCGCCCGCGGCCTTCGGCCCGTGGGCATCGGCCTGGCCTTCGAGCGCCTGGTGGATCTCGCCGGTGCTCTTCCAGATCAGGAACAGCCCGCCCAGGATCAGGATCAGGTCGCGCCCGGAGACGGCCTGGCCGAGCACCGTGAACAGCGGCGCCACCAGCCCCACCACCCAGGCCAGCACCAGCAGCAGGCCGATGCGGGTGAACATCGCCATGAACAGGCCGACGCGGCGCGCGACCTCCTGGCGTGCCCGCGGCAGCTTGTCGACCAGGATCGAGATGAAGATGATGTTGTCGATGCCCAGCACCAGCTCCAGCGCGGTGAGCGTGGCGAAGGCGATCCAGGCCTGGGGGTCGGTGAGCAGCTCCATCGTGCGGCGATTCTGGGGCCTGCCGGCGGCGCCGGCGCCGCCCTCGCGAACCGGATCGGAGGCTGGCAACATCGCCCCACCCCCAGGTGCCTCGAGGAGACCCGATGGACCCCACTGAAGCCCCGCGCTGGAAGCACGACGGCGTGCGCGTCGTGCCGGCCGACCGGCTCGACCCCCGCACCGCCCAGACGCCCGGCATGGACCGCCGCGCGGCGATCGACTTCGCCCGCACGGGCGCGCGCAGGCTCTGGGCCGGCACCGTCCACATCCATCCCGATGCCAAGACCGGCGCCCACCACCATGGCCCGCTGGAGAGCGTGATCTACGTCGTCAAGGGCCGGGCCCGCATGCGCTGGGGCGAGCGGCTGGAGTTCACCGCCGAAGCCGGGCCCGGTGACTTCATCTACGTGCCGCCCTACGTGCCGCACCAGGAGATCAACGCCAGCCGCACCGAGACGCTGGAATGCGTGCTGGTGCGCAGCGACGGCGAGGCCGTGGCCGTGAACCTGGACATCGCGCCCGCCGAGCCGCCAGAGCAGGTGGCCTGGATCGACCCGACCCACCCCGATCCGCGGCCGGGCTGAAGCCGGGCCGCGGCGACCACCGACCCCCCCCAGGAGGAATCCCCAAGATCCGCTGCGACCACACCCCCGCCTGGGCCGCGCTGCAGGGCCACTACGAGGCCCACGGCCGGGCCTTCGACCTGCGCGAGGCCTTCGCTCGCGACCCGGGCCGCTTCGAGGCCCTGGGCGTGCAGGCGCCCGAGGTCTATGCCGACCTCAGCAAGAACCTGGTCGACGCGGCCACGATGCGCTTCCTGCTCGACCTGGCCCGCGACTGCGGCCTGCAGGCGCAGCGCGACGCCATGCTGCGCGGCGACGTCGCCAACGCCACCGAGGGCCGCGCCGTGCTGCACACCGCGCTGCGCGCACCGCGCGGCGCCGGGCCCTACAGCGAGGAAGTGCACGGCGTGCTCGACGCCATGCTGGCCTACGCCGAGCGCGTGCGCGCCGACCCGGGCCTGACCGACATCGTCAACATCGGCATCGGCGGCAGCGACCTCGGGCCGCGGATGGCGGTGCAGGCGCTGCAGACCTACGGCGACGAAGGGCGGCGCCGGCTGCACTTCGTCAGCAACGTCGACGGCCACGACATCGCGCCGCTGCTGGCGCGGCTGGAGCCCACGCGCACGCTGTTCATCGTCGCCAGCAAGACCTTCACGACCCAGGAGACGATGGCCAATGCGCATGCGGCGCGCGCCTGGTTCGTCGCCCAGGGCGGCAGCGACGTCAACCGGCACTTCGCCGCCGCCACCACCAACGTCAAGGCGGCCGCCGAATTCGGCATCCGCACCACCTTCGGCTTCTGGGACTGGGTGGGCGGGCGCTACTCGCTGTGGAGCGCGATCGGGCTGCCGATCGCGATCGCGGTGGGGGCGGCGAACTTCCGCGCGCTGCTGGCAGGCGCCCATGCGATGGACCGCCACTTCGCCAGCGCGCCGCTGGCGCAGAACCTGCCCGTGCTGCTGGGACTGATCGACGTCTGGTACCGCAACTTCCACGGCCTGAGCAGCCGCAGCGTGGCGCCCTACCACCAGGGCCTGGCGCGGCTGCCGGCCTACCTGCAGCAGCTCGAGATGGAGAGCAACGGCAAGCGCGTCGACCGCGATGGCCGGCCGCTGCCGCTGGCCACCAGCCCGGTGGTGTGGGGCGAGCCGGGCACCAACGGCCAGCATGCCTACTTCCAGATGCTGCACCAGGGCAGCGACGTGATCCCGGTCGAGTTCATCGCCGTGCGCACGCCCGCGCACGAGCTGCACGAGCAGCACCGGATGCTGCTGGCCAATTGCCTGGCACAGAGCCAGGCGCTGATGCTGGGCAAGACCGCGGACGAGGCGGGGGCCGAGCGCGCGCCCACGGCCGGGGCCGACATCGCGCCGCAGGTGCTGGCGCAGCACCGCAGCTTCCCCGGCAACCGCCCGAGCACGACCCTGGTGCTGGAGGCGCTGACGCCGGCCGCGCTGGGCGCGCTGATCGCGATGTACGAGCACCGCGTGTTCACCAGCGGCGCGCTCTGGGGCATCAACAGCTTCGACCAGTGGGGCGTGGAGCTGGGCAAGGCGCTGTGCAACGCCCTGCTGCCGCGCCTGATCGACGGCCAGACGCGCGGCCTGGACGGCTCGACCGCGGGCTTGCTGCAGCGGCTGCGCGGCTGAACTGCGAGGGGCCGGCGCGGGCCGGCCCGGGCCGGCGGATTCAGGGCGGCGGCGACTCGTCGGCCGGATCGCCGTCGGCAATCCAGGCCTCGAGCAGGGTGAAGGCCACGGCCAGCACCACCGGGCCGACGAAGATGCCCACCAGCCCGAAGGCGAGCAGGCCGCCCACGACGCCGGTGAAGATCAGCATCAGCGACAGGTCGGCGCCGATGCGGATCAGCACCGGCCGCAGCACGTTGTCCAGCAGGCCCACCACCGTGGCCACGACGGCGATGAACACGGCCCAGCCGGTGCGGCCGTCCCAGAAGGCCCAGATCGCGGCCGGCACCAGCACCGGCAGCGGCCCGATCTGGGCGATGCACAGCATGAAGATCAGCGCCGTCAGCAGGCCGGCGAACGGCACCTCGGCCACCAGCAGCCCCAGGCCGCTGAGCAGGGCCTGCACGATGGCGGTGCCGCCCACGCCCAGCGCCACGCCGCGGATGGCACCGCCGGCCAGGTCGACGATGGCGCCGCCGCGCGGCCCGCCCAGGCGCACGGCGAAGCGGCGCAGCCGCCGCACCGCGTCGTCACCGGTGGCGTACATCACGCCGGCCAGCAGCAGCGTCAGCACGAACTGCAGCAGCAGGAATCCCAGGCCGCCCACCTGGCGCACGAACCACCGCGTCAGGTCGCCGGCGTAAGGCGACAGCCGCGGCAGGGCCTCGCTCAGCCCCAGCGCGCCGGCCTGGACCCAGGCCCGGGTGATGGCATCGCCCACCAGCGGCAGCTGCGCCAGCCAGGGCGGCGGCAGCGGCGGCAGCCGAAAGCCGGTGACGAGGTGGGCCCAGTCGACGATGCGGTCGGCGTTGCCGACGATGGTCACCACCGCCAGCGTCAGCGGCACCACGAACAGCAGCAGCAGCAGCAGCGTCATCACCGCCACCGCCAGCGGGCGCCGGCCCCAGAGCCGGCGCTGCACGCGCAGCATCAGCGGCCAGGTCGCCACCACCACCATCGCGGCCCAGATCGCCGGGCCCAGGAACGGGCGCACGATCCACAGCGAGGCGCCCAGCAGCACGACGATGAACAGCACCGCGAAGGTGGTGCGGGGCAGGTCGCGCGGGTTCGGCGTCATGGCCGGCCTCGGCGCGCGGCGCGGGGTCGCGGAGGGTGCATGCAGGCGGGCTCGGCAGGTTCTCACTCGGCTGGGACGGCCGGCGCGACGCCGGTGCTCCCCCGACCGACGGCAGGCCGGTGGCCGCGAAGGATACCCGGGCTCAGCGCGCCGGAATCAACCGCTCGGGCGCCGGGCCCAGCCCGAACCACGCGAACCAGCGCCAGGGCCGCGCAGGGCGGGCCGGCCGGGCCGTCCCGCCGGCCGGGGCGGGCACCCGCGCAGGACCCGTGCGCCCGGTGGGGCCGGCCGTCATCCCGGCCGTCAGCCCGGCCTCGAGCAGGTCGGCCACGTCCTCGGCAAAGGCCTCGCTGCGCGTCCAGGCCGGGCGGTCCTCGTCGCACAGCGGAGCTTCCGAGCCGCTGCGGCGGCGCGTCTCGGGGCGGGCGTAGGACGGGTCCATGCGGGGCTCGAGGAGGGACGGTGGGGCGGGCGGGCGGTGACGCTTTCGATGCCTCGGGAAGTGTGCCCGCCGGATGTGGCAGCGCGATGAAACCTGTGGCCTGCGGCTTACCATCGCCGCCATGCCTGCCACGCTCGAAGGCCAGCTCGTCGTCGCGATCTCCTCGCGCGCGCTGTTCGACTTCGAGGAGGAGAACCGCGTCTTCGAGGCTGCCGACGACCGGGCCTACATGCGGCTGCAGCTGGAGCGCGTGGAGCAGCCGGCGCGGCCGGGCGTGGCCTTCTCGCTCGTCAACAAGCTGCTGGCCTTCAATGCCGGGCAGGCGCGGGTGGAGGTGGTGATCCTCTCGCGCAACGACCCGGTCTCGGGACTGCGCGTGTTCCGCTCGGCCCAGCACTACGGGCTGCCGGTGCAGCGCGGCGTGTTCACGCGCGGCCAGCCGCCCTGGCGCTACCTGCGACCGCTGGCGGCCAACCTGTTCCTGTCCACCAACGAGGCCGATGTGCGCCAGGCCCTGGCCGCGGGCGTGCCGGCCGCGCGCGTCTACCCCGACAGCGCGCGCGCCTCGGCCGCCCATCCCGAGGAGGTGCGCATCGCCTTCGACGGCGACGCGGTGCTGTTCAGCGACGAGGCCGAGCGCGTGTTCCAGGCGCAGGGCCTGGACGCCTTCCAGCACCACGAGCGCGAGCGCGCCGCGACGCCGCTGGCGCCGGGGCCGTTCAAGCCCCTGCTGGAGTCGCTGCACCGGCTGCAGCGTGCGCCCGTGGCCGGCATGCGACTGCGCACCGCGCTCGTCACCGCGCGCAGCGCGCCGGCGCACGAGCGCGCCGTGCGCACGCTCATGGACTGGCACATCGACGTCGACGAGGCGATGTTCCTGGGCGGCCTGCCCAAGGGCCGCTTCCTGCGCGAGTTCGAGCCCGACTTCTTCTTCGACGACCAGACCGGCCATATCGAGAACGCCGCCCTGCACGTGCCCGCCGGCCACGTGGCCGCCGGCGTGGCCAATGCCTGAGCGGCCCCGAGGCGCCCTGCAGCACCGCGATCAGCGCAACCCGACCATGAACGACGACGACTTCGGCTTCGTGCCGCCGCCCTTCCGGCCCGACGAGGCGCTGCAGCGGCTGCGCCGCGAGCTGCGCGCGCTCGGCCTCACCGAGCGCGAGGGCCGCTTCGAGCGCCGCGGCAGCGCCATCGCCCGCGCTGCCATCGACGGGGCCGTGCTGCAGGCCGCCCTCGTGCGCCGGCCCGTGCGCGGCAGCCCCGAATGGCAGCCGCGAACGCTGGGCAGCAGCGCGCAGGTGCGCGACTTCGTGGCCGAGCTGAAGCAGCGGCTGGCGGCCTGGGGCGACGCCGAGGACTGAGCGAGCGCGCTCAGGCCGACAGCGTCACGCGCGCGAAGCGGCGCTTGCCCACCTGCACGACGCAGGTGCCGGCGCCGACCTTCAGCGCCTTGTCGCTGACCACCGCGCCGTCGATGCGCACGCCGCCCTGCTCGATCAGGCGCATCGCCTCGCTGCTGCTGGACACGAGGCCGGCCTGCTTGAGCAGGGCCGCGATGGCCAGCGGCGCGCCGGCCAGCGCCACCGCCGCGATCTCGTCGGGCAGGCCGCCGGCGGCGCGGCGCTGGAAGTCCTGCGCGGCCGCTTCGGCCGCCGCGGCGCCGTGGAAGCGGGCCGTGATCTCGTGCGCCAGCAGCACCTTGGCGTCCTTCGGGTTGCGCCCGCCGTCGACCTCGGCCCGCAGGCGCGCGATCTCGGCCTCGGGCCGCAGCGACAGCAGCGTGTACCAGCGCCACATCAGCGTGTCGCTGATCGACAGCACCTTTGCGTACATCGTGTTGGCGGGCTCGGTGATGCCGATGGTGTTGCCCTTGCTCTTGGACATCTTCTCGACCCCGTCCAGGCCCTCGAGCAACGGCATCGTCAGGATGCACTGCGGCACCTGTCCGTACTCCTGCTGCAGGTGGCGGCCCATCAGCAGGTTGAACTTCTGGTCGGTGCCGCCGAGCTCGAGGTCGGCGCGCAGCGCCACCGAGTCGTAGCCCTGCATCAGCGGGTACAGGAACTCGTGCACCGAGATCGGCACCTGGCCGGCGTAGCGCCGGGCGAAGTCGTCGCGCTCCATCATTCGCGCCACCGTGTAGCGGGCGGCGAGCTGGATCAGCCCACGCGCACCCAGCGGGTCGCTCCATTCGCTGTTGTAACGAACTTCTGCACTTCCGACGTCAAGCACGAGCCCGATCTGCTCGATATAGGTGCGTGCGTTCGCCTCGATCTGCTCGCGCGTGAGCGCCGGGCGGGTGGTGTTGCGGCCCGAGGGGTCGCCGATCATCGAGGTGAAGTCGCCGATCAGCGGGATCACGGTGTGCCCCAGCAGCTGCAGCTGGCGCAGCTTGTTGAAGACGACGGTGTGGCCGAGGTGGAGGTCGGGCGCGGTGGGATCCAGGCCGAACTTGATGCGCAAGGGCCGCCCGGTGGCTTCGGAGGCGGCCAGCTTGGCCACCCAGTCGGCCTCGGGCAGCAGTTCGTCGCAGCCGCGCTGCGTGATCGCCAGCGCCTCGCGCACACGGTCGGTGACGGGGTGGCGGGGGGAAACGGTCGCTGACATGTGCGGTGTGACGCCGGGCTACTTGCGGGGTTCGGGCCGGATCGCGCTGGCTATACTGCCGCCGGCATCCCGGGCCCGGGACTTGCGAACGCTGCGGACGGCGCCCCGCGATCGGGCCGCGATTCTAGTAGACGACCCCGCGGCGACCGATCGCGGCGGCCCCAACGACAAGAACCCCGAATCCTTGGAATCGACCCTCGCGCCCCCCTGGCAGCGCTTCTTGGCGGTGCTGCGCCTGCACCGCACCGGGCTCGTGCTGGGCAGCATGGTGCTGATGGCGGGCTTCGCGATCACCGCCGTCGCCGTGGCCCCGCTGGCCCCCGACGCGGCGCTGCTGCCCAAGCGCGTGATCTCCGAGGCGGTGGTGCCCGAGGGCCTGGACAGCCAGATCGCCGCGCTCGCCGGGCAGCCGCTGCAGCTCAGCCGCAGCGACCTCACGCGCAGCACCGACACCGTGGCGCGCCTCTTCGCGCGACTGGGCGTGGTCGATCCGGCCGCCGCTGCCTTCATCGGCAGCGACGCGACGGCGCGCCGGCTGATGGCCGGGCGCAGCGGCAAGATGGTGCAGGTGCGCACCGATGCCGACGGCACGCTGCTGTCGCTGGTGGCGCGCTATCCGGTGGCCGACGACGAGCAGGCCAAGACCGAGTTCAACCGCCTGAGCATCACGCGCATCGACGGTCACCTGCAGGCGAGCCTGGCGGTGGCGCCGCTGGGCAGCGAGGTGCGGCTGGCCAGCGGCACGATCCGCAGCTCGCTGTTCGCCGCCACCGACGAGTCCGGCCTGTCCGACGCCGTGGCCGGGCAGCTGGCGGAGATCTTCTCCAACGACATCGACTTCAGGCGCGGCCTGCGCCGCGGCGACACCTTCAGCATCGTCTACCAGACCCTCACCGCCGACGGCCAGCCCGTGGCCTGGGGCGACGCCACGGGGCGGGTGCTGGCGGCCGAGTTCGTCAACGACGGCCAGGCCTACAACGCGATCTGGTTCCAGCCCGATCAGGGCCGGGGCGCCTACTTCGACGCCGACGGGCGCAGCAAGCGCCACGCCTTTCTGGCCGCACCGCTGGCGTTCTCGCGCATCACCTCGGGCTTCGCGATGCGCTACCACCCGATCCTCAAGACCTGGCGCAAGCACGAGGGCGTGGACTACGCCGCGCCGATCGGCACGCCGGTGCGGGCCGTGGGCGACGGCCGGGTCGAGTTCGCGGGCCAGCAGAACGGCTACGGCAACGTGGTCATCCTGCGCCACAGCGACAACCGCAGCACGCTGTACGCGCACCTCAGCCGCATCCTCGTGCACCGCGGCGAGCGTGTCGAGCAGGGCGAGCGCATCGGCGCGGTTGGCATGACGGGCTGGGCCACCGGGCCGCACCTGCACTTCGAGTTCCGCATCGGCAGCCACCATGTCGACCCGCTGAAGGTCGCGCGGGCCTCGCAGGTGGTGCCGCTCGACCCGTCGCAGCGGCCGCGATTCCTGAAGGTGGCGCAGCAGGCGAAGTCCGAGCTGGCGGCGGCGGAGTCGATGCTCGCCCGCCCCGGACCCAGCAGCTGACGCGCGCGCCCGATGGCCTGGTTCATCGGGCTGATGTCGGGCACCTCGCTCGACGGGATCGACGGCGTGGTGGCCGATTTCGGGGCCGACGGCAGCCTGCAGCGCAGCGTCGCGCACACCCACCGCCCCCTGGCCCCTGCGCTGGCGCAGGCACTGCTGGCCTTGAATCGGCGCGGCGACGACGAGCTGCACCGTGCCGCGCTGGCCGCCCATGCGCTGGCGCGCGCCCATGCCGAGGTCGTGGCCGCGCTGCTGGCCCACGCCGGGCTGGAAGCGGCCGAGGTGGTGGCCGTGGGCGCCCACGGCCAGACCGTGCGGCACTGCCCGCGCGAGCCGGACGGCGCCGGCTACACCCTGCAGCTGCTCAATGGCGCGCTGCTGGCCGAGCGCTGCGGCATCGACGTCGTCTGCGATTTCCGCAGCCGCGACCTCGCTGCCGGCGGCGAAGGCGCGCCCCTGGTGCCGGCCTTCCACGCCGCCACCTTCGGACGCGCCGGCCGGGCGCGGGCGCTGCTCAACCTGGGCGGCATCGCCAACCTCACCCTGCTCGACGGGCGGGGCGGCGTGCGCGGCTTCGACTGCGGGCCGGCCAACCTGCTGCTGGACCTGTGGTGCCGGCGCCATCGCGGCCAGCCGTTCGATGCCGACGGCGCCTGGGCGGCCGGCGGCCGGGTCGACGACGAACTGCTGCAACGGCTGCTGGACGAACCCTACTTCGACCGCAGCCCGCCCAAGAGCACGGGGCGCGACCTCTTCGATGCCGACTGGCTGGACCGACGCCTCGGCAAGGCCACGCCCGCAGCGCAGGACGTGATGGCCACGCTGGCCGAGCTGACCGCCCTGACCGTGGCTCGCGACCTGCAGCGCCAGGCCCCGGGCACCGGCGAGCTCTATGTCTGCGGCGGGGGTGCCTACAACCGGCATCTGCTGCAGCGGCTGCGGTCGCGAGTCGGTCCCGGTGTGGTCGTGGACACGACGGCGGCCGAAGGCCTGCCGCCCGATCAGGTGGAGGCGCTGGCGTTCGCCTGGCTGGCCTGCGCCTTCGTGGAGCACCGTCCGGGCAACCTGCCGGCCGTCACGGGGGCTCGGGGCGAGCGAGTGCTCGGGGCGATGTACCCGGCCTGACCAGCATCGACACCGATACCGAGGACCTGCCGCCGCAGGTCATTGAACAGAGACGGGCGGCCTGCGTCCGCAGGTCGCCAGGCCGAAAAGGACGACCCGCAGCCGCAGGTCGCTAGGCCGAGAAGGACGACCCGCAGCCGCAGGTCGTCGTGGCGTTCGGATTCTTGATCACGAACTGCGCGCCCTGCAGGTCTTCCTTGTAGTCGATCTCGGCACCGCCCAAGTACTGCAGGCTCATCGCGTCGATGAGCAGCGTGACGCCGTTCTTGCTCATCTGGGTGTCGTCCTCGTTGATCACCTCGTCGAAGGTGAACCCATACTGGAAGCCCGAGCAGCCGCCGCCCTGCACGAAGACGCGCAGCTTGAGGTCGGGGTTGCCTTCCTCGTCGACCAGCTGCTTGACCTTGTCGGCCGCGCTGTCGGTGAAGATCAGCGGCGGCGGCAGCTCATCGGTGGCGGGGGCGAGCGGTTCGGCAATGGCGTTCATGGTCATGGCTCCAGAGATGGTGCAGCATAGCGCGAATGCAATGGCCCGACGGCCTTGCGCGCCAAGGCGGGCGCCGCGCATCCGGCCTCGCCGGGGCGCCAGCGCCGCGCCGCATCGATGGGCGGCGCCGCAGGCGCTCCGGGAGTGGCTGCCTATCGCTTGCTGAACTGCTTGCGACGGCGGGCGCCGTGCAGGCCGACCTTCTTGCGCTCGACCTCGCGCGCGTCGCGGGTGACGAAGCCGGCCCGGCTCAGGTCGGGCTTGAGCGCGGTGTCGTAGTCGATCAGCGCGCGCGTGATGCCGTGGCGCACCGCGCCGGCCTGACCGCTCTCGCCGCCGCCGTGGACGTTGATCTTGATGTCGAAGGCCTCGTTGTTGCCCGTGAGCAGCAGCGGCTGGCGCACGATCATGATCGAGGTCTGGCGCCCGAAGTAGGCGTCGATCGGCTTGCCGTTGATGACGATCTGGCCGCTGCCCTTCTTGAGAAAGACGCGCGCCACGCTCGACTTGCGACGGCCGGTGCCGTAGTTCCAGGTTCCGATCATGTCGTCAAATCTCCAGCGGCTTGGGCTGCTGAGCGGTGTGCGGGTGGCTGGCACCGGCATAGACCTTCAGCTTCTTGACCATGGCGTAGCCCAGCGGGCCCTTGGGCAGCATGCCCTTGACGGCCTTCTCGAGCGCGCGGCCGGGGTGGCGGGCCTGCATGTCCTTGAAGGGGGTGGCGTGGATGCCGCCCGGGTAGCCGCTGTGGCGGTAGTAGATCTTGTCGGTGGCCTTGGCCCCGGTGACGCGGATCTTGTCGGCGTTGACGACGATGATGAAATCGCCGGTATCGACGTGAGGCGTGTAGATGGCCTTGTGCTTGCCGCGCAAACGGCGTGCTGCTTCGCTGGCAACACGTCCGAGCACCTTGTCGGTGGCGTCAATCACAAACCACTCGTGCT